>CALLPT010000089.1 GCA_938015575.1 uncultured Acidimicrobiales bacterium
ACCGCGCCACTGAACAGCAATCCCTGGGCTCGATCGATTCCGATCTGCATGAGGAACTCGGACTGACTCGAGGTTTCCACACCCTCGGCAACGACCATGATCCCGCAGCTGCGACCGAACTCGGCCAGGCTCGTTACCAACCGGCGCACACGAAGGTCCCGCTCGATCCGCGCCACATAGGTGCGGTCGATCTTGATGCCGTCGATCGGAAGATCGCTCAGCATGCGCAATGACGAGAACCCGGTGCCGAAATCGTCGAGCATGACCTTTGCGCCCAGGTCACGGGCCTGTTGCAGCCACGCACGAGTACCGGCGAAGTCCCGGATGATGTCGGTCTCACCGATCTCCAAGCGCAGGCCGTCGAAGGGACGAGTTCGGGGATCGGCCCCGTGGGCTCGGAGCAAGGCAGGCAGGTGAGCTGTCGAGATGTTGATGCCGACCGACAGGGTCGAACGAGTATCGCGACGCCATTGCCAAACCTGCTCGACCATCTCGAACATGAGTTGTTCGAGCAGACCGGCCCGTTCGGCGACTTCGATGAACGAGCCTGCGTGAGCGACCGCGTCGCCCATTCGCCAGCGGGCCAGTGCTTCGGCCGCCACGACCTCGCCCGAGACCAGGTCAACTTCGGGTTGGAACCATGCCTCGATCTCGTGCTGGTTGAGGGCGGAGCGCAGCTCCAGCTCGGTGCGAATACGCGCCGAACGACGATTGCGCAGGGCCGCGTCGGCCAGGACGGCGCGGCCACGGCCACGTTGCTTGGCTTCGTAGAGGGCAGCATCGGCATGCCGATAGAGGTCATCGGCGGTTTCGCCGGCGACCGACATCGCCATACCGATGCTTGATCCGATGCTCAGTTCAACACCGTCGATCGTGAACGGATCCACGAACTTGGCGAGGAGCTTGTCAGCCACCAACCCCAGATGGTCGTCCGACGTGAGACACCGCATCAGAACAACAAGTTCGTCGCCGCCGACCCGTGCGACGAGCGCGTCTTCGTCGGCAATGGCCGCCTGAATTCGGCTGCCAACGGTGACGAGCAACGCGTCGCCGGCCTGGTGGCCAAGCGTGTCGTTGACGAACTTGAAACGGTCGAGATCGAGGAACAGCAGTCCAACGCTGCCGGCAGGCGGGTGGGCCGAGAGGCATCGCTCGAGTTCGGCCTGCAACAGGTCGCGGTTCGGGATACCCATCAACATGTCGTGGGTTGCCCGCCACTGGAGTTCCGCGTTGAGGGCCGACAGGCTGCTCCGTTCGGTCGACACCGCTTCGAGGAGTTCCTCGGACCGCATGACGAGGCGCTGGCGACGAACGAGTTCGCGGCGAGCGAGCAGGCCGATCACCAGCATCATGGCCGTGCCGTAGATGAGCAGCATCGCCGGTACCGAGTAGGCGCCGAACCGTTGTGCGAGGACAAAGAAGTTGGCAAAGATCACCGAACCCACGAGGGGCATGGTCAGGCGGGCATGGGCGGCACCGCACGCACCGAAGATCGCCGTGGCGGCAACCACGATGATGAGCGCCAGAATGAGGCCGCCTTGTTCGCCGGTCGGTCCCATCACCAACGTGGCGCTTCCCCACTGAAGCGCCATGGGCACACCGAACATCCACATGATGGCGTGTTCGAGATCGGGCGCCTTGAGCAATGGCAGTCGGCGCCAACGGAGCGCCGCAGTGACGCCAGACAGGGCAGATACCACTGCGCAGGCAATGAGCCAGGAACGGACGCCCGTTCGATCGGCCGTCGGCAACATGACGAGGGCCACGACGGCAAAGGTGGGAATGTTCGCCACCGACAGGACCAAGAGGCGCTGGCAAGCACCGAGGAGCCCTTCGCGACGGATGCGAGCGCGGGTCGCGGTGGAAATCTGACGGCGACCGTCGATTGGTTCCAGACTGCTCACGGGAACTCCATCGGCCGCGCTGAGCGATTCTTGAGCAAAACTCCCCATGTCTTTGAGCCCAGGTTGAAAAACTAGGTCATTTGGCCCATACGACCGCCGGAAGAGACGTCACGGCGACATTGCCGACCGCCCTAGAACGTTGTCGTTACAACGTTTTTGGCTCGCTACCCGGCCTGAGAAGATTGTCCAAGGCTTGCCGGGCTCCCTCGACAATGAGGCGGTGTTCGGCCTGGTGCATCCGGGCTTCGAAGCGTTCGAGGGTGTCGTTTGGCTCAAACGCGACGATGTCGCTCACGATCACGGGACCGACATCGACACCATCATCGGGCACCCAATGCACCATGACGCCCGACTCGCAGATCAGGTCTTGTTGGTGGGCTTCGAACGCCCGCTCGATCGCGCCGACACCGGGGAACTCTCCAGGTTTGGCGGGATGCAGATTCATGACGGGGAACGCGGCGCCAACCTCGGCTCCCAGGATGCGCATCCATCCGGCGAGGACCACCAGATCCGGCCGGTACGACGCAATGGCATCAATCAAGCGCTGATCGGCCGCGCGACGCAGCTCGGGATCACGGCCGCGGTGCTCGATGATGACCGAGGGGACATCGGCAGCTGCCGCCCGAGCGAGCACCCCGGCTTCGGGATTGTTCGTGATGATTGCGACGATGGAGGCATCGAGTTCGCCCGACGCACTGGCATCGAGGAGCGCCTGGCAATTTGTGCCGGATCCCGATGCGAGCACCACGATGCGAGTCATGTTCAAACCAACTGCACCCGGTCGCCATTGTCGTGAACCGTGACTTCGCCCATGACCCAGGTGGGTTCGTCGATCGCCGATTGCACCGATGCAACGTCGGCGGGCTTGACGATCAGCACCATGCCGACGCCACAGTTGAAAATGCGGTGAGCTTGGCCGAGGTCGAGACCGGCCTCGTCGATCAACCACTGGAAGAGGGCCGGGCGTTCCCAGCTGTCGAGGCGCACCGATGCGCCGGTGCCGTCGGGGAGCACTCGGGGAATGTTGTCGAGCAGTCCCCCACCGGTGATGTGGGCCAGCGCGGCGATCTTGCCCTCGACGAGTGCCTGTTCGAGCACGGGCAAATAGCTGCGGTGCACGGCAGTGAGCGCGTCGCCGATCGTCGTGCCATCGCCGCCAGGGATCGGATCGCTGAGCGAGAAACGCTCGGCGACGGTTCGGGCAAGCGAGTAACCGTTCGTGTGCAGGCCGTCGATGGCGACACCAATCAAGATGTCACCGGCCTCGATCCCGGCTTTGGGCAACAGATCACTCCGGCCGACGGCGCCAACCATCGTGCCGGCAATGTCGACGGCCCCTTCGGTGAACACACCGGGCATCTCGGCGGTTTCGCCGCCGAGCAAGACACAGCCAGCGGCGCGACATGCCTCGGCCATGCCGTCAACGATGCGGCCCACGATCTCGGGATCCAGGTGCTGTGCGGCGACCGTGTCCAGGAAGAAGAGCGGCCGTGCACCCTGAACCAAGACATCGTTGATGCCGTGGTTGACGATGTCGGCGCCCGCCCCTTCCCAACGATCCAGCTCGGCGCTCAGCTTGGTCTTCGTGCCGACACCGTCGGTGCTGGCAACGAGCAGCGGATCATCGATGTCGGCCAGCGAGGCAAGGTCGAACACACCACCGAAGCTGCCGAGCCCCGACACGACGCGAGCGTCGTGGGTGCTCTTTACGGCCGCGCCGATGCGGTCGACGGCGGCTTCGCCGCTCGTAAAGGAGACTCCGGCGGCTTCGTAGGCATCGGTCACGATTGGGCTCCAGTGGGTGGGGTGCGGCGGGCGTGACGCCAGCCGATGTCGGATCGGGCGAAGAGGCCGTCGTCGGGGGCGCTTGCCACGATCGCGTCGACGACGGCGTAAGAACGGGTCAGCGCTTCGTCGAGCGTGTCGCCGATACCCGTCACGGCGAGCACGCGACCCCCACTGCTCACGAGCGAGGCACCGTCGGATCGCGTGCCGGCATGAAAGATCGTGACACCAGACCCGTCGGACGTCTCCGGCAGGGTCAACGCGACCCCCTTGCGGGGTGCCGCCGGATAGCCGTTTGCGGCGACCACCACCGTTGCCGCGACGGCTTGGCTCATCTCGACGACGACCTGGTCGAGGGTGCCGGTAGCTGCCGCGTAGAGGAGCTCGAGGGCATCGCTCTGGATAAGCGGCAGGATGACCTCGGCCTCGGGATCGCCGAACCGGCAGTTGTATTCGACCAGCCGGGGGCCGTCTTCGGTGAGCATGAGTCCTGCGAACAACACGCCGACAAACGGTGTGCCCGCGTCGGCCATGCCTTGAATCGCGGGGGCGAGGAAGAGTTCGGCGAGTTCGGCCTGTCGTTCTGCATCGATACCCGGCACTGGGGCAAACGCACCCATGCCGCCGGTGTTCAGACCGGTGTCGCCATCGCCGACGCGCTTGTGATCTTGGGCGGTTGCCAACGTGACCACGGTGCGGCCGTCGCTGATACCGAAGAGGCTGAGCTCCTCGCCATGCATGCGTTCTTCGAGCACGATCGTGGCGCTGGACTCGCCGAACTGGCCATCGTCGAGCATCGCACGAATCGCCTGTTCGGTCTCGGCCCTCGTCTCGGGGATGACCACGCCTTTGCCGGCGGCGAGGCCATCGGCCTTGACGACCACGGGCACCGCGACCTCGTCGAGCCAGGCGATTGCATCGTCGCTCGAAGCGAAGGTTCCGGACTTGGGTTGTGGAATTCCCACCGAGTCGGCGAAAGCCCGCGAGAACGACTTGGACCCTTCGAGCCGGGCTGCGGCCGCGGACGGTCCGAAACAGGCAATGCCCGCTTCGCCCAGACGGTCGGCGATGCCGTCGACCAGCGGAACCTCGGGACCGACGACAACCAGATCGATTGCTTGGTCACGGCAAAAGGCAATGACGGCCGCGTGATCGTCGACATCGAGATCGATGTTGTGCGCGGCGGTGCCGGCATTTCCCGGAGCGACAAACAGGGTGTCCAGACGAGCCGATCGCAAGACGCTCCGTGCGATCGCGTGCTCTCGTCCTCCTGAACCGATCAGCAGTACGCGCATGGTTCGACGATCAGACGAGCACGCCATCGAAGCGTCGCTTCGATGTGGTCGGAAGCTGCAGCTGCACCGGCACGGGATAGTCGCCTGTGAAGCACGCATTGCAGTAGCCGTCTTCGCGCTCGAGGGCGCCCATCAGGCTCGGAACGCTCAGGAAGCCCAGCGAGTCGGCACCGATGTGGTCGCGGATCTCCTCGACACTCAGATGATGCGCGATCAGTTCCTCGTGGGTACCCATGTCCACGCCGAAGAAGCACGGGTGAGCGATCGGTGGGCACGTGATGCGAACGTGGACTTCGAGCGCGCCGGCTTCGCGCACGAGTCGTACAAGCGGCCCGCTCGTGGTGCCTCGCACGATCGAGTCATCGACCATCACCACACGCTTGCCGGCGATGTTGTCGTTCAACGTATTGAACTTGAGGGCCACACCTTGGCGGCGAAGCTCATCGGTCGGTTCGATAAAGGTCCGACCGATGTAGCGGTTCTTGACGAAGCCCTCGTTATAGGTGATGCCAGCCGCGGCTGCGTAGCCGATTGCCGCGGGCATCGAGCTGTCGGGTACGGGCATGACCATGTCGGCGTCGACCGGATGCTCTCGAGCCACCGCCGCACCCAGACGCTGGCGAACCTGATGGACGCTCAGGTCGTCCCAGATGGCGTCGGGGCGGCTGAAGTAGATCTGCTCGAAGGTGCAGCGGGCCTGGCGTTCGGCTGGCGCGACACCCTGGAAGCTGCGAGCCATCTGCCCCTGCAGGACGACGATCTCGCCCGGCTCGATCTCGCGAATGTTGTCACAGCCCAAGGTCCGCAGCGCGCCGGTCTCTGACGCCAGTGCGTGGCCGCCGTTGGGCATGCGACCGATCGAGAGCGGTCGGAACCCCCAAGGGTCGCGACAGCCAATCACTTTGGTTCCGCACAACACGACGAGGCTGAATGCGCCCCGCCATTCGCCCATGACCTTGGACAGGCGGTGTTCCCAGCTGTCGCCTTCGGTGGCGGCGAGCATGAGTGCGAGCACTTCGGAGTCCGAGGAGCTCGACAGGCCAGCGCCACGCTGCAGCAGTTGTTCACGCAGGTGGTCGGCGTTGACGAGGTTGCCGTTGTGTGCGATCCCCAGCGGGCCGTGCATCGTCTCGACCACGTAGGGCTGCACGTTCCGTTCGCTGTTCGCCCCGGTCGTCGAGTACCGAGTGTGGCCTATGGCCAAACCGCCGACGAGCGGATCGAGCGTGCCGCTCTCGAAAACTTGCGACACCAAACCCATGTCCTTGTGGACGCGAACCGCTTGACCGTCGGCGACGGCGATTCCGGCCGCTTCTTGGCCGCGGTGCTGCAGTGCGTAGAGACCGAAGAAGGCGTTCTGCGCGGCGTCGCTGCCAGGTGTGGAGATACCAATGACCCCGCACTCTTCGCTCGGACGATCGAGTTCGGGGTCGACATGATTCACGCCGGTGCTCCAGTCACAAGTGGGCGACGCACGCCCGAGACTCTAGTGGTGCCGCTCTGATCGCCAGGCAGCGGGGATCGGGTATTCATCGAACGGCGGCGACGGCGCTGGCAAACAGGCCGAGCGCCTGGCCGCCGGTGCGGCGGCCTCGCAAGATGTCTTGTCGTTCGAACACGTGATTTTCAGGATGCGGCATCAGACCGAGAACACGTCCGGTGGGGTCGGTTACGCCCGCGACATCGCCAGCAGACCCGTTCGGGTTGGCAGGATACTCGCCGTGGGCCCGCTGGCCGTCTTGGGCGTAGCGAAAGGCGACGCCGTTGCGGGCCTCGACGTCGGCGAGCGCTTCGGCGACGAACCGGCCTTCGCCGTGGGCGATCGGGCAGCGGATCGGTTCGTCAAGACCGGAAAGCCAGATCGAGTCATTGCCTGGTTCAGGGGCGAGTTCGACCCACCGGCATTCGAATCGACCATGGTCATTGTCGGCCAGCACGGCGGGTTGGTCACCCGGCAACAGGCCGGCCCGCACCAAGGCTTGGAAGCCGTTGCAGATGCCGATCATGGGCACCTCGTTCTGGTGGGCCTCGTGCAACTGCTCGCCGAACCAGCCAACCAGATCGAGTCCCAGCAGACGACCCGCGCCCAGCGCGTCGCCGTACGAGAAGCCACCAGGCACGGCCAGAATCTGGAAGTCGCTCAGTCGGGCTTCGCCGGCGC
Source organism: uncultured Acidimicrobiales bacterium (assembly GCA_938015575.1). GTDB lineage: Bacteria > Actinomycetota > Acidimicrobiia > Acidimicrobiales > UBA10347 > UBA10347. The sequence continues at coordinate 7,146 of CALLPT010000089.1, forward strand.
GCAGGGCTTGGAGCGGAACACGCTCCGGCGCGGCTCCTGCAGCGGCGAACGCCTCGGCGAGATCACCGTCGCGATTGGTTCCGAGCGCAACGGGAATGAGTACGCGTGGGGCGGTCATGGGGTCTGCTTCCAGGCTTGCTCGACGGCATCGAGGCTCAGCTCGTGCGCACCGAGGCGCACGGTGTCGCCGCTCGTCACTGAGCCGATGCGCCGAGCGCTCGGCACGATCTTGGCGAACGCGCCCGCATCGGCCGGCGCGACTTCGACCAAGTAGCGGCCGGGGCCTTCGCCGAACAAGACAGCGTGGTCATCGTCGAGGTCAAGATCCAGACCGCACCGACCAGCCAGGGCCCACTCGGCCGCGGCGACCGCAATGCCACCTTCGCTCGGGTCGTGTGCGCTCGCCACCAACCCGGCTCGGATGGCCGCCGCCATTTCTTGGTGACGAGCCAGCGCGCCCGGTTCCGGAGCGGGCAGTTCGCCTCCGTAGTCGTGGCCGAGCACGACATCAAGGTGCGAGCCGCGCAACGCAGCGGCATCGGGGCCGACCAGCCAGATCTCGTTGCCCGGTGCGACCACGCCGGTGAGCGGCAGGTTGTCGGGAGCGCGACAGATACCGACGGCCGTGATGACCAGCGTCGGTGCAACCGGATCGGGGGTTCCGTCGGGATGCACAAAAACGTTGTAGAGGCTGTCCTTGCCGCTCACGAAGGGGGCATTGAACACGAGCGCTGCATCGTGGCAGGCGCGACAGGCAGCCTCGATCTGGCCAAGCGTCTCGGGATCGGTCGGATTACCCCAGGCGAAGTTGTCGAGCAGGGACAGCTCGCCAGGGTCGGCGCCGGCGATGATCGCATTTCGCACGGCCTCGTCGATCACATGCCACGCCATCGCGTACGCGTCGTGGCCGCCGATCACCGCGTTAACGCCGATACCGACGGCCATCGCGTTCTTGCCCGAAGTCCCGGGCGGAATCGTTGCCGCTCCATCGGCCGCCCCATCGCCCTTGGCGCCACCGAACGGGCGAATGAGCGTGCCGCCCATGACCTCGTGGTCATAGGTGCGCACCGTTGACTCTTTCGACGCGATGGTCGGATGGGCGAGCAGGGCCAACGTTGTTTCGACCACATCGAGTGCGACGGGCGTGCGCTCCGAGGCGGTGACTCGTTGACGTCGTGCCACCAGTTCGTGACGGGGGCAGCCCTCGTGAAGGAAATGGCAATCGAGGTCGACGATCGTTTCATCACCCTGGCGCACGCGCAGCACGCCGTCATCGCTGAAGGTACCCACGACGCTGCCATCGATGCCCCAGCGTTCGGCGAGGGCAAGGATCGGTCCGGGGTCCGGCGCCGCCAGCACCATGCGTTCTTGGGCCTCGCTCAGCCAGGTTTCCCAACCCGCGAGTCCGGGGTACTTGCGCGGCACGAGATCCAGGTCGACATCGGCGCCGAGCTCGTTTGCCATCTCGCCGATCGACGAGCTGAGTCCACCGGCGCCACAGTCGGTGATCGCGGTGTAGAGCCCCGCGTCGCGGGCGGCCATGACGACATCGATGAGGCCCTTTTCGACGATCGGATCGCCGATCTGGACCGATGAACCCGCGACCTCGGCCGTCTCGGCCTGCATCGTCTGGGAGCTGAAGGTGGCACCACCGACGCCATCGCGTCCGACCGCGCCACCCAGCACAACGATCGCATCGCCCGGTCGAGGTTCGGTTGGGTGACTGTCACGGGGAAGCACCCCGATGCATCCGGCGAACACCAGCGGTGTGGTGGTGTAGGCGGGGTCGTAGATGATCGCTCCACCGATGTTCGGCACACCGATCTTGTTGCCGTAGTCGCCGACGCCGGCGATCACGCCATCGCGTATGCGGCGCGGATGCAGCACGCCGGCCGGCAGTTCGTCTGGATCGAGATCCGACGGACCGAAGCAGAGGATGTCCGTGACCGCGATCGGTTTCGCAGAGACGCCGATGATGTCGCGTACGACACCGCCGACGCCGGTGTTGGCGCCACCAAAGGGCTCCAGCGCCGATGGGTGGTTGTGCGTCTCGGCCTTGAGGGCGATGTCGAAGTCATCGTCGAAGGCAACGATGCCGGCGTTGTCGACAAACGCGCTACGGACCCAGGGCGCATCGATCGTGTCGGTCGCCTTGCGTAGATAGCTCTTGAGCAGGCCGTCGACCGTGTCGATCGTCTCGCCGGCGTCGTTCTGGACCGTGATCGAGGCGCGGAACGTCTTGTGCGCGCAGTGCTCGCTCCAGGTCTGCGCGATCGTTTCGACTTCGGCATCGGTGGGATTGCGGCCGAGCTCGGCGAAATGCGATTGCACCGCCTGCATTTCGGCCAGGTTCATTCCGAGCCGACGCCGCTGCGAGATCGCTTCCAACGCATCGTTGTCGACGCCGAGCACCGTTTCGTGATTCGTCGCGGGAGTCTCGGGTTGGTCGCTGACAAAGCCTGGCGCTAACGCGCCGAGGCTCCATCGTTCAATGACCTCGTTGTGCAGCACTCGTTGGGCGAGTCGTTCGAGGTCGGTGTCGGCGAGCGAAGCGGCCGTGACCACCCAGCGACGTCCGATCGTCGCCGCAGTGACCGGCAGGCCCAGTTGGGCGGCCGCGCGAACGAGCTCGGCCCCTTCGCGGTCGGTAACGCCGGGCCGAAGCCCGGTCTCGACCACCACGGCGTCGTCGTGCTCGAGCGCATCGGCCGGTTCGCACCATCCATCGACCGGGTCGATGAGCAGGGCGCGACTCAACCGGTCGAGCTCATCTGCGCCAAGTTCACCGCGCAGGTGGACGAGACGGAATTCGGTGATGGTGTCGACGTTGATGCCGAAGAGTTCCGCTGCTGAGATCAGCGCGCTCTCGGGACCATGGCGATGTCCAGGGCCGACGACGAGTGCCCATTGCGAGGTCACTTCGATGACTCTATTCAGCTGGCATCCCGATGTGGGTGACCGAACCGGATCTCTCTCGCGAATTCTCGTCGATCCTCGAATTCGACCCGAGTCCAGGCTGCCCCCTAGCGTGCGGCTATGAGTTTTGAAGGCGAATACGGACCGAGTACCTGGGACTGGGTGGCCGAGCAAGTCACTGAATACGAAGCATCGGGAGGCACCCGGGCGAACACGTTGCGCGACACGGGCATCCCGATCATCGTGATGACCACCGTCGGCCACAAGTCGGGGCTCGTGCGCAAGGTTCCGCTGATGCGGGTCGAGCACGAAGGCACCTATGCCCTGATCGCCAGCAAGGGTGGCGCACCTGCGCATCCGGGTTGGTACCACAACCTGCTTGCGGACCCGAACGTCTTGGTGCAGGACGGCCCCGAACCGTGGGCTGGCGAAGCTCGCCAGATCACCGGCGAGGAGCGGGCGACATGGTTCCAACGCGGCATCGATGTGTTCCCGCCGTATGCCGAATACCAGGCCAAGACCGACCGCGAGATTCCGGTCTTTCTCGCCACAGACCCGTCAGCGCAGAGCTGACCCGAGCGCGACCAAGGATCGACCCATGCAACCTGAAGCTCTCATCGCTGCTACCGCTGCGCCGGTCAACGGCCTCGGTGCGAAGTTCTACTTCCACCCCGACTCGTTGGCGAAAGGCAAAGAAGCCGGACTCGACGGCTTTCGCTTGTACATCGTCGGACGCGGCGGCGTCCTCGGCGACTGCCATGCCGACGTCGTCACGAGCGCCTTCGGCTACTTCAACCGTGGACTCGTCGCGAAGATGTGGGACAGCGGGCGAGAAACCGTCGCCCCCATGGACGCCGCCCAGCTCTACCTCGAATGCAACGCCGAACTCGGCCGCGGGGTGCTCGACGACATCGAAGGGCTCGACGCCTTCTGCGCCGCAGGCGAGGCTGTTGTCGATGCCGTCAACCCCGCGGGGTTGACCCTGTTCGCCGCCACCGCGGCGATGCCGATGCCCGAGGACCTGCCCGGTCGCGCTATGCACCTGCTGGTCTTGCATCGCGAGTTGCGCGGAAGCATTCATCTTGGGGCGATCATCGCCCAGGGTCTTGCCGCTGAGCACGCGCATGCACTGCGGCGCCCCGACGACGTGAAGACTTTTGGTTGGCCCGAGGATCTCCACGTTCCCGACGGGGCTGGCGAGAAGCTCGCGGCGGCCGACGCGGCAACCGACCTCGTCAACGCCGATGCGTACCGTGTGCTTTCGGACCAGCAGCGCCAGGACTTTGCCGACGGGGTCGCCGCGATCCAGGCGGCGTTCGGCGACTGAACTCGCCCGACAACCCGGAAATCCAATCGCGCCGGCCGTGTCAAACTGCGGCATGGCACTTTCACTCGACCACGCACTCGACTGGGCCGCCGGCCACAAGCATGGTGTCCTGGTAACGCTTCGCCGCGACGGCCGGGCCCAAACCAGCGACATCGTGTACGCCGTCATCGACGGAGCGATCACCGTCTCGCTCACCGCGACCCGGGCCAAAACGGCCAACATGCGCCGCGACCCACGGGTCGTGTTGCATGTGACGTCGCCGGATACGTGGAGCTATGTGTCCTTCGACGGTGTCGCCGAGTTGGGACCGGTGACGGTGGCGGTCGACGATCAGGCCTCCCATGACCTTGTGGCTACCTACGAAGCCGTCACCGGAAGCGCACATCCGAACTGGACCGAGTTCCGAGCCGCCATGATCGACGAGCAACGTCAGGTGCTCCGAATCCGACCGACCAGCGCCGTCGGCCAGATCAATGGCTAGAACCGTTGAGCTCGTAGGCCTCGAGCGATGAGCACCCCTCTCGACAGCGATGAGATCCGCTCCGCCCGCCTGGCAACACCGGGCGTAGCGGCCGTTACCCATCTGAATCACGCCGGGTCATCACTGCCCTCGAATCAGGTCCTCGCGACGCAGGTCAACCACCTGGAACGCGAGGCAACCATCGGCGGCTACGAGGCTGCTCGGGAACGCAGCGAAGACGACGCGCGGGTGTATGAATCGATCGGGCGACTGATCGGCGCCGAACCAATCAACATCGCCCGTGTGGAGCATGCGACCGCCGCATGGAACGCCGGTTTCTGGTCCGTGCCAATGCAATCCGGGCAACGAATCGTGACGGCGCGGGCCGCCTACGGCGCAAACGCGATCGGCTTCCTGCGAGCCGTCGAACAACGTGGGGTTGTCGTCGATGTTGTGCCCGACGACGAGCACGGCCAGGTCGACCTCGAGGCGCTGGCCGACCGACTCGACCACGATGTGGCCCTCGTGGCGCTCACCCACGTGCCGACCAACGGGGGCCTCGTCAATCCGGCAGAAGCCGTCGGTGCACTGACTCGACGCGCCGGTGTGCCATTCCTTCTCGACGCGTGTCAGTCCGTCGGCCAACTCGATCTCGACGTCGCCCGACTCGGCTGTGACCTGCTGTCCGCCACCGGGCGCAAGTACCTGCGTGGCCCGCGAGGCACCGGTTTTCTGTATGCCTCGCCATCGATCGTGGACCGACTCGTACCGGCCCAGCCCGACCATCACGGGGCCGACTGGACTTCGGCGTCGACCTATGCGCTCGCCGACGGCGCTCGCCGATTCGAGTATTGGGAGTACAACCACGCCGCCTGGCTGGGGTTGGGGGTCGCGGTCAACGAGGCCCTGGCGCTCGGCCTTTCGCGGATCGAAGCAACCGTCATCGAACGGGCCGAACAACTTCGCGATGCGCTCACCGCCGCAGGCTTTCGGGTGATGGATCTGGGCCAGCGACGCTGTGGGATCGTGACGGTCGATCTTCCCGACGCGCGGGCTACCCAGGCACGGTTGGGCGCCGAAGGGATCAACGCATCGGTCACGTCAGCCTCGTCGACCCGCTACGACGCCGAGGCGCGCGACCTCGGCGATCTCTTGCGGCTGTCCGTGCATTACCTGACAACGACGAGCGAGGTCGAGTCCGCGGTCGATGCCCTTGCGCGGCTCAGCGCAGCGAGATGACGATCATGAACACGATGGCGAGCACGAAGATCACACCCGCGGGTGCCGTGTCCTTGGCTTCGTCTTCGACTCTCGCGTGCGTGATCAATGCGCCAACCATGAGGGCACAGATGCCGGTGCCCGCGGCGAGCGCGACCCACTCGACCTGACGCCAAATCAGCCCGATCACGATCCCGACGGCACCCGCGACTTCGGACAGACCGATCAGTCGATACTGGTTTGCCGAGTAGCCAAAGTGTTCACGCTGGCGATCAAGGTCGAGCACTTTGGTGGCGCCGGCAAAAGCGAACACGGCGATCAGAATCGCTCCGAGAATCCAGGCTGCGACGTTCACGCGTACTCCCCCTCAGGTTGGAACATGCCATTCGCCTCTGAAGGTAGTGCCCGGCGGCAGGCACGGCGAACCGTCGCCTCGGTAGTCTCGCGACATGATCGAGCAGCTTGGGGTCGTTGACCAGTCGCCGGTACCGGCCGGTTCATCACCAAGCCAAGCGTTGGCGAACAGCATCGATCTCGCGCGGCGATGCGAAGCGTACGGCTATCACCGCTACTGGGTTGCCGAACACCACAGCAGCGAGGCGCTTGCCGGCTCCGCACCCGAAATCCTGATCGGACGCCTGGCCGCAGCAACCGAGGCGATGCGCATCGGCGCAGGCGGCGTGATGCTGACCCACTACAGCTCGTACAAGGTCGCCGAGCAATTCCGCATGCTGCACGCGCTGTTCCCCGGACGCATCGACCTCGGCTTGGGCCGCGCACCTGGGTCCGATCAAACAACCGCGGCCGCGCTGGCCAAAGGCCCGGGCGCGTTGTCGGCCGAGCACTATCCGGCCCAAGTCACCGAGCTTGCCGATTTCCTTCGGGACTGTCCGAATCCTGCCGGCGCATTCCGAGATGTCCGCGCGACGCCACGCACACCCGACGCCCCACCCATCTGGCTGCTCGGTTCAAGCGAAGGCAGCGCTGGCATCGCCGCACACCTCGGGCTGCCACTCGTCTGGGCCCATTTCATCGCGCAAGGTGACGGGCGAGCGATCGTCGAGGCCTACCGCTCGCAGTACACGCCGTCTGCGGCTCATCCGGAGCCGCAGGTGCTCCTGGCGACCACGGCAATCTGCGCGTCCACGACCCAAGAAGCCGCGCACCTGGCGAACAGCGTGCAGCGTTGGCGGGCATCGGGCCTGCAGGGACCGATTCCGGCGCCGCTCGCGCCGGGCGAGGTCGAACCCGAAAACACGAACCCGTTGCGGGTGCTTCCGGCTCGTCAGAAGCCGTTGTTGCACGGCACGCCCGACCATGTGCGGTCCGAGCTCGAGCTGCTGGCCGACGGCTTTGGCGCGAGCGAGGTGCTGCTCGTCACCATCACTCACGATCACGAGGCCCGGGCGCAAAGTTACGCATTGCTCGCCGACGCGTTCGGACTCACCCGCCGGTAGCGCCGACGCAGGGTTCAGGACTCGACGGTGACCGCCGGATAGAACGCGACGTGGTCGCGAATCTCGGCCGCCTTGTCCTTTGGTTCTGGGTAGTACCACGCCGCGGCTTCGGCCGACTCGCCACCCGCCGTCACCGTGTAGTAGCTCGCAGTGCCCTTCCAAGGGCAGACCGAGGTGCGGTCGTGGGCCACGAAGTGTTCGGCAACGATCGAGTCCGGCGGGAAATAGTGGTTGCCCTCGACGACAATGGTGTGGTCGCTTTCGGCGATGATGGTCCCGTTGAATACTGCTTTGGCCATGTCGACACGCTAGGGCCACGAATGCGCCGGGTCTTGTCGGGCGTGGACGAGCTGGCGAAGTAGCAGTGAACTCGTTGAGGCGGCAGGATGGTGCGCTGTGAAGCTCGGGATCTTGTCGCGCGCGCCGCGCAGTTACAGCACGCAGCGTCTACGCGCGGCCGGGCTCGAGCGCGGGGTCGACATCTCGGTGTTCGACACACTTCGCTTCGCCATCGACCTGAGTCGCGATGACCCGAACGTGACCTATCGAGGTCGCGATATCGACGACATCGATGCAATCCTGCCGCGCATCGGCGCTTCGATCACCTTCTACGGTCTGGCCGTGGTCCGTCAGTTCCAGGCCATGGACGTCTATACGCCGAACACCTCTGACGGCATTGCGAACAGTCGAGACAAGCTGCGCTCGATGCAGATCTTGTCCCGCCACGAGATCATGGTGCCGGCGACAACGTTCGTGCGCGAGCGCAGTGATATCCGCCCCGCAATCGCCCGGGTCGGCGGTGCTCCGGTGATCATCAAGACCCTCGAGGGCACCCAAGGCATCGGTGTGATCCTGGCACCCGACTTGCGCGTTGCCGAGGCCGTCATCGAGACCCTTCAGAGCACCAACCAGAACGTGCTGATCCAGCGCTTCGTCGCAGAGAGTCGCGGACGCGACCTGCGAGCGCTCGTCGTTGGTGACCGCGTGGTCGCGTCGATGCGAAGAATTGCGCGTGGTGACGAGTTCCGTTCCAATGTGCACCGCGGCGGCCGGACCGAGGCCGTCAAGCTCGATGCCGAGACCAGCGAGGTCGCCCTTCGTGCGGCCCAGACGATGGGTCTGACGATCGCCGGCGTCGACATGCTCGAATCCGACGACGGTCCCCTGGTCATGGAGGTCAACTCGACCCCCGGCCTGCAAGGCATCGAAGAAGCGACCGGGCTCGACGTTGCCGGCACGATCGTCGATCACATCGTGACCAATGTGAACTTCCCCGACCTCGATGTCCGCCAGCGCCTCGGCGAGGCGAGCGGCTACGGCGTCGCCGAGATTCATGTTGATCGCGGGGCCGACATCGACGGGATCACGCTTGCCGAGTCGGGGCTTCGCGATCGCGATATCACGGTGCTGGTGATTGAGAACGACTTCGGGGTCGTGCCGAACCCGTCGAGCGATCGCATCCTCAATGCCGGCGATCGGCTGCTGTGCTTCGGGCGTCTCGACGAGATGCGGTCGCTCGTTCCCGCTCGACGGGCCCGACGAGGCCGTATCAAACCGCTACCGCGCGACCCATTCCCCGACTGAATCTGGATCCTGATGGCGACGACAGACTCCTCGGATCCCGTGGCCGCGCCAACCGGCGCGCCCGGGGCGAAGCAGAAACAGGCGACGAAGAAAAAGCGGTCAAGCACCGGCGCTTCCAAGGCCGTCGCGACCAAGGAAACCTCGTCGAAGTCCGCGCCCAAGAAGACCGCGACCAAGCAACCCACGACCAAAAAGTCCACGACGAAAAAATCTGGCGAAAACAAGAGCGCCAAGAAGTCGACCCGGCGCCCGCGACGCGCCCCATTCGAAATCGCTGGCCACGCAATCACGGCCGGCAAGCGGATGCGCATCGAGCTCCCGATCGGCAACCTGATGAGCGGCACGCCGGTCGCCCTGCCGCTCATCGTGGTGCACGGCAAGACTGATGGCCCCGTCGTGTGGCTGAGTGCGGCGATCCATGGCGATGAGATCTGTGGCGTCGAGATCATCCGTCAGGTGCTCGCCGAGATCAGCGCGACGGCGACGGCGGGCACCGTGATCGCGGCGCCCATCGTCAACGTGCACGGGTTCAACTCAAACGATCGCTACCTTCCGGATCGCCGCGACCTCAATCGCAGCTTCCCTGGTTCGGCACGTGGCTCACTTGCGTCTCGCATCGCGGATCTCTTCATGAAAGAGGTCGTCACCCGCAGCGATGTCGGTATCGATCTGCACACCGGGTCGGACCTGCGCACGAACCTGCCCCAGGTGCGTTGCGACTTGGGCCACCAGCCCACCCTCGATCTGGCCAACGTGTTCAGTGCCCCGATCGTCATCGATGCGCGCCTGCGCGATGGGTCGCTGCGCCAGGCGGCGGTCGAAGCCGGCAAGATCATGCTCTTGTTCGAAGGCGGCGAGGCGAGCCGATTCGACCCGGCCGCGATCGCTGCGGGCACCGCCGGTGTCCTTCGCACGCTCAATCATCTCGGTCTTACCGATGTGGCTGTTGCCCCACCGGCCCCCTGCCTGTATTCACGATCGACCCGCTGGAGCCGCGCCTCGAAGAGCGGCATCGTGCACCTCGAAGCCCGACTGGGTGAGCTCGTGCGGGCCAAGGACCGGCTCGCAACGATCTACGACCCCTATGGCAAGGTGTTGAGTCGAATCTCTTCTCGCCACAACGGCATCGTCATCGGCCACACCCAAGCGCCGTTGGTGAACCGAGGCGACGCGATCTCCCACGTCGCCCAGATCTTGGCCGAGCCCCCAACACCCGGCTGGGGCGATCCCAAGGCGACCGATACCGAACCGGGCTGAGTTCAGCGGCTAGGTGGCCGCGGCTTGAGAGCGACCGGAGCCGAGCAGGGTCAGGAACTCGGCCGCAGCGATCGGCCGACTGATCACATAGCCCTGACAAAGTCGCACGCCACGAGAGAACAGCAGGTCGAGCTGCTCCATTGTTTCGACACCCTCGGCGACGACATGGAGGCCCTTGCGTTGGCAGATGTTGACGAGCGCGTCGAGCATGACGTCATCGTCGAGCCAGCGCCGATGCAACTTCGCGAACTCGGCACCGATGCTGAACAGGCGGTCGAAGTTCGATCGCTTCAGGCCCAGGTCATCAATGGACAACCGGAAGCCCGACTGGCGAAGTTCTGCCGCGATGATCTGGTCGAGTTCACCGGCTTCTTCGGAGACGTCGAGGACGATCCGCTGCGGCGGGACGCCATGTTCGGAGCACAGGTCGACGAGCGAGCGGCCGAGTTCGTCGTCGCGCAGCGACGCGGGCGACATGTTCAACGACACGAAGAAGTCGGTGCCGACAAGCTGACTCGTCTGCCACTCGGCGAGATCGCGGAGCACGAGCGTTGTCATCCGCTGGTCGATCTCGCGGGCATAGCGACTGGTCATGATCTCGCCGAGAAAGTCGCTCGGCACCCGCAGCGAATTGTCATCGGCGCGCAGCCGCACGAATGCTTCGGCACCGACCATCCGGGTCTCGGTCGCCGAGTTCAACGCGACGATTGGTTGATAGAAGACCTCGAGGCGGTTCTCGCTCAGTGCAAGCTCAACCAGCCGGGCCGTATCGGGGTTGATCGAGCGAGCGCGGCGGTGGTCTGCCTTTTCGGTTTGCACGGTCACATCGGCGTCGTGCAGGAGCTCGTCGAGGGTGCCGGACCCGGCGATCGCGGTCGCCGTGCCGACGCTGCACGCCATTGGGTGCGGACCAGCCGTGGTGTTGATCGGCTCGTCAAACAGGGCACGTACCCGTGTCGCCAGCGACTGGACTGTGGCAACCTCGGCATTCACCAAGATGACCAAGAACTCGTCGGCGCTCCAGCGCCCGATGGTCATGTCGTCGCCAAGCAGGCGGCGAAGTCGGTTCGCCGTGGCGACAAGAACCTCGTCGCCAACGCGATGCCCGAACAGCTCGTTGACCAGCCGGAAGTCGTCAAGATCGACGAAGAGCGTCGACACGGACCGGCCATCATCGGCACGGAGCTGTTGCTCCAACTCACCCGCCAGCGACGGCCGATTCATCAGACCGGTCAACGGATCGTGCGATTCCTGATGCCGCATCCGTTCGGAGATCTCACCCGTACTACGACGATCGTTGTCTCGTTCGGCGCCAAGCCGATCGATCGAGCGCGCCATGCGACCAACCTCGTCGGGAACGTGGTCGTCGAGTCGGGCCGGGGCGCCGCCCGCGGCGAGTTGGTCGGCCGCGTCAACGACCTGGGCGAGGCGAGCAAAGAAGGGCGCGTAAAGGGCCGCCCAGCCAACCGCAAGCACGACCATGGCGATCGCGGCCGCGCCGATGAACACCGGGCGCACGTCGTTGAGCTGATCGGTTCCAGCGGCCAGCGCGGCAACGAGCACGGCGAGGATCGGGAGGATGGCGAGAACAAGCCACAGCGCGCTGCGGCCTCGAAGTCCGGACATTGGTTGGTCCAGTCGACCAAATTGGGGGCGTATTGAGTCGTCTGGACTGTATTTCAGTGGACCACCACCGCCGGCGATGCCGAGTCGGCGTTGCCGCTCAAGACCGTGGCGGACGCAACACCAGCGACGGTGTGCGCGCCAAGTACTGCTGATAGGCGGGCTCGTCGCCCCAGCGCTTGAGGCCCCGCCGTTCCAGCATCGGCACTCCTGAGATTTTGGTCAGCAGCAGGGTGACGAAGACGGGCGAAATGAGGGCGACGAGACTCCATCCGCGCAGACTCGGCAGCGCGATCAGGGCCATGCCGACCCACAGCGTGATCTCGCCGAAGTAGTTCGGATGGCGTGACCACGCCCACAGCCCGGTCGAAATGAAACGACCGTCGTTCGCCGGGTCGGCCTTGAACGCCGACTTCTGACGATCGGCTTGCACCTCGATCGCGAACCCGACGACCCACACCGCCAAGCCGATCCAGGTGAGCACGCCGGACTTGGCGCCACCGATCCGGGTGATTGCGGTCCATGCGGCGATCGCCGTCAGTGACACCCATAGCCCCTGCAGCGTCCAGGTCATCAAGAGTCGCAGAAAGTCGGTCTTGATCTTGTCGAAGCGCCCATCCTTGCCGTCGGCTCGAATCCGGCGAAACAAGAAGCTGCCCAGGCGAGCGGCCCAGACCAGGATGAGCGCGGCCATCAGCCAGGTTGCCGCCGAACGTTCATCGGCAAGCAGGACCGCAAGCACCGTGACGGAGATGTAGGTGAGACTGCCGGTGAGATCGAAGTAGAGCTCGCTTCGCGTCAACCATGAGTGGACGAACACGAGCCAGTTGACGCCAAAGGCGATGATGACGCACCAGATGACGGCGCCGAGCCCGGCGCGCTCGACGGAATCGCCAGCGACGGCGACTCCTACCAAGATCGCAACAACGATCGGTCCGACAATGCCCGCGAGTGACGATCCCTGCATCTCTCCAGTCTGACCGTTCCCGGGCGGTCGCGCCGAGTCGAAGCCCGACTAGCGCTGACGGGCGACCGCGGCGCGAATGTCAGAGGCGATGCGCGCCGCGTCGGGTACGTACTCCGACTCAAGTGCCGGTGTGAACGGCACGGGCGAGAACGGCGCACCGACGCGACCAACGGGAGCATCGAGGTAGTCGAATGCCTGTTCCTGAATATGGGCGGCGATCTCGGCCCCGAGTCCGCCGAAGCGAACGGCCTCGTGCACGACGACACAGTGGTTGGTGCGTTGCACCGAGGCAACGATCGTCTCGGTGTCGAGCGGCTGGAGTGTGCGCAGGTCGATGACCTCGACCTCGATGTCTTCGCCCGCCAGAACCGATGCGGCCTTGAGCGATTCGCCGACCATCCGGCCATAGGTCACGAGCGTGACGTCGGTGCCGGGCCGCGTGATGCTTGCGCTGCCCAAGGGGATCTCGAAGAGGTCCTCGGGGCAGTAACCCTTCTGGCCAAGAAGACGTTTGTGTTTGATGAACACGACCGGGTTGTCGTCGCGAATCGATGCCGTCAGCAGGCCCTTGACGTCGTGCGCGTTCGACGGCATGACGACCTTGAGGCCGGGTATATGACACAGCAGGGCCTCGAGGCTCTGGCTGTGCTGCGCGGCAGCAGACAGGCCCGCGCCCGCATTGGTCGTGATCGTCATCGGGAGCGATGTGTTGCCGCCGAACATGTACTTGAGCTTGGCCGCCTGGTTCACGATCTGATCCATGGCGACCAGGACGAAGTCCATGAACATGAGGTCGACCACCGGACGCAGACCCGACACGGCAGCCCCGGTCCCGAGACCGACAATCGCCTGTTCGCTGATCGGCGTATCGACCACACGCATGTCACCGAACTCGCGTTGGAGACCGGTGAAGCTGCCGAACACGCCACCCGCGGCACCGACGTCTTCGCCGGCGACGAAGACGTCGTGATCCTCGGCCATGATCTGACGCAGGGTCTCGGTGAAGGCTGCGCCATAGGCGAGCTCTCGCACCGGCGTATCGGTCGCCGTCATCGGGCACCTCCGACCGTGTAGACGTCTTCGAGCAAGGCCGACGGGTCAGGAAATGGACTCTCCTTGCCGAACGCGACCGCGGCGTCGACGTTGGCTTGGACCTGACGGTGGACGGCGTCGATGTCGTCGACGGACATGACGTCGAGTGCGACCAGGCGTTCTTCGAGCAGTCGGATCGGATCCCGTTCGCGCCACCGAGCGACTTCTTCGTCGGATCGGTACTTGACGCCGAG
>CALLPT010000090.1 GCA_938015575.1 uncultured Acidimicrobiales bacterium
TCGTCTTCGAGCGACAGGTAGAACCGGCTTTCGCCAGGATCGCCCTGACGACCCGCACGGCCGCGCAACTGGTTGTCGATGCGACGTGAGTCGTGACGCTCGGTCGCGACCACATACAGGCCACCGAGTTCGCGCACGACATCGCCTTCGGCGTCGGTGTCGGCCTTGTACTTCGCGGTCAGCCGCTCGACCTTGGCCAGGCCTTCTTCGCTCTCCGGATCGAGTCCTTCGGCTCGTACATCGCGTGCCGCCATGCCCTCGGGATTCCCACCGAGGAGGATGTCCACACCACGACCAGCCATGTTGGTTGCGACCGTGACCGAGTGGAGGGTGCCGGCCTGCGTGACGATCTCGGCTTCACGCGTGTGCTGCTTGGCGTTGAGGACCTCGTGTGGGATACCTCGGCGATTCAACAACTGGCTGAGCTTCTCGCTCTTCTCGACCGAGATCGTGCCGACCAGCACCGGCTGGCCGACCTTGTGACGGTCGGCGATGTCATCAGCCACCGCGTTGTACTTGGCATCTTCGGACTTGAAGACGAGGTCGACCTCGTCCTTGCGGATCAGTGGCAGGTTCGTCGGAATCTGCACCACATCGAGGCCGTAGGTGGCATGAAGTTCCGCGGCCTCGGTCTGGGCGGTACCGGTCATGCCGGCGAGCTTTTCGTAGAGACGGAAGTAGTTCTGCAACGTGATCGTGGCGAGGGTTTGGTTCTCGTCTTTGATCTTGACGCCCTCTTTGGCCTCGACCGCCTGGTGCAGACCATCGCTCCAACGACGCCCCTCGAGGACACGACCGGTGAAGTCGTCGACGATCTTCACTTCGCCGTCGGAGACGATGTATTCCTTGTCGCGCCGGAACAGTTCCTTGGCCCGCAACGCGACGCCGAACTGGTGCACGTAGTTGCCGCGCACCGAGTCGTAGAGGTTGTCGATGTCGAGCGCCCGCTCGACCGCGTAGATGCCGTCTTCGGTCGGGCTGACGGTGCGCTTCTCCTCGTCGACTTCGTAATGCTGGTCACGGGTGAGACCACGGACGATCGAAGCGAACTTGTAGTAGAGCTGCGCTGCGTCGGCGACCCGGCCCGAGATGATGAGCGGTGTGCGAGCCTCGTCGATCAGGATCGAGTCGATTTCGTCGACGATGCAGAAGTTGTGGCCCCTCTGCACCTGCGCTTCGCGGCTCATCGCCATGTTGTCGCGCAGATAGTCGAAGCCGAACTCGTTGTTCGTGCCGTACGTGATGTCGGCGGCGTACTGCTGGCGCTTGAAGTTGTGATCGTTGTTGCCGGGAATGATCAGGCCAACGCTCAGGCCGAGAAAGTTGTGAATCTGGCCGATCCACTCGGAGTCGCGTTCGGCCAGGTAGTCGTTGACCGTGACCTGATGCACGCCCTTGCCGGACAAGCCGTTGAGATAGGTCGGGAGCAACGAGGTCAGCGTCTTGCCCTCGCCGGTCTTCATTTCGGCGACCCAACCGAGGTGCAGGCACGCGCCGCCCATCAGCTGCACGTCGTAGGCACGCTGGCCGATCATGCGCACGCCAGCCTCGCGAGCGACCGCGAAGCTCTCGAGCAGAATGTCATTGAGGTCGGCACCGTTGTCGAGTTGCTCTCGGAACTCGACGGTCTTGTGGGCCAACGCGTCGTCGCTGAGCGCCTGCATCACCGGCTCTAGCGCATTGATCTCGGGCACAAGGTCCGACAGCGCCCGCATCTTCTTGCCTTCGCCGCTGCGAAGGAGTCTCTTCCAAACCATGGTGCCGATCAGGCTACCGCCCGGCCCGTCGCCCGCTCGGCCGCGCCCGACGCCACGGTCAAGTGCCACAGTTCGCCAAACCTGGAATAGGACAGCCACGTACGCCACGAGCGCCAACGAGCCTCGCCGTGTGAGCCCAACGACGTGGACCAAAAAACCCAGGCAGGGCGGATGGGGCCGCCCCATTCGGACCGAACCACCTGTTCGGTGCGAAATCCTCATTTGTGCGCCGTACCGATCGACGATTGCCCTGTGTCTGTAGTGGAGGGCAATCCCTGGCGGGACGTCGACGATCCTCGAGTCGGAGAGATCGCGGTGCGGCGCGAACTGATTCCAGACTCGACCGTTTGTTCGACCGTCGACGCCTGGTTTCGAGACGATCCCGGAATGCGCTCGATCGTGGTGCACGCACCCGACGGCGTCTACTTGTTGACCCGTAGCCAGTTCCACCAGGCGCTCGTTGGCCCAAACGGCTACGGGTACGCGCTGTTCGGCACCAAGACACTGGCCGCGCTCCCCCGCCACCGATCGATGTACGCGACCTCGAACCAGTCGTGTGAGTCGGTGACCCAGCAGGTCCTCAACGGCGGACATGTCGCCGACGAAGAAGTTTTGGTCCAGTACGAAGACGGCTACGGCACCGTGGCCGTCTCTGCGTTGTTCGATCATCTCTGGCATCTGAGCCAATGCCGGGCCCGCCGCCTCGACAGCGAACGCCAACGCCTGCACGCGCTCGTCGATCACGCCAGCGACCACACGCTGGTCATCGACCGGCACGGCGCGCTGAAGTGGGCGAATGCCATCGGCAATGGCGGCTTCGCCTACGCCAACCTGCTCGATGGCGTCGACAGCGAAGACATGTCGGCTGCCTGGGAGCTTCTCGCCGAGGCGATCAACGGCACCGACGTCGTCGAAGGCGAATTCCGTTTCCGCACCACCAGCGGCTACCGGCTCTTCACCGCGACGTTCCGAGGACTGCTCGACGACCCGGCGGTGCGCGGCATCGTCGTGACGATGCGTGACATCGACGATGAACGCCGACTGCACAACGATCTCAAACAAGGCGCTTCCAAGGACCCATTGACCGGCCTCGCGAACCGCCACGCGGTCCGCGCCCGAATCGACGCAAGCGTCGCCGAGGGCGAGATCCCGACGATGCTCACCTTGGACCTGGACGGCTTCAAGGTAATCAACGATCGATTCGGTCAAGCCACCGGCGACGCGGTCCTCCAAGAAGTTGCGCTGCGTCTACGGAACCTCGCCGACGTACACGACACGGTCGCTCGCCTCGACGGCGACAGCTTTGCGATCGTCACCACCGAGCGAGGCAACGAAGCCGACTTCGGCGAGCGAGTACGGACCGCTTTGTCGGCGCCAATCGAGATCGCAGGACACGCGCTTCGATTGAGCGCCACGGTCGGCGTTGCGACACTTGCCAGCGAATCCGCCAATGACTCGGTGCTCCTGATCGATCACTCTGCGCTGGCCTTGCGCCACGCAATGTCTCGGGGCCGCAACAACGTCGCCGTGTTCGAACCGGCGATGGCCGTCGCCTCGCAACAACGAGACGCGATGCGAGGCCGGCTCCGCGTCGCCTTGTCGACCAACGCCTTCTCGCTCGTCTACCAACCCCAGATGTCGCTCGACTCGAAGCAGCCCCTACGCGGCTTCGAGGCCCTGATCCGGTGGCCGGATCACACTCGTGGTTCCATCCCGCCCGACGAGTTCATCCCCCTCGCCGAGGAATCGGGCGAGATCGTCGAGATCGGCCGCTGGGTACTGACCGGGGCGCTTGACCAGCTCGCCGAGTGGCATCGCTACGGCGCATCGCTCACCATGGCCGTCAACACCTCGGTGCGCGAGCTGGCCGAGGCTGACTTCGCCGCATTTGTGCGCGCCGAACTGAAGCGCCGCCGTCTCGACCCCGCCCTCCTCGAGATCGAGATCACCGAAACCGCTTTGGCCACCGACGACATCGCCGTGATGGAGACGCTCGGCCAGCTCCGCGACCTTGGTGTCGGCATCGCGGTCGACGACTATGGCTCGGGCCACGCTTCGATCGCCTACCTGCGGCGCTACCCGATCTCGACCATCAAGGTCGATCGCACGCTCGTCGCCCTGTTGGACCACGACGAAGCCACCGCTTCGGCATTGCTGAAGTCGATCACCGACGTTGCCGGCGCCTTGGGCTTCCGCAGCGTCGTCGAAGGACTCGAAACGCCCGAACAGGCGAACCAGGCCCGCGAACTCGGCTTCGACCTGGGCCAGGGATGGCACTGCGGCATGCCCATGAGCGCCATGCGCGCTTCCAAGCTGGTCGCGGTTGCTCGCCGCGACGACTCGACTCCTCGGACCGAAGATCGAGCACCTGACCTCGACTCGTTCGAAGCAACGCTCGCGGCCTTTGACTCGGTCAACTCGCGAGCGCTCGACCGCACCGGAGCCACACCCACCCACACGCCGCAGGCGCCGTCGGTCGTGCCGATCGTGCCCGCCGATCCGACGATCCTGCCCGAACCTGCTGCGGCGCCGGAATCCACCGACCAGGAACAGCCGGTGCCGAGCGGAACACGTCCGTTGGCGCCCACCCAGTCGGTCGCTTTCCCGGACTGAGCGCGTCCGCGCCAGCGCGGCACCGGAAGCGAGCCGGCCTCAGCTGATCGCGTAGGCGTTGAGTTCCTCGTACAGCGGTAACGCCTGTTCCAGCACCGGCTTGGTGGCTTCTGGCACTTCGCGGCTTGGGCCAGCGGGTGGCCCAAACCCCGTCGAGGTGTGCACGTTCGCGTACCAATACGGCGCCCATGCGCCATCCTCGGGCTTGGGGCCTGCCTCCCACGAGAGCACCGCGGGGTCGAAACCAATGCCCACGTGATCGCACACTTGGCCGAGCACACTTGCAGGGTTGGCCAACAAGGCCTGCGAGTCGATGACCAGCGGGCGACCGCCTTCGGCCAGGATCGCATGGAGCAGCTCGACCGACTGCTCGAGTCCTGTGTCGGACAGGTCGCAGTTCGGAAGCTGAATCGAGAGCGACGCAAGCATCGCCTCGGGGTGACGTACGAGCAGGATGTTCTCGGTGTGTGCCAGGTGCCTTCGATCGACGCCCTTGAGATGGTGCGCCATGTTCTTGATATAGAACACCGGCGTGTCACAAGGCCCGAGGATCACGTCTCGAATGACCTCGTTCGCATCGGTTGATTGGCTGGCGAGCGTGGCCTCGACCCCCGGATGCCCCCGATCGTCGAAGGTCAGGTAATGCGCGTAGAACGGCTCGTCGTACACCGATGTGTCGGCGCGTTGGCGCCACGAATACATCAGTGCGGTCGAGATGTTGCGCGGGCCCGACCAGCACTGAATGCGCACAACACCGTCGTCGGGGGCGCTGAACGACGGCTCGGCTGCGGGATCAGGCACCGGCAACCTCGGCGGCGACGCGCGCTTCGTACAGCTCGCGTAAACGGATCGTCATCGGGCCTTGTGACCCGTCGCCGATCATGCGCCCGTCGATCGTGTGCACCGGGGTCAGCCCGCCGAAGGTTCCGGTGACAAAGGCTTCGTCGGCGGCGTAGACCTCGGTGAGCGAGAACGGCTGTTGGTGCGCGGCGATGCCAGCAGCGCGAGCGACCTCGACCACCAACGCGCTGGTAATGCCGTTGAGGTTGTACATGCCTGTCGCCGTATAGACCTCGCCGTCGCGGACGATGAAGAAGTTCGTCGCATTGCAGGTGGCGACCGCGCCCGTCGGGTCCAACATGAGCGCCTCGTCGGCGCCGGCGTGGGTTGCCTGGATCAAGGCAATGACTTCGTGCAGCTTGGAGTGGCAGTTGAGTTTCTGGTCGAGGGTGTCGGGCGGCGGACGACGCACCGTGGCCGTGAAGAGCGAGATGCCTCGATCGCGCACGTCGGGATCGGCGACCTTGTGCTCGGCGATGATCACCACGTTGGGTCCGCCGATGGTGTTCGACGGGTGCTGCGACGGCGTCTTCTTGTCGCCTCGGGTGATCATGAGCCGCACATGCACGTCGTCGTCCATGTTGTTGCGCTCGACGGTCTCGCGCAGCGCAGCAGTCACGCCGGCCCGGTCGTAGCCGGCTTCGGCCAGCGTCTGGGTCATGTCGGTCGCCGCCGCCCCGGCAAACAATCGGTCGAGGTGCCGGTCGAGGAACGCAAACTCGCCGTGGTGGAGGCGGATGCCCTCCCATATCCCATCGCCGACAAGGAACCCGCTGTCGAAGACCGAGACCTTGGCCTCGTTTCGGGGAAAGAACTCGCCGTTGATGTAGATCTCGACGGTGGCATTGCGTTCGTCGGCCAAGGCCTGGTGGGTGCTTCGTGTCACGCCCGAGAAGCTAGGCGAAATTGAGCCGGTGTCGAGTTGGTGTACTGACCAAATCGACGGGTGAAGTCGGATTGGTCGTAGAAACCGCACTCGACGCCGATGTCGGCGATGCGATTGTCGGTGTTGGTCAGCAGGTGCGCTGCTCGATCGATCCTGACTCGCTGGACGAACTGGATCGGGGTGAGGCCGACGGCCTGCTTCAGTCTCCGTGACAGTTGATCCGGTGACACCCCGATGATGGCCGCGAGATCAGCGACCCGGATCGTGTCGGCCAGGTTGTCGTGGACGAATTGGATCACGAGCCGCAGGTCCGCCATCTCGGTTGCCGCCGGAACCACCAAGTCACGAGAGATCGAAACAAGACCGACCGGCTCCCCCGTCTCACGATGAGCGACCGGCAACTTGGTGGTGACGTACCAGCCGTGCATGCCGCTCGGGCGGCGGATGAGTTCGAGTTCGTTGCGCAGCGGGCGCTCAGTCGCGTACACCTGCGCGTCTTGACGCTCGTAGCGATCGGCAAGGTCCTGATTGAAGTGATCTCGGGCCGTGGTGCCGATGACCCTTCGCTTCGAGGTCGCACCAGTGCGACGCACGAACGCGCTGTTGACTTCGACGTAGCGACCGCGCAAGTCCTTGGCGCAGAAGATGACATCGACGAGCGCGTCGATCAGGGCGAGGAGCTGGGACTGGCAGTCGAAGTCCTCGAACGTCGCTTCTTGGGACGATTCCGATCCCGGCACCGCGGGGATCGTACAAGACAGCCTTCAACCACTCATGTGACGATGATGCGGTGACGGCTGACCGCTTCGATGAACCGAACCGCGCCGACGTCGAAGCGTTGGTGCGCCGCTGGGTCGAGGCCCGTGACGAGCACCGGACACGATCCGAACGCAACGACGCCCGGCGTCTGCGCGCGATCGTCGCCGATCCCGCCTCGACGGCCTTTGTCGCTGCGTTCCTGGATCGGACGGGAAGGCCCGAGCGGCGCGCGACCGCGGCGGACCAACTCGCCCGCGTTGTCCGTGACATGGCGCCCGGTTCGTTCTTGTCGCCGCTCGACGCGTCGCTGCTGCGCGTGGGGCGTTGGCTCGCCCCACTGGCGCCCGACATCGTCATGCCGTTGGCCGAACGACGGCTTCGCCAGATGGTGGGGCACCTCGTTGCGCCGGCCGAGACCGAACCCCTCCGCAAACACATGGCGCAGCTGTTGGCGCCCGATCGCCGCCTCAATGTCAACCTCCTCGGCGAGGCGGTCCTCGGCAAGGCCGAAGCCGACCGCCGCTTCGACGCCCTCGTGCAACTTCTGGCACAGCCTGACGTCGACTACGTCTCGGTCAAGCTGTCATCGATCGTCGGCCGCGTCCCACATTGGGACCATGCGTTGAGCGTGGATCGGCTCGCGGCTCGTCTCGGATCGCTTCTGGATCACGCGGCGATCACCCAGCCCCGGACCTTCGTGAACGTGGACATGGAGGAGTACGTCGAACTCGACGCCACGATCGACGCGTTCACCGCGGCCCTCAACGACCCGTCGCGGATCGAGCACGAAGCCGGCATCGTTCTGCAGACCTATCTGCCCGACACGTTGCCTCGGCTCCAGCGTTTGGCCGAGTGGGCCAGCGAGCGACAACGGCGCGGCGGGGCACCGATCAAGGTGCGCTTGGTCAAGGGAGCGAACCTGGCGATGGAACGCGTCGAGGCCGAACGCCACGGTTGGCCGCTGCCCACCGTCGAGTCCAAGGCACATGCCGACGCAAACTTCAAGCTCTGCATCGACTGGCTTGCGCGATCCGACCGCATGCAGGGAGTCCGCCTGGGGGTCGCGAGCCACAACCTGTTCGACCTGGCCTGGACCCGTCTGCTGGTCGCGTCGAGAGACGTCGAGGACCGGGTCGAGTTCGAAATGCTCCAGGGCATGGCGCCCGGCTATGCCCGTCAGGTCGCGGCCGAGACCAGCGAGCCGCTGGTGACCTATACGCCTGCCGTCGCCGCCAGCGAGTTCGACGTTGCGTTGGGTTACCTGTTTCGTCGGCTCGAAGAAAACGCCGCGCCTGCGAACTTCATGCGAGATATCGACGAGCTGGGCGACGCGGCTGTGTTCGCTGCCCACGCCGAAGCGTTCCAACGTTCGCTCGATCTCCGACCCGATCTGTGCACGACGCCAGCGCGAACCCAGGACCGCGCCGACCTGACACCGCCCGAACGCTCCGGTCGCCTCGACCAGCCGCTGGGAGCGTTTGTCAACGAGGCCGACACCGACCCATCCCTGCCCGCCAACCGTGCCTGGATGGCGACGCTGGTCGAGCGCCCACCAGTTGCCGCGCCGCCCGAGATGGATGAGCAAGGACTCGAGACGGTGCTTGGTGAGCTGCGAGAAGGAGCGAGTGTCTGGGCGGCCCAACCCCCGAGCGAGCGAGCTCGACGTCTCGATGCTTGCGCCGATGCGCTCACGACGATGCGCGGCGAGCTGATCGCAACGATGGTCGACGAAGTGAACAAGACCGTTGGTGAGGCCGACATCGAGGTCTCCGAAGCGATCGACTTCGCCCGCTACTACGCGCGCCAAGTCAGCGAGCTGACGGCGGTTGCTGGCGCTCGGTTCG
>CALLPT010000091.1 GCA_938015575.1 uncultured Acidimicrobiales bacterium
ACCAGCCACGGTTTGTATCGACCGCCAGATCGGTGCCTGGTCGACACACTGCCGCGACGGCACGGATGCTGGCGATGTCCTCGTGAATCGGGCGACCGCCCGCTTTGAGCTGAAGCCGGGTGATGCCGTCGTCCTGCAACCGTTCGGCCGTCTCGGCTGCGACCTCGGGGCTGCTGATGCCCACCACGTGGTACGTGATCACGTGGTCCATCTGGGCGCCACCGAGCAGGTCGACAACACTGAGGTCAAGCTTCTTGCCGATCAGATCCCAGCAGGCAATGTCGAGCGCGGCCTTGGCCTCGGTGTGGCCATCGATCGCCGCAGCCATGGCCGCATTCACGACCGTCAGCTTGAGTGGATCCAGGTCGATGATGGCAGGCGCGAGCACCGAGAGCGAGGTGCGCACGCCGTCATTGTGTGCGGGCTGGAACTGCGGGCTGGCCAAGCAAACCTCGCCGTAACCAATCGTGCCGTTGCTATCGACGACCTCGACAATTGTCGACTCGGGTGTGGCCACCGTTGAGTTCGACATGTTGTACGTCGACTGGGCGGCGAGGGGTGTGGAGTAGACGCGGACTTCTTTGATCGCCAACGTGGGTGGTCCTCTCGATGAAGGGCTGCTCGGCAACGTAGTCGCCGCAATCGGACCTAGATGAACGACGTGCGAGCACCCACGGCGAGTGACGAACAATTGCCAGTGATCTTGGCACAAGCTAGCGTGGCGGCGGGCAGCCTCGAAGAGCAAGGAGAGATGGAGCGATGAGCACGAGCGGTGGTCTGAGACTGAAGACCGTGTTGGCCCAGCTGAGAGCGCCGGTCGACAACGAGATGTTCGCCGCGGCGGCGCGGCCCTATGACCCCGCCGACTACGAACGACCGGAGCTCGACGCGTCGGGTCCTGCTGCGGCTGACATTCCCCTCGACGGCACCAAGCCGGGTGCGTCGCTCGACGTTTGGCCGCCGCGCACACTCGACGGTTGCTGCGAGCCCTTGGTTGCCGAGGCTCCCGATCTCCGCGGGGTCTGGGAGTGCTACCAGGGTCGGATGAAGGGTCACGTCGAACGGGTGGAGCAGGCCGGCAACCGGATCGTGATCACGACCGGCGGGCTGGTCCACGACATGTTCTGCGATGGCACCCTCGAGAACGGTGTCGACGACATCGCCGGCTTCGAAGGGGAGCGGATCCGCGTTGCGGCCACGTTCGAGGGCGGTGTGCACAAGCTGCGCCCATTCGGCAAGAAGATCGTGGCCGTGACACGGCGCCTCGATGGCGACGAGATGATTTGGCGCTATGGGCCGTTCCGGAACCGGCTTCGCCGCATCGGCGCTCCGCCGTTCGACCATCCCGCGACGAGAGCGGCAGCCGAAGCAGCGGGCACCTTGCCTGGCTGATTCGCAGTGACCGACTCACGTAGGCGAGCGACCGGTCCAGCCGTCTTGCTGCATAACGCGTGCGTGGCGCATGGTCTACTAGTGGAATGACAAGTACCGCCGCGACCAGCACGAACCGCTTGGCGTTCGATGACTTCGGGGCGGTGCAGGAGCATTTCCATGCGAACGGCTGGACCGACGGGCTGCCCGTGGTTCCGCCCACGCCCGATGCGGTCGCCGAGATGCTTGAATGGTCGCTGCTCGCGCCCGACCACCTCGTCGGCGTCGAACCCGTGCGCCAGCGAGCGATTACGGCTGAGAAGGCTGCGATCAATGCCGTCATGGCCGGGTGCCGGCCGCGCGACTTCCCGGTGGTCGTGACTGCGCTCACGGGCATGTTGCACGACGACTTCCTGTTGCACGGCACGAGTGCAAGCACCGGCGGGTGCGCCGTGCTCGTTGTCGTGAACGGCCCGATCCGAACCGAGATCGGGATGGACGCGACCTTCAACGCCGTTGGCCCGAGCGACCGGGCGAGCACGTGCATCGGGCGAGCGATCCGGTTGATTCTCGGCAATCTGCTCGAGGTCCGTCCGGGCGAGATCGACCGTTCGACCCTCGGGCACCCGGGCAAGATCAGCTACTGCATCGCCGAAGACGAAGAACACACCCCGTGGGCGTCGCTGTCGGCCGAACGCATCGGCGACCCGCATGCGTCGGCGGTCACGGTCATGGCGGCGATGGGGCCGCGCCAGCTCATGAACGAGTGGACGACGGACCCGGCCGAGATCTGCGACACGTTCATTGCTGAGATGAAGGCGAACATGGCCCACTATTCGATTTGGGCCGGCAACTACGCCATGGTCGTGCCGCCGCAGTTGCGCACCCATTTCGATGCGGCTGGGTGGACCAAGGCCGACATTCGAAACTATGTGTTCGAACACGCTCGCATGTACCGGCGGGACTGGGCCAAGGTGGGCAAGGCGAACGCCGTGGGGGAGAAGGGCGACCGCGAATACGCGGCCCTCACCGCACCCGACGACCTGCTGATCATCGCGGCCGGAGGCCCTGCCGGCGGCTTCGGGGCCGTGATCCCACCGTGGCTGGGTGGCAAGACCAAGGCCGTCACGGTGCCCGTCGGGGCCTGCGTGGACTGCTGAGCACAACAAGGGAACATCACCATGATCGAAGTCCTCGACCCCACCTATGGCGACGACACACCCGAGTTCGAACCTGCGCCGCGGCTCGACATGCTCGTTGGAGCGACCGTCGGCATCATCTCCAACGGCAAGCACGGCACCGTGCCCTTCTTCGACGCGTTGGCCGCCGAATTGGAAACGGCCCACGGCGTAGCCCAGGTTGTTCGGGTTACCAAGCCCAACTACAGCGCGCCTGCTGGTCCGGCGATCCTCGACGCAGCGAGCACCTGGCATGCGTTGATCGCCGGAATCGGCGATTGAGGTTCGTGTTCGTCGTGCAGTCTGCACGATGCCGTCAGTGGTGACCTCCGCTCGATTCCGTCGGTAGGGATCATGACCGAGCGCTTCGTTTCTGCCGCCGAGCTCATGGCCGGCGTGCTCGGAGCAGATGGCTAT
>CALLPT010000092.1 GCA_938015575.1 uncultured Acidimicrobiales bacterium
GACCGAGTTTCCAAGCCTGTGGGAGCTGCAACAGCCCAAGACCAAGGCCCACGAGCGCCAGATCGCCGAAACCTTCAAGCCGTACCTCGAAGCACGCGACTGGATAAGCATCAACCGCGGTGTCGAGGTCGGATTCACCGAAGACGGATTTCAGGCTCGCGGCCCCGCCGCCGAGCACGCAGAGCGCAGCGCCGAGAACGGAGCCTCCTCATGAGCATCGCGGCCATCGACAACCTCAACGCTTGCTTCGACTCGGTCGACGCCCTACTCAGCCAACTCGATGACACCCAGTGGTCGGTGCAGTCGTACTGCCCCGACTGGGACGTGCGTGGCGTCGCCATGCACCTCGCAGCGGTCGAAGCGATGCTGCTCGGCGAGGCCCCCGGGTCGTTCACCGACTCGGTGCCGTTCAACAAGGTTGGCGACTATGTGAGCTCCGTCGCGGACCTCTCCAACGCCGACCTATTGGCCGCGTACCGGGCGACGATCGCCGAACGCAAGGCAGAGCTGGCCACCTACACCTCGGAACAGATGGATGTCGCGTCGATGACCCCGGTCGGGCCGCAGACGTATGGGCGCTTCATGGCGATTCGGGTCTTTGACTATTGGGTGCACGAGCAGGACATCCGTGGCCCCCTCGGCCTACCGGGTCACGAAGCGGGAGCGGCCGCGGCGATGGCGATCAACGAGATCGAGATCTCGCTGCCCTACATCGTCGGCAAGAAGATCGGTCTCGGCGATGGCAAGAGCATCACGTTCGAGCTCACCGGACCGGTTGAGCGCACCATGCATGTCCAGGTCGATGGTCGCGCCGGCAATGTCGACGCACTCGACGCGCCCGCCGATGTCGTGGTGACGGCCGATTCGACGACGTTCGCTCTCCTCGCCTGCGGGCGCATCGACCCGCAAGGCCCGATCGATGCCGGCGAGATTTCGTGGTCGGGCGACATGGAGATCGGCGAGCACGCCGCTCGCAACCTTCGCTTCACGATGTAACCGCGCCAGCGCGACGGCTCAGCTTCAGCTCGTACAGCACGTCGAGCACGTCGGGCGGCTCGTTGGCGAGCACGAAACCGGGGACCAGCGTCCAACCCCAGGCTTCGTAGATGGAGCGCGCCCGGGCATTGTCCTGGAGCACCCACAAGTTGAGACTCGATACGCCGCGCTCCTGCGCTTGCTGGAGCACCTTTCGGTAGAGCCGCCCACCCACGCCCTGCACCTGATGATCCGGATGTACGTTGAACCGCTCGATACGGAGTCGGGCGGGCACCTGAGTGTCGACCACGAGCGCGATCGCGCCGACGATCACCGCGTCGGTCGATGCGATCCAGACCTCGGCTTGGGGATCACCCAAGAGCGAGCGATAACCAGGCGCTAGAACGTCGGGGGTCGGCGCTGGCGCGTCTGCGGGAAAGATGTCGGCATACGCGACGGCAACGGTCTCGGCGTGAAGCTTCGCCAGTGTTCGGGCATCTGCTGGAGTAGCTCTGCGCACGGTGACCATGCCAGAGAGCCTCGCACGGGTTTGACTATTGGACCAGGTGAGGGTCGCTGTTGTCCATGCCGACCAGCAGGCTCGGCGGAATGCCATCGGCCCACGGATCGGCGGCTGGGGTCGGGCTTACCTGCACCTCGAGCGTGAGATACGCCAGCGTGTTGTCCAGGCCCATCAGCTCGACGGGATCGTCGCCGAGCACGAGCCACTCGCCCGACTCAGGGAACAAGATGTCGCCGCTCGGGGAACGCACTCGCATCTCGAAGGTGTCGACGCCATTGCTATCGCCGATCTGGACCGGTGGCCAGACTCTGGTCCCAGAGCACATGCAAGGGGTGATGTCGATCGTCGCCGCGCCTGCGTCGCACGGGCCGGACATGTCCGGCTTGAGGGTGAAGTAGATGCCGGAGTCGCCCAGGCCAATCAGGCAGTTCGACTGTGCTTCGTAGCCGTAGGTCTCCGCCAAGCCAAACGCGCCGGTGTCGTTGATGACCTGACCGCAGGGCAACGAGGTCGTGTAATCGTGACAGTAGGTCGTCGACGTGATGTACCCACTTACGAAGAATTCGCGATTTGTTTCGGCGTGATACGTGCTTACACCGACGAATGAAGACATGTTGATCGCGCTCATCGTCGCGGTCATCGCTCCTTCGGCAGCGGTGTCATCGCTCCCCGTCGTCAGCGTGTAGCAGTCGACGACGGGAGCTCGACCCTGCGAGCAGAGCGATACCGGTGTCCCCGTGCTATCTCGCCAGAAGAACAGTCGTCCGTTCTGGTAGTCATCGGTTGTCCCGGTGCGGGTACCGTTCAGCAGTCGCGGCGAGAACATTGTGCAGGGGCTGTGGGTGGTCAGGTCCCAGCAGTGCACCCAAACGGCGCCGCGGTTCGTCAGCGTCACATAGACCTTGCCGTCGTGTGCGACTCGGTCGCTGTTGTAGGCCCGGGTTTCGAACCACGAGCCCCAGCCCGCTTCCGAGGACAACGCGGTACTGCGGCCACCAAGGTAATCAGGGCACTCATCGAGGCTTGGCGCCTGGAAGCAATAGACCTGGCGGTTCGCGGCGAAGATGTACAGCTCGTTGCCGGAGTGGTACAGCGTGCCGTGGCCAACGTTGAAGAGGTCTACCTGTTCGGTGCAACGAGCGTCGATCAAGGTGTTCCAACACCCGAGCTGCAGCCAGCCGTCAGGTGTCGGGGTCGACCCGGTATTGCCGTTCCATGCGATGTAGTAGACGCGATCGTTGATGACGGCCGGGTGCACGACATTCATCGTGTGTGTCGGCGTAGAGAAAAGTTGCTGCTTGGGCCAGCACGCCGCCTGAGTCGCCCGGTCGACGCACTCGAGCGTCGAGCTGTGATGATTCACGCCGTAGATCTTGTTCCCGACAGTGACGGGAGTGAACCCGTCGCCTGAACCAGCAACGGTGAGCGAGCCGATCGGCGGGTTGATGTCGAGCGTTCGTACGCAACCCTCTTCGCACAGCAAGTGACGTGCGGTCGCGGAGCGGGCGATGCTGTCCCCGATCCCGATGACCCCGGCCAGCAGGTTCGGAGGATCAGTGTCGATCAGATCGACGGTCACTTCGTTGAATGCGGGGAAGCCGACGTCGAGTTGGACATCTGGTCCGAGCACGATCCCGTTCTGGGCAATCACGTCGGCGACAATCTGCGTGGCGGCGGCCGAGTCCTGGGTCTGTGACCACACCGAAGCGCCGGCGAGTGCGGCGGCATCTGCACTGTTCTGCAGCGTCTGTCCTTCGCGATCAAGCGCCGACAGGTCGACCGCGATCGCGCCGCTGGTGAGGATCAAAATCATGGTGATCCCGATGACCGCCAGAACTGCGCCGCGTTCGCGGCCAGCCGCTTCGATACGGCCGTTCAGGATCTGGCGCACACGCGCGGCAAAACTCACCCTGTCATCGTGACGACTTCTCGGGCGAAAAGCCTGCAAAAAGGCGAGATTGGGTACTTCCACTCATACCCTACGTGGACCCCAACTAGGCCTTTTGGCCTAGTCGGGCGTGATCAGGGTGAGATTCTGAAGCAAATACTCGCTCACCGTGGCGAGCTCAGCGTGGTGAAGATGACCTCGATCTCCTGACCGTACTCAGCGAGGTCAGGCAAATACGGTACGCGTTCGCCGATCTCGACGCCGACGCCCTCGGCGCGAAGCTGACCGAGCGTGTCATCGAAGTTGCGTTCGACCCAAAGATCGGTCCGCTGACTCACGATCGCACGAGCACCCGGTTGAAGCACCCGCACGAACTCTCGAAGTACGGGCGCGGCATCGGGGATATAGGTGAGCACGCCGCCACAGACGACGCCACCAAAGGAATGATCATCGAACGGCAAACCGGCCGCCAGATCAACGCGGGAAACATCGCCGTAGACACCGCTCTCGGCGGCGATCCGCAGCGAGGCTTGCGAGGCATCGATGCCGACGATCTGCCCAGGGTCGACACCACGGGCAACCAAGGCATGGCCGATCAAGCCGGTGCCACACCCCGCGTCGAGTAGCCGGCCCGCCGGTCGTGTCGCCACAGCCAAATCGGCGATGTCTTCGGGCAACGTGTAGCCCCAACGGCGAACATCGTCTTCGTAGTCGAGCGCCCATCCGTCATAGCGACCAACGATCTCAGCTGCGTCGGCATGGGCGGCCGCCGATAGCCCTTCGCCGGATTCACTCGGACCCGAGGAGCTGCGCATGCCCTGAGCCTAGAAGAGCAGGTCCCGACAGCGCCCAGCGCGACTAGCTGGTCAGGAACGGAATCTCGCGGAAGCCGAACAACAAGGCGGGCGGCGTTTCGGCTTCCCACGGGTCCGTGCTGCCATCGGTCTCGAGATAGACCTGCAGCGTGATCGGCCCAATGTCGGTCGGGATCGCGTTGAGACTCAGGACGTCGCTCGGACGCCCGATCATCGAGATCCACTTGTCGCCATTGGTCGGGAACACCTGGTTCCCATCAGCATCGAGTGCTCTCAAGTTGAGCACCACGAACGGGCTGTCCGGACCGATGTCGAAGTTGAACCCGACATCGCCCCATCGAGCGACGCCGCCGCAGTCGCAGATCCCGACATCGACGTTCACCGTTGCACCTGGGCAACCCGGCGTCATGTCCGAGGTGAACGCCCAGAAGACCGAGTTGTGACCAAGCCCGTAGATGCAGTTGCCTTCGGAAACGAACCCGTAGTCCTGGGTCTCGCTGCCGTTGGCAAACCCGTACAGGCTGCCGCAGTAGCCCGAAGTGCTGAAGTCCCAGCAGTGGATCGTGGACAGCCGACGAGGCGTCGTCAGGATGAGGCGGTTCGACTCTTCGTGGTAGTAGTGCACGCCCATGCCACCCTCGTACTCGCTCAGCGATGGCAACCGACTCACGAGCGGCGCATAGGTCGACTCGACGCCTGACGCTTCGTCGCCGAAGAAGTCGACACACTGGACATCGCCGGGCCCGGTCGAGCAGACCGCGGTCGGGTAACCCGATGCGTTGCGGTGCAGGAACAGACGCCCGAATTGGCGTTGCGACGTTGCGTGGATCTGGGCAGGCGAAAAGCCGTCACAAGTGTTGTCGGTCGTCGTATCCCAACAGTCGATGAAGACGCCGGTCGGCTGGCCTTCGTTGGCCGCTGACTCACGGATGTGCAAGGTGTGATAGATCCGGCCGTTGGTCTCGTTGAGTACGCGGTCGATATTCGAACCCGACTCGCCGTCAGCCGGGTCAAGTGGGTCGAACCCGAGCTTGTTCATGCCCGTCGGCTTTCCTCCGACATAACCGCCGCAGGCGCTGAGCGTGATCGCGTTCACGCAGTGAGCGTGGTGATCGTCGGTGAACACGAAGACCCGCGACCCGACCGCGATCACACCGCCACCGCGCTGCTGCCACTTGACGCCAAGATCTTCGGCTCGATACAGCGGCGCGATCGGCACCGTCCGCGAGCAGGGCCGCTCGTTGACCGTCTGCCAGCAGAACATGGTCAACTGACCCGCCTCTTGGGCGGTCCAGAAGATACGAGTGTCGACATTGACGGCGTGGCTGACCGGTCCGCTCACCGGGCCCCGGAACGGCGGTGCGAGCTGATCGGACCAGCATTGCGAAGCCGTCTCGCGGTCGACGCACGCGATCTTGTCGCCATCGTGATTGATCGCATAAAAGCGATTGCCCACCGCGACCGGGTAATAGCCATCCCCGGACCCGATAACGCTGGTCGGCGGGAACGGCGTTGGCAGGTCGACGATGATGTTGCAGTCGTCTTCACAATCGATCAGTCGAGCCGAGGCACCGCGTTCGACGACACCACCGAAACCCTCGACGATGCCCCCGAGAAACACATCGGGGTCGGTGTCTCTGATGATGACCTCGATCTCGTCGGCGTCGATCGGGTTCACCACGACCTGGAGATCGTCGCCGACAACCAGGCCGTTCTGGCGCAACATGTCACTGATGCGCTGCTGGGTCGCGAGCGAATCGCCCGTTTCTTGCCACACGGCCACGCCGGCGAGCGCGGCCGCGTCGGCCGTGTTCTGCAAGGTTTGACCGCGACGCTCCATGGCGCTGAGATCCACGGCAAGAGCGGCGACCACCAAGAAGACAAAAAGGAAGATCGCGAACAGCGGTAGTACCGCGGCTCGTTCATCCTGCTCGCGCCGCCCGATCTTCACAGCGCACAGTATCGCTCGCCTATCTCCAGATATCTAGGCGGTTTGACCTATTGGGTCGTTTTGCTCAACAGATGACACTTGATCGCAACATGTGGCCGGTCTGAGCCCACTGAGGGTGCCCGGTTGACTACGCGATCGGGCTCCTCCGACGAGCGGCAACGGCGTCACAGAAGCCGTGACGCACCGTCATCGCCTCGGCGAAAACCCCACGATCGGCCGTTGCTAGGTTGGCTGCGCCAGAGCGAGAACAAGGTCGCCAGAACGATCCACTCGGCAAGGGAGCTCACGTGAAGAACAACGCACAGGTCGTCGTCATCGGAGGCGGTGTCGTCGGGGCCAGCGTCTTGTACCACCTGACCAAGGCGGGATGGACCGACGTCGTCTTGGTGGAACGCACCGAGCTCACCGCCGGGTCGACCTGGCACTCGGCCGGCGGCATGCACACCCTGAATGGTGACCCGAATGTCGCCAAGCTGCAGCAGTACACGATTGAGCTGTACAAGGAGATCGAGGAGATCTCCGGGCAGGACTGTTCGATTCACATCACCGGTGGCGTCATGCTCGCCGACACTCCCGAGCGGATGGAGTGGCTGCGCATGTCGCACGCACGCGGCAAGTACCTGGGGATGGAGACCGAACTCATCTCGGTCGCCGAAGCCAAAGAGCTGCTGCCGATCTTCGAAGAGAAGTACTTCGTGGGTGCGATGTACGACGCCCACGAGGGCCACGTCGACCCGACCGGCGTCACGAACGCCTATGCCAAAGCAGCCCGCCAGGCGGGCGCCGAGATCTACCGCGACACCTGGGCGCGCGACATCAACCGTCAAGCAGACGGCACCTGGCGCGTCGATCTCATCAAGACCAGCACCGGCGACGACATCGGCCACATCACCTGCGACCACGTCGTCAACGCGGGTGGCCTGTGGGCCCGCGAGGTCGGACGCATGGCCGGCATCGAGGCCCCGGTTCTGGCGATGGAACACATTTACATCGTCACCGAGCCGCTTCAAGAAGTCGCCGACTGGAACGCATCAACCGGCACCGAAATGTTGCACGCCATCGACTTCGGTGGCGAGATCTACATGCGGCAAGAACAAGGCGGCTTGCTGCTCGGCACCTACGAACCAAATGGGCGCCCATGGTCGGTCGAGGAAACACCATGGGAGTTCGGCATGCAGCTGCTCGACCCGAACCTCGACCACATTGCCGAGTCGCTGCAGCGGGGCTTTGACCACTTCCCGATCTTTGGCCGGTCGGGCATCAAGAGTGTGGTCAACGGACCGTTCACGTTCTCGCCCGATGGCAATCCGCTCTTGGGTCCGGTGCGCGGACTACCCGGCTACTGGTCTGCCTGTGCTGTCATGGCCGGCCTTTCCCAGGGTGGCGGGGTCGGCCTGGCGCTTGCCAACTGGATCACCGAAGGCGACCCCGGCTTCGACGTGTGGGCCATGGACATCAGCCGCTACGGCGACTTCGCCTCGATGGCGTGGACAAACACCAAGGTGCGCGAGAACTATGGCCGCCGCTT
>CALLPT010000093.1 GCA_938015575.1 uncultured Acidimicrobiales bacterium
GAGTCGGGCCGAGTGCACGGCTCGGATGATGGTCGTCTTCGAGCGCTCCCGTGCCTGTGACCAGATGGTCGTTGCCGCGTGGGCCTTGTCGAACATCTTCTTGTCGACCGGGTTCAGCGCACCGCGCACTCGGGCGACCGCTTCCGCCCGTTCACCGCTCAGGCGCGCAGCCTGTGCCTGGGGATTGTGTTCGGCAGGGGCGTTTCGGATGCGACCAATTGCCGCAAGCGCAAGCTCGGGGCGCAGATCCCATGGGTCCGAGCCGATGTCCCACTCGTTCGGTCCCCGCGAGCCGAACTCGGCCAGGAACGCGTCGAACTCGCTCAGCCAATCGGCCGCCTCGTCGATCGAACGAAGCCGATCGACCAAGCCGGCGACACCGGCGTCAAACGCCGCGCCCACCGCGGGCTTCTCGTTCGCCATCTGCGCGAGCTTCCACATCGCATCGGAGGGCGCCGATGACTCGACGTCGCCGATGCCGCCCAGCAACGACACCAAGTCGGCCTCTCGGCCGACCTTGACACACAAGTCGGACAGTGCGCCAAGAACCAGGGCAACCGAGAAGGTGTTTTCGATGTGGCGCTGAAAAAGCTGCTGGAACAACGGCGTGATGTTGCGGAGGTGGCGCATCAACGCCGCGTCGTCGGCATCGTCGCCCGGATAGGCGGCCAGGTAGTCGCGGACGCGAGCCTTGTCGTCTTCGAGCTGGGGCAGGTCGGTCGTGCCGAGGAGCCGGAACACCGTCTTGCCGAGCTTGGCGGATGAGCGCATGTTCTTGTCGCCCTTGCGAGGCGCATAGGCCGGCGCGTCGGACTCGCCGAAGAACTGCTGATCGATGACCTCGACGGTGCCGCCAGGGGCCCGGACACCGAGCATGCGAACGTAGCTGGCGTTGATGTAGCAGTAGCCGCCGAACACACCCAGGATGGTCATTGGTTCGTTGGTGGCCATGTCGCCCGGCATGAGCAAGCCCATCGTTTCGAACGCAGCCCGCCAGCCGTCCTCGGCAGCTTGTCCGTAAACATCCCACGTGAGGGGAAGCACGACCTCGGGAAACACCTCGCCGACATTGCCGCGCGTATAGAGCGGCCAACGACGGCTCATGGGGTTGTCGGTCGGCCAGATCTTCTCGACCGCGGCGGCCACCGCAGCAACGTCGGTCGACGGATCGGCCGTCACGGTCGGCGTCATGTCGATCCCGGCGAGCGCGGCTTCGAGCATCCGCCGTGGGCTGTTGTTCAGTACGTGGTAACCGTTGAAGCGAGCGGGTATCCGGACCTGGCGCTTGTTGTTTGCTACGGCCTTGACGGTCGCGTCGGCGATCTTCTCGGGCTTGACCTTTGGCAGGAACTGGAGCTGGCGGAAGCGCTTGAGCGCCTTGGCTGGATACAGGTCGGGTTGGTCCAGGCGATCCCACATGTCGGTGTCGACCGGTCCTGGCACGACGACGGTGAAACCGATGTTGGTCCGAGCCAGCTCGACTCGCAGGCTTTCGGTGAAGTGGGTGATGCCGGCCTTGGAACCGGCGTAGGCGGTCAGCCCGGGGAATGGGATCGCACCGGCGACCGAGCTCAGCTGCACAATGTGGCCCTGGCCACGATCCAGCATGTGGCGGGCCGCATTGCGGGTCAGAACAAGCGGGGCTTCGAAGTTGAGGCGGGCGAGGCGCCGCAACTCGGGGACAGCGACATTCACGAAGGCTTCTTCGGTCTCGATGCCGGCGTTGTTCACCCAGACATCGACGTGCCCCATGCGCTCGACACAAGCTTTGACGAGTCCGTCGACCTGGTCAGCGTCGGTGAGGTCAGCGACAAGATGGTCGCCGCCGATGCGTTCGGCGACCGCTCGAAGCTTGTCCTGGGAGCGGGCGACGACCAACACGTTGCCACCCGCTTTGGCAAAGGCGGTGGCGAGTGCTTCGCCGATCCCTTGCGAGCCACCCGTTATGACGACGTTGCTGCCGCTGATTTCCATTCTTGCGAGGCTACGAGCAGAACCCAATGGTGTCGAACGGGGCACGCCAATCGGTGACCTGTTCAGCGACGCCATCGTCACCACGCAGCCCTGCCTCGACGAACCCGGCCAGGGTGTCCATGTCTCCGGCCGTCATACCCCAGCGCACGGCCTCGGGGGTGCCGACGCGCACGCCAGCGCCATCGGGCAACCCGATGGCGCACGTCAACAGGTTTGCGCGTCGCAACCGCCGCACTGCCTCGTCTGCATCGATGGCGCTCGGTCGGATCGCGAGCTGGTGCGAGGTCGTGTGCGCACCCGCCGCCTGCTGGAGCGCCACACCGCGGGCGTCGAGCGCCGTGCTCAGCGCAGCCGCGCTCGCCACCATCTCGGTCGCATAGGCCTCGCCGAACTCGAGCCAGTCCAGCAAGGTGTAGGCCAACGCGGTGGTGCGCCCGGCATCGAAGTTCGCGGTCAAGCCTGGGTATGCGATGGCGTCGATACGAGCCATCAGCTCGGCGTCGTCGCTCAGGACCAGCCCGCCCGCGGGTCCGCCCAGACTCTTGTAGGTGCTCATCGTCATGATGTGCGCGCCCTCGTGCAACGGATTCGCCCACACACCACCGGCGAACAGCCCGCACAAGTGCGCGGCGTCGAACAGCAGCGTCGCGCCGACCGCATCGGCAACCGCTCGCAACTCAGCGACGGGATGCGGACGCAGATTCATGCTCGAGCCGATCGAGATGAGCTTGGGTCGCACCCGTTCGGCGAGCTCGGCGACGCCGGCGACATCAACGGTGTAGTTCTCCGCATCGATGGGGGCTTCGTGGATGTCCAGTCCGTAGAGGCCGGCTGCGCCCGCAGTGTTGTGCGTGACATGGCCACCGATCGTCGGCGGCGGGACGATGATCGGATCTCCCGGCGTCGCACACGCCATGAAGGTGGTGAGGTTCGCCATCGCGCCGCTGAACACACGAATCTCGGCGATCGAACAGTCGAAGACCTGTTGGGCGAGATCGGCAGTGATCACTTCGAGCGACTCGATGGCCTCGAGCCCGACTTCGTACTTCTCGCCCGGATGCCCGAGCGAAGGTCGATTGCCCAGGCCTTTGGCCAACGCCGCTTCGGCTCGAGGGCCCAACACGTTGGTCGCGGGGTTGAGGTTCAGGCAATCGCGTTCATGAATCCGACGGTTATCGGCGATCAAGGCTTCGATCGTCGATCGAACCCCGTCGCCGGCCTGACCCGACTTCATCGCCAGAATCTCGTCTTCTCGGCGGCGGGCAGTCTCGGAAAGCCATGGTCGAGCGGTCATGGCGGTGAGCGTAGAGCCAACGGCGATCGGGGCGGACGTACAAACCCCGCGACCCATGACGATCTAGGATCGCACCGTGCTCGTCGATGCCGTACTCCCTCCGGATCCGCAGCGGCTCGCCGCTCTCACTCGGGCATGGGATCAATTGACGGCCCCAGGCGTCGAGTTGACGGCCACCGAACGCCACCAGGTGATCAAAGACGCTCGCGCCGCGTGGGCCGGTGCTTCCCAGCCGAATCCAGCGAGCGGCGTCGCTGGCGAGGCCGCCCATTGGGTCGCTATCGATGCCGAGGGCCTTCGGGCCGAAGTAGTTGCCGACTTCGAAGCCCGCGGGCTGGATCGCTGGCGCTATCTCGAGATCGTCGGCATCGTCTCCCGGTTGGCCAACGTCGACTTCTACGTGGCCGGACTCGGCGCCACGATGCTGGCACTTCCGGCGGTCGATCACACCCCGCCCACGGGCCGGCGCGATCCGGCGGCGGTCATCTCAAACATGTGGGTGCCGACGGTCGGACGCAGCTTCGCTCCGCACGTGCTTGACGCGTTGCCCGCTGAGGGCGAGGCATTGCGAGACATCCACGAACCGATGTATGTGAACTTCGGTTCCATCGGCGACGGCCACCTGGTCGACGTGCTCACCAAGTCGCAGATCGAGTTCCTGGCGTCTCGGTCGTCGTATCTCAACGAATGCTTCTATTGACTGCTTGCCCACACATCGTTCCTCCGTGCGAGCAGCGACGCCATCGGTCTCGATCTGGACCTTTCGCCGGTGGCCACCGGCGCCGCTCCTGATCTGCCATTCGGGGCTGAGCTGGTGGCCCTCACCGACGCGCTCGGTAGCGGTGCCCCCAGCGATCCCGCAGCCGAACGCCAGCGACTCGTCGACGCGGCTGGCCCCGAAGCCGCCGAACGGGCCATCGGCGTCATCGCGACCTTCCAGATGATGAATCGCGCCCTGGATGGTGTCGGTGCACCCGTGAATCCGCACCTGCACCCATTCGCCATCGAACTCGGCTTCGACCCAAACCACCTGCCCCGCTAGCTCAACCCACGTCAAGGAACGACCATGCCGGCATCTACCGAACAAACCAATGCGACGGTCGACCTGTTGCAGCACATGATTCGCAACGCTTGCGTCAACGAAGGAACCGAAGCTTCCGGGTACGAGGTCCGCAATGCCGATCTCCTGCAGACCTATCTCGAGGGAAGCGGCCTCGACGTCGAGCGCTACGAGTCGGCACCGGGGCGGGTCTCGCTCGTCACGCGCATCGAAGGAACCGACCCGAACGCACCGAGCCTGTGCTTGAACGGTCACACCGATGTTGTTCCGGTCAACGAAGAGGGCTGGGACCGCGACCCATTCGGTGGCGAGCTCATCGACGGCGAGGTCTGGGGTCGTGGCGCAATCGACATGCTTGGCCTCACGGCATCGATGGCGGTGACGATGCGCCACATGGCGAACACCGGCTTTCGCCCCAAGGGCGATCTGATCTTCTTTGCTGTCGCCGACGAGGAGTCGGGCAGTAAGTACGGGGCCCAATGGATGGCTGACAATCATCCCGATGTGATTCGCTCCGACTACGTGCTCACCGAGAATGGTGGTCTGCACGGCGGCACGATGGAGCGCCCAACGATCAATGTGAACGTGGGGGAGAAGGGTGTCGCGTGGCGTCGTCTACGGGTGCGCGGGACACCGGGCCACGGTTCGCGGCCCTATGGCGCCGACAACGCGTTGATCAAAGCCGCCGCGATCGTGCAACGCATCGCCGAGTATCGGACCCCACCCCGGTTCCACGAATTGTGGCGCCAACAGATCGCGAACCTCCAACAAGGCGAGACGGTCGACGCCGAACTCGCAGCGGCACTTCTCGATCCGGCCACCGTCGACGACGCGATCGCCAACATGCCGACGGGCGCGGGTGCCCACCTGCACTCGTGCTGCCACATGACCCTGAGCCCAAACGTCTTGGTAGGGCCGACCAAGACGAACACGATCCCTGACGTCGTCGACATCGACATCGATGTGCGCACGATGCCGGGCGAGACGCCAGACGACGTGCAGCATCACTTGCGCGAAGCCATCGGTGACCTGGCCGACCAAGTCGAGATCAGCCCGCTCATGAACGACATGTCATCGATGAGCCCAATCAACACACCGCTGTGGGACTCGCTGCGCAAAGCAGTCCAGAACGCGTTCCCCCAGACCGAGCTATCGCCCGGATTGACGGTCGGATTCACCGATGCCCGCGTGCACCGCGACCTGGGTGCTGTCGCCTATGGCGCCGGGCTACTCGCTCCGACGCTGAGTGGCGCAGAGTACGGGAGCCGATTCCACGGCAACAACGAACGAATCGATGTCGAGTCCATTGGCCTGACCACCGGGTTGTACCTGGACACCGTGACTGACCTGCTGTCCTGACCCTGCGGCTGGACCGTGCGCCGGCTGGCGGCCGGCGGTCGGGAGG
>CALLPT010000094.1 GCA_938015575.1 uncultured Acidimicrobiales bacterium
CGCCGTCATAGCGCACCGCGTCTTTGGCGAACAGCCGCCGGTCGGCGGTGCCATGGGTGTAGCGCACGTCGGGCACATCATCGGCGGTCAGCACCGACACGACGCCGGGCATCGCCTTGGCGGCAGCAGTGTCGACCGACACGATCGTTGCGTGGGAGTGCTCGGCGTACACGAATGCGGCATGCAACATGCCGGTGAGCGTCAGGTCGGCGGTGTAGCGACCAGATCCGGTCACCTTGTCGGGCCCATCGGCCCGATCGAATCGAGGCAGCTTGGCCGGGTCGATCACGTCCGCCAGGTCCGGTTTCGACGGAGAAAGAGTCATCGGCCCGAACTGTAGTTAGGCGCCGACGGCGAGACCGGCGAGTCTGCGTGACGATCTGCCACACCGGTGCGGCTGACGTTCATGGCGACAGCCGAGGCGGGCCGACAGCGCCTACCTTCATACCCTGTGAAGGGCGCGCCCGGTGTCTCACGCCGTTCGACTCACGTTCGTCTACTTTGTGCCGATAGAAGATCCGTTCCCCGAGGACCACACGACCCACCAAGAGAAAAGTGATGAAACTGCGGCGCCGCCAGACAACCAATAACTACGACGTCTTCCTCGGCGACGAAGACGCCCGTGATGCAGCGACCGCGCTGCAAGGGGGCGACTGGATCCCGACGATGGCACTCATGCGCGACACCGAGGATCGGTCGATGCGCTTGTCGATGATCACGTCCGAGGTCGTCGACCTTGAGGCGTTCGAGGTCTGGGTCGAGGCCCACCCGACCGGCCTTTCCCTCACCATGCTGGCCATGCGCCAGATGACCGACGCCTGGGCGATCGGTCGCACCAAACCAACCGCCGAACGTTCCCAGGATCAGATCGACGACGATTTCCGAGCCCAGCTGCGGGTCGCTGACCGCACCGTCGCCCGAGCATGTGGCAAGGATCCCGATTTCGCCGATGCCTGGGCCGCCGCGATCCCGATCGCCACGGGTCTCGGCCTAGGGGTACAGGCGGCCGCTGGCCGATTCGATCGAGCCCACAAGCTCGTGCCCTTCCACCGCAACGCGACCGTGTCGATGCTGCGAGCCAACTTCGCCCGTTGGGGCGGATCCGACAAGGCGATGCTCGAGTTCGCTCGTCACGTTTCGTCGAACAATGCCCCCGACGCACCGGTGCAGTGCGTGCTCCCGATCGCGCACCTCGAGTACGTTTCGGCCCACGGCCGCAAGCTCAGCCACTTCTCTCGACCGGAGAACCGTGACGAGCTGAAAAAGGTCGCGACCGAGTTCCTCGATGCCGGCACCGATGGTCCGGCCCCGCCGGAGCAGGTCGAAGCGCTCAACACGTTTGTCGCAGTCCTGGGACGCATGCATCCGCTGCCCGAGGACCTCATCAGTTCTTGTGTCGCTCGCATCGCGGATCGCCCAACGGCAGTTCCGTGGCGGCGCGGCGAGAATGACCTCGCGGCTTCGTATGCGAACTTCCTCAAGAAGCTACGCAAGGTACCTACGAGCTAGTCGCTGCGGTACGTGTCGCACCGGCGATCCCGCCGGTTGCGACCTGTCGAAGCGCTAGCTGCCGAGCGCCTGGCTGAGCCGGCCGACCAAATCGCTTTCGGCGAGCTCATGGGCGGTCTTCACCGCGTTCAGAATCGCGTTCGCCGAGGACGAGCCGTGGCTGATCATGCAGATGCCGTTGACGCCGACCAATGCGGCGCCGCCGACATTGTCGGGATTGGCTTGCTCGTAGAGCGGCAGGAGCGCCGGCAAGAGCAGCTCGGCTCCTTTGCGGGCATTGTCGTCGTGGTCGAATGCGGCCAGTAGCGCATTGATGATCGTGCGAGCGGTGCCTTCGAGCGTTTTGAGCGCGATGTTGCCGGTGAACCCGTCGGTGACGACGACGTCGACCGTGTCGCCGAAGATGTCGCCGCCCTCGACGTTGCCGACGAAGCTGGCGTTGGTGGCTTGCTGCCACTCGGTGTCGGCGAGGAGCGGGAACGCCGCCTTGGTCAGCGGCGAACCCTTGCTGTCCTCTTCACCGTTCGACAGCAAACCCACGCGTGGCGCTTCGACGCCGTAGCGGGCGGTTGCGTAGACGGCGCCCATACGAGCAAACAGCGCGAGCAGATCGGGCGTGCACTCGACGTTGGCACCCGCGTCCATGAGGATCCGGGGAAGCCCGCCGCCGATGTTGGTGACCGGGGCGGCGATCGCAGGGCGGCCCACGCCCTTGATGCGCTTCATGCGCAAGGTGGCCGCGGTAAGCGCTGCGCCGGTGTTGCCAGCCGACACCATGCCGCTGCAGCGGCCGTCACGGACCGCCTCGGCAGCTCGCACCAGCGAGCTGTCTTTCATCGTGCGCACGCTCTTGGTCGGGTCGGCATCCATCGGAATGGCTTCGGATGCAGCGATGACCTCGATCGAGGTGTCGCCGATGTCTTCGGGTCTGCCGACCAGGACGACAGGAAGGCCCTGCTCAACGCAGAGCTCGGCACCGGCAACAATCTCAGCCGGTGCATGATCGCCGCCCATGGCGTCGATCGCAACGGGAAGCATCTGGATTACCTAGTAGCTCGGAACGAAGCGGTTCGGTTCAGCGACTGAATCAGTCGATTTCGATGGCCTGGCGGCCGGCGTAGTGGCCGCACTCTCCACAGACGCGGTGCGGCACCTTGACCTGACCGCACTGCGGGCACGTGCTGCGGGCGGGAGCCTTGAGGGCCCAAGCCGAGGCGCGACGACTCCGCGTCTTCGACTTGCTCATCTTCTTCTTTGGAACTGCCATCGGGCCTCTCCTGGAAACGAACGACCCGCAAGGTTACCGGTCTCGGGCTGCCCTTCGACCCCGGATCGAGAAATTCACCGTGTTGATCGTCACCCCGACCGTTGGGGGTGGTTAGGTGTCGTCGAAGGTGAGCTCGGCGAGGGCCGCCCAGCGGGGGTCGGCGGGTGGCTGCGCGGCATCGTCGGGCTCTGGATCAGGGACGACCGATGTTGGGAACCGATCCGGGTCCGGACCCGGACAGTCCACGCGACAAAGCGGCGCGACCGGCATGTTCAACAAGACGACTTCTCGCACCATGGGTTCGAGATCCACCTGATCTTCGTCGAGCGGATAGGTCTCCCCCTCGATCGGCGCCTTTTGGAAGATCTCTTGCACCTCGACCGTGGTCGCGCCGTCTTGGTCCTCGAGGCATCGACGACACGGGCCGCGCCACCCAATGTCGATGACGCCCTGCGCGATCAGTTCTTCGCCCGCGACCTCGAGTTGGAGGTCGAAGCGCAGCTCGGTTGCGCGCACCTCGGCCGTCTCGAGCGCAACCCCGTCAGGCGGCGCCAAGGTCGCGTCGAACGGACGCTGCTTGCCTGGCTGGCGCTTGAGCGGCGTGATGTCGACGATGTACGGCGACCGGGCCCCTCGTGGCAGTGCCACTCGCTCAGTACGCCTGGGCTTCGGGCGGCCGCGGCTCCTGGTGGACGGACCCACCATCGAGCGGATGCACACCGTCGTCGATAGGCGCGTCGCTCAGTTCGTCGAGCAGGTTGCCTTGCAGCTTTGCTCGGCCGGCGCCAACTTGTTGCAAGGTCCGCTGCAGAACGTTCTCGAAGCTGCCGAGCTTCTGGTCGCAGTAATCCTCGGCCTCGAGCCGAAGCCGACGCGATTCGGCCTCGGCCTGTTCGATCACCTTGCGGGCACGAGCCTCGGCGGCCTTGACGACCTGGGTGCGCTGCACCATCTGCTCGGCACGGTTGCGGGCCAAGGCCACGATTTCGTCGCCCTCGCGCTTCATCTTGGCGCGGAACTCTTCGCGCTCTTTGAGGAGCCATCGGGCGGACCGGAGTTCGTCGGGGAGACTGCCCTGAATGTCATCGATCAGGATCAGGACTTCTTCTTTGTTGATCGCTGAGGACGCAGAGAGTGGCAGTGCGCGCGCTGATTCGATCACGTAGCGCAGTTCGGCGACGAGATCAGCAACGCCGGCAGCGGGGCCCGCAGGAGCTGCGCCGGGTGCGTCGTAGGGAGGGTGTGCGTCAGTCACTGTCGCCCAGTTTGGCACGCAGAGAAGCCAAAACGGGGCCAGGAACCATGGAAGATACGTCACCGTGAAGCCGCGCGATCTCACGCACGTACTTCGAGGCGATGAACGAACTCGATGAGGTCGACGGCAAGAACAGCGTTTCGACGCCGGTCATGGCCTTGTTGAGCTGCGCCTGCTGCAGTTCGTTCTCGAAATCACTGACCGCGCGCAGACCCTTGATGATGAAGTCGACCTCTTCGGCCTGGGCCAAACGGACGACAAGATCGGTGTGTACCGCCGACCGGACATTCGGGAGGTGGGCGAAGACCTGGGCGATGAGCTCGGCACGCTCGTCGAGCGTGAAGACACCACTCCCCTTGCCAGGGTTGCCCACCGCCGCCACGATGACCTCATCGAAGTGCTCGGCGGCCGTCTCGACGATCTCGATGTGGCCGTTGTGAATGGGATCGAAAGATCCCGGGTAGAGCACTCGTGTGGTCATGGGACCTCCTGGGGGGACCGAGGCTGCAGAAGCGCAACAACCGTAGACCCATAGGAGCGCTCCCGAATAGTCGTCCACGATTCGAGCGCGTCGGCGGTGGTCTCTCCTGCTTCGCTGGCCTCATCTTCGGAGCCGGCGGCGGCGAGGAGCCGTTCGAGCGGGCGGTCGGATTCGACGACCAATAGCCCGGCATCGGTTGTGGCCAGGAGGCCACTCCAGCCGACAAAGTCGTATGGCGGATCGGCAAGCACGACGTCGAAGTAGCCAGCGCTGCCGATCCAGCGGGTCGCGTCTGCACTCACGACCGTCGATTGGTCCGCGAACCCGAGGGCCTCGATGTTGTCATTGAGCACCCGCAGCGCGGCGCGGTCGCGTTCGACAAAGGTGCAGTGTTCGGCGCCGCGACTCAGGGCTTCGAGGCCGAGCGCCCCGCTGCCGGCAAACAGATCGCAGAACGTCGAGCCCTCGATCGCGCCGAGGCTGAAGAGGGCGTTGAACGTCGCCTCGCGGACCCGGTCGGTCGTTGGACGCGTGGTCGTACCTTCGGGGACGGCGAGACGGCGACCTCGGGCGGAGCCGGCAACGATGCGCATCGTCCAAGCTTGCCGTCGCTTCCGTTGGTTTTGCGATTCGGGGCGGGTTTGTGATCGACGACGTAGGGTTTGCGGTCATGCAGGTCCCGGACGAGATTCATTGCGTGGAGTGCGGCGGCATCTGTGGCCGCTTGACACATCGTCCGGCCGACGATCCGTTCCAGCCCGGCGACTGGGTTGCCTATCGGTGTGCGGATTGCCTCGAGCGCTTTGACATGCAACTCGAAGACGAGGACCCCGACGAGTTCAAACCCGAGAACT
Source organism: uncultured Acidimicrobiales bacterium (assembly GCA_938015575.1). Classification (GTDB taxonomy): domain Bacteria; phylum Actinomycetota; class Acidimicrobiia; order Acidimicrobiales; family UBA10347; genus UBA10347. The sequence continues at coordinate 5,367 of CALLPT010000094.1, forward strand.
GGACCGGCTACAGCAACTAGGGGTTGCGGGTGTCAGAGACGCGCAACGGGGCGAGGCTCGCGGATGAAGCGCATGATCGGAGGCGAACCTCCGCCGCTGATCTCGCCCGCTTCGACGTAGCCCGAGCGCAGATAGAACGCGTGATTGCGAGGATTGCTCGACTCGAGATACGTCATCATCTCGAGGCGGTCGCACCGTTCGAGCATCGGCGCCATGACACGATGACCCAAGCCCTGGTTCTGTCGGGTCGGGGCGGTGCCGAGGATCGACAGGTACCAGTGCGGTTCCTCAGGACGGGCAGCCCGCATGGCGGCGCCGAGCTCCGGTAGCAGCGCTGCCCGATCGCCGATCTGTTCGATCAACATTGCGCGATGAGGGCCGGACTGTCGCTCCCTGTGCTCCTGCATGGCTTCGGTGTTCTGGTCGGCTGGGGCGCGCCAGAGCGCGACGGCGTCGTGATGGCGGAAGCCGTGGATCTCGTCGGCTGGCGAGGTGTCGGCGACGAGCATGCGGCCGAGGGTGATGGCCTCGTCGAGCTCGAGTGTGCGGTCGATGCCCAGGATCCATTGCCAGATCGGATCGTCTGCAAAGGCCAGCGAGACCGTTCGGGCCAGCGGCTCGAGTCGGTCTTGGCCGAATCGACAGACTTCTTCGAAGCGAGCGGCTTCGCTCGGAAGCAGCTCGGCTGGTACGGGACTCGCGGAACTCACGTGAGCAGTGTGGCACTCGGTCTGGCGACATGTCGGATCGGCCTACGCTTCGATCCGTGCCGGACATCCCTGATCCCGATGAGGCTGAGCCCGATGAGGCCGACCCCGATCAGGCTGGACCTACCCAGGCCGAACCCGTTGTGGATGACTCGCCGTGGGCGCTGCAGCTTGCCGTTCGTGTCGAGAAGCTGACGCCGCCTCGCACGCTCGCCGTCTGTGCCGCGACGGCGTTGGCGACGATCACGTTGTTGGCTGACGAGCGAGCGGCCGTCGGAGGCGAGTGGCACGACGCCGTCGCCAAATGGAGCGAGCGCCGCATCCGCAAGATCGTTCGGCGGGGCCGGGCGTCGGCGTGGGAGCGAGCGCAAGAGGTGCCGGGCGTGACGTTGGTGCGCGACGGCGCCGAGGTGCGGGCGTTCGTGCCCGGGCGCATGGCATCAGCTCCGAAAGCGCTGTCGAAGTTGCAGATCCAGTCCTCGCCACTCGACGAGCCGGAGCGGATCGATGCGTTACCCGAGCTGGCGGCCGGAACGATGACCATCGCCGTGACGCCAGCGGTGGAGATGTCGTGGGGGAAGCAGGCGGCGCAGTGTGCGCACGCGGCCCAGCTGCTGTGGTGGGCGGCTGCCGAGGAGCGGCTCGCCGCTTGGGACGAAGCCGATCGCCCGATCTCGATCGTGCTGGCAACGCCAGAGCTCTGGGCATCGCTCGGCGTGCGGGCCGAGGTCAGCGTGCACGATGCCGGCTTCACCGAGATCCCGCCGGGTACGAACACGACCGTTGCCTGGTGGGCCTGACCGACCACACGCGCGGCTTCTGAGCGACCGCACCCACCGCCTGCCCAGCAGGGTTTCGGCTGCTCGCCGATCGGCGATGCCCGCTAGACGTCGAAGCCGTGGCTGCGGAGCGCTTCGGCGGCCTCGACTGGGCCCTTGGCGAGCGCTCCTTGCATGCCGATCTCGACCGCGCCAGCGACGTTGACCTGGTTGTCGTCGATGAACAGGATCCGATCTCGTGCCACGGCGAGGTCGTCGGCGACGTACTCATAGATCGCTGCGTCGGGTTTCACCAGGCCAAGGTCGTAGCTCAGGTAGGTGCGCTCGAACATGGCCGAGATCTGCTTGTGGTCCTGCTGGGCCGTCCAGTGCAACTCGTTTGTATTGCTGAGGACGCCGGTGGTGGCCTGTTTGTTCACCGCCGCCACGAGCTCGGCCGCGCCGGGATAGAGGCCTTGGGGGAAGCGGGTGAAGCGGGCGATCAGCTCGGCCGGTTCGAGGGTCACGCCGAACTCGGCGATGAGGTCATCGGCGAACGCATCGACGTCGCAGAGGCCACTTTCGAAGCGGCGGACGGCGTCGCTGAGTATCCAGCGCTCCCAGATCTCGTCATTGGAGAGGCCGGCTCCGGCGAGGATGTCCGGCAACGAGCCGAGCTTCACGACCACACCGCCCATGTCGAAGACAACGGCCATGATTTTGCTCATCCGGCGAAGGTAGCCGCGGTGAAACGCCCCTGGTGACCGTCATGCCCGAAGTGTCGTCCATGGACGGACAAGGGTTGCCGCCCATTCCTGGGGGCGCACCTGAAACCGCTTCACTCTGCCGCTGAGCGTGGCGAGTTGCCGCGTCTGGGGTGAAGATGCAAGAAATATTTTGAAACGCACTCTGAGGGGCCGAGGTTGTCACACGCCTCTGTCAGAGTTGATTGCATGGACACGAGGGCCACTTGGGCGACAACGATCGATGCGGCCATCGCCGCGTTCGATCACGCCCCACTCGGCGAAGTGCAATCGTTCTGTGCCGGCGTGCGAGCCAAAGTCGACGCGTTCGAAGCAAAACGCTTGGCCGCCGAGATGGCGCCCGACGAAGACGAGCAGCCGACCCGTCGCAGGGCCGCTGCCGGTGGCGCCCGATCACGCGCCGCTGCACGTCGAACCGCCCGACGAGCAGCAGCGATCAAGAAGAACCCAAAACTCGCTGACGACATGGACTCCGGACGGCTCACGTCTGAACAGGCCGACACGATCGCGGATGCCGCTTCGAAATCTGATGGCGCCGCGGCGTGCGACCAAGGTTTGATCGACGCCGTCGCCGAGGCTGGTGTCGATGCCGGACGCCGGATCGCATCCGACTGGCTCCAACAACGAGCCGACAAAAACAAAACCCAAAACAACCACGACCGCCAACACCGTCGGCGCCGCATGAGCACGTACACCGATCCCCATCGCGGCACCGACGTGCTGAAGCTCGAAGGCACCACCTCCGCGATCGAAGAACTACGCGCACGCATCGAACTCCGCGAACGCCAGCTCTGGGAAACCGACGGCGGACGCGACCTCAAACCAACCAAACACCGCCGATCCCGAGAGCAGCGCCTGTTCGACGCCGCCCAAGACATCCTTCTCGGCACCGCCGCCGGGGCTCAGTCCGGTGGCAAACCGGCCGTCGTGCTCAACATCGACGCCTCCAATCCACAAGCTGCGGCGGAGATGGTTGGCGTGGGGCCGGTCCCGGATTCGGTCGCCGCCGAGATCCTCGCCCGAGCGAACATCTTCATCAACATCGCTGACGTCGACCGCAAGACGCTTTGGTGGGGTCGACTCAAACGGCGAGCAACGCTTACCCAATTCATCGCCCTCGCAGCACGAGACAAAGGGTGTGTGCTGTGCGGCGCTCACTGGCTGCGCTGCGAAGTCCACCACCTCACACCCTGGAACGCACCCGCCAAAGGCGAAACCAATATCGACGACCTCGCACTCACCTGCTCCACCTGCCACCACGACACCCACGCCGCCGAACTCACGATCGCCCGCGGCCCGCACGGAACCTGGACCACCCGACCAGCGCTCCCCAACGAGATTGCGCCCAAACGCCCACACAAAACCGAACGCACGCACACAGACAAGCGACCACTCACCATCGCCGACAACCAACCAACGCGCACTGCGGGACCGAACGACAGCGAGCACCGGGCGCCCACGAAGCAGCCAGCCAAGCCGGAGTCTGCCGATGACGAAGCCGCCTAACCACTGAGCCCGTCGTCATCCGCCGGTGGGTTCCGCCTGATCAGTCGTGACCGAGACCGCTAAGCCCCGCGACGCGCCCCGCCGCCCGGTCGGTAGCGGGGCGGGTCACAAGCCCCACGCCACGGGCGGGACGGGGCCGGT
>CALLPT010000095.1 GCA_938015575.1 uncultured Acidimicrobiales bacterium
CCGCCAAGATCTTCGGCTGACGCATGGGAGGGCCGACTAATCGGCCGTTTGAGAACCGAGTACGCATCGCTGCAGGTCACAGCGTTGGCGGCCCAGCAGCGTGACTGCCGTGAAGAACTCCTGATCGCAAGAGGCATCGACGGGGATCATCGAGACGCCATGACCTCCAGTCGCTACAACCAGCGAACTGGTACGCGGCGAAATATCCACCCTGACCAGGGTAAACGAGATCTGAATGTTGTCGGAGGGGGACTTGAACAAACCTCCCCCGACACACATCCAGCGTCGTCCTGCGGTAACCAGTGCCCTAGAGCGGCATCTGGAGACCACCCAATCCGCCCCCTACCGCTCGATGCCGCTCCAGGGTGCTAGATGCCATTAGCAAACCATTAGCAACGCGACACCCCTGCGATCAGCCGTCTGACCGATCGAGCAGTTCCTCGAAGGCGGCCGGCGTTATCGCCGGTGGCTTCTGATCCTCCCACTCGAGGAGGTCCTTGTCGCCGGTCACTATGAAGTCAGCCGAGTGCTCACAGGCCAGTGCGACGAGGTAGTCATCGTCAACATCGCGAGTGGCCGGGTCAATAGGAGCCGGATCGGCAACGAGATCGACGAGGGTAGAGATCGTGTCGATGTAGTCGCTGGCGACTCTGAGATCGATCCACTTTCGCAGCCGCGGGCGCTCGGTCAGAACGTCCGTGATCTCTCCCAGTAGCTCCGGGCACATGATCACCTCGAACTCTCCGCCGGCGAGCCAATGCTGGACGATCCGGAACGAAGCGCCTTTCCGGATCGCTCCGGACACGAACACGTTGGCATCCAACACCACCCGCATCGACGTGGGTCAGCTCTTGCGACGGCGACGGCGAACAGCGCGCACCTCTTCAACGGCGAGATCCATCGCATCGGCTTCGGAGAGATCAGCATTCGCTTCGACTTTGGCCGCCAGTTGCGAACGAGCCGCAGATGAGTAGTACTCCCATGCCGATTGACGGCTCACGCCGAGCGCTTCGCCGATCTGTTCCCACGAGGCCCCAGCCGCACGAGCCGCGTCGACCTTGGCTCGACGGACCGCTTCCAGCTCCGCCTCGCCACGCGTCAACTCCCGCAAGGCAGCCAACGGGTCCGCTGGCAAGGCATCAACAGAGACAACACTCATGTCTGTCAGGATAACCTGACACAACGGCGGTGGTCAAGCAAGACATGCCTGTGGGTTGTGGGGCTCGGAAAGTCGCGCGTGGGTGCTGAACAGGGTCGATGCCTCCATCCTGGTCTGTCGTGTCTCGCCTCCTTTACGGCTTCATGGCCGCTCTGGCTCGGCTGGCCGTTCGTTCCGGACGCTCGAAAGACCTCGAGATCATCGTGCTGCGCCACCAGCTCCAGGTTCTGCGACGCCAAGTGGACCGGCCTGCCATCAACGACGACGATCGCACAGTGCTTGGCTCGATCGCAGCCGCACTCCCTCGCCGGCTGCGTCATGGCTGGATCGTGACACCCGAGACGTTGCTGCGCTGGCACCGGCGCCGAATCGCCCGACACTGGACCCAGCCCCAAGCCCCCCGTACGGGCAGACCACCAACATCGCTGGAGCTGCGCCAGCTGATTGTCCGTCTCGCTACCGAGAACCCGACATGGGGGTACCGCCGTGTTCACGGTGAACTCGTCGGCCTAGGCCACAAGCTCGCATCCTCGACCGTGTGGAAAATCCTCAAAGACAACGACATCGACCCTGCCCCGAACCGCTCCGACGTCACCTGGACCGAGTTTCTGGCCTCCCAAGCCGCGGTCGCGTGCGACTTCTTCACCGTCGACACAGCCTTCATGCGCCGCTACTACGTACTTCATCAAGGTGAACACCCGCGAGGTGTTCTTCGCGGGTGTCACCACCAACCCGACCGGCGCGTGGACCACCCAGGCCGCACGCAACCTGTTCATCGCCAACCCAAGGAGGCTCCAAGGCGCACGTGCCCTGGTACTAGATCGAGGCAGCCAATTCGTCGACAGCTTCGACGAGATCTTCCGCACCGAAGGCCTCAAGATCCTCCGCACACCGGTCCGAACACCCGTGGCCAACACGTTCGCCGAACGCTGGATCGGATCGATCCGCCGCGAACTGCTCGATCGCACCATCATCTGGAACCGCGAACAGCTCCAACGCCTCGTCGTCGACTACATCGCCCACCACAACGATCATCGACCTCACCAATCGCTCCAACAACGACCCCCAACGACATCCGACAAGCCACCAGACACTCCCCCGGCGACCGTCACCACTCTCCGAACAACCCGATGCGACGGACTCATCAACGAATACAGAAACGCTGCCTGACCAGCCACGACAGACTTTTCGGGCACCACAGGGTCGCGAGCATAAACGGCGGGCACGTCTCAACGCGTTGGGCGTTGGGCGTTGCGTTACGGCATGGCCCGCGTGTGCGCTCTCAGGCTTCGAGAACGAACGCCGGCCAGACGTGATCGAGCAGCTTGTCGACAGCCTTGGGCGTTAGTTCTTGGTGCCCGATGATCATTCGCATCCACAGCGGCGAGTAGAGCAAGTCGTTGACGATTTCGAGGTCGAGGTCGGGGCGTAGTTCACCGCGATCGATGCCAGCCTGGATAGTCGCCGTGGCCTGGCGTCGACGTTCGGCAAAGAACAGGGTGCGGAACTGCTTCGCGATCTCGTCATCGCCGAACGTCTCGGCAATCAGCTCTCGTAGGATCGCTCGCAACGGCGAATTCATCAACTTGGCGACTCGCTGCATTTGAATCCGTACGTCGCCGTAGGCGGTACCAGTGTCGGGCGGTGGGCTGCTTGCCTTTATCTCTCGTTCGAGGGCGTCGAAGACGAGTGCGGCCTTTGATGGCCACCAGCGGTAGATGGTTTGTTTGCCGACGCTTGCGTGCTCGGCTATCTCGTTGATCGTCACGCGCGTGGCGCCACGTTCGCAGATTAGATCGCGAGTGGTATCGAGGATCCGCTTCTCTGCTGCTTCGTCTCTTTTTGGGCCTCGCTTTCCCATGGCGGCAAGGCTAGCCCATAAATCGAGAACATCGGTGTTGCATTTTAGATACGGAACCAATAGTCTCGTGTTTCTAGACGAGACACAGAGTCTCGCATTACCGAAGGAAGCCTTCATGGAAACACAAGCAACCGCAACCATCGATGACCTCGCTATCGGCGACCATGACCTGACGGTCCTCGTCTTCTATCGAGGCGAGTGGTGCCCGTTCTGCCAGGCCTACCTGCGCGAACTCGACGGGACCTTCCGGGAGCGTGTCAACGCGGCCGGCGGTCGCCTGATCGGTATCACCAGCGAGTCGACCGAAGCAGCCGAGTCTGCTCGCCAGAACTGGGGCCTCAACTACCAAGTCATCTCTGACCCGAGCACTGCACTCGCGCAGGCATACCAGATCGACATCACCCCAAAGGCCCAGACCCCACTCGCCGAGCACCCGACCGAGTACCCCTACGGAATGTCGCAATCGGGCATGGTCGTCCTCGACCGTAACGGGGCTGTCTTGTATCACTGGGCGGTCAACCCAACCGCAGTGAACCTGTTCGGAGCAAGCGACCGCCCCCTACCCGACGATGTCTGGGCAGCGATCGAGGCAGCAAAGACTGGGGCAGAAGCGCCCGATCCAAGTGACGCGCGACTCGACCCGGCGTTCCTCGCGGAGCGCTACCCCGAACAGCACGCCAGCTTCATCGCTTACGCGGCGACCGTCCCCGACGAGATGAAGCGCGAGATGGGCCTCATCGACTGATCCGGCCAACTGCGGCCCAGCAATCCGTGCGACACCGTCCTCGGATCTCGGTCGGTCATCGCCCTTTCACTCTTCCACTGCGAAGTCGCACGGTACTTCACCGAACTGGAGCAATCAGCATGAACAAGGAACATGCGACCGGACTCCGTGTTGCGATCGTCGGCGCCTCGCTCGGCGGTCTCAGCGTCGCCAACGTGCTCCATCGGCTCGGCGCCCGGGTGGAGGTCTTCGAGTACTTCCCGCACGGATTCCACGATCGGGGCGGAGCACTGGGGGCAGTCGACACCGACCTGCTACACCAGATCCGCGGCAACACCGGGCCAACGAGCCGTCGGCCGATCCGAAGCCACGGCCACTTCTACGGCGACCTCTGGCAGTACCTGATGGATGGCCTCCCAGAGGACACGGTGCGGTTTGGTATCGACGTGCAAGAGATCATCGAGCCGACGAGCGAGACGCCCCGAATCGACAGCGCCGGGGAGCAACGTAGCTTTGATCTGGTGATCGGCGCTGATGGGGGAAAGTCCACGATCCGTCACTACGTGACCAACGAAGTTCCCCAGTACTCCGGCTACAACCTCTGGCGTGGACTCGTGCCGGTCGACGGCATCCCCGGACCACCGTCGGGCACCCGCACGATCAACGGAGTTCGCTACGAAACGCTCGGTTTTCCGTTCGTGACCGGCCGCGGTATCACAATGTGGAACTGCGGCATCTACATGATGACTCCGGAGTCTGAGGTCGCGCCTCCGACACGAAACCGACAGGTCACGTCGTCGAAAACCGACGAGCTGCCCGACTGGTTCATTCCTGTTGTTCGAGCTCTGTTTGGCAACCGAAACGCCGCCTTCTGGGAGGCGTGCGCGGCGCACGGCAAGGTGAGCGCCCACGGCGTGTGGGAGTTCGCCGCTGATGTAGTCGTCAACAACCGCATCGTGCTTCTTGGAGACGCCGCCCACATGGCCAGTCCGAGAACTGGTGCCGGTGCCTACACCGCCATGGTCGATGCCGTCACTCTGGCAATCGCGCTCCAGCAACACGACACCATCGGCCAAGCCCTCCGCTTCTACAACGACGACACCGTCGAACGAGGCCTACTCCTCTGGAAACGAAGCCGCAGAGCCGCTACGTACTTTGCTCCCAAGACATCACCCGTCGTATCGCCAGCCGAACTCGCAATTAGCCCGAGCGAACGCCTTCCCTTCCCAACCATCAACCAAGAAGGAGCCTCATGACCACAACCGCAATCATCTTGTCCAGCATCACGGGCCTCCTATTCCTGATGGCTGGCGTCCCGAAAGTATTTGGCGTCCCAGCACCCGCAGGTGCCAGAGTGCGCACGGCCTTTGAACGATTCGGCATACCACCTCAGATAGGTATCGCAATAGGGGCGATCGAGATCGCACTCGCCGTTGGCCTCTGGATAGCAGCCGCCACCGACACCTCGAGGCTCGCTATCGCGTGTGCATCTGTTGGGATTGCCGTACTCATCGGAGCACTCGGAGCACATGCCAAAGTGAAAGACCCTGCCAAGGAATACGCCCCGGCCGCGTTCTACCTCGCACTCTGCGTCGCGATCATCGCGACCGCGGCGTAACACGATCAGACCATAAATCGAACCTGGACGACCGCGGCGATCCTCGCGACCTCGAGAGCTACTCGGATCGTTGTGCATCCGCCGAGGCCGTCGGAATGGAAGGCCTCCGGATGATGTGGGAACGGATCAGCGACTCAGGATTCGCCGTCGACCATTCCTCGGCGTTCCCGCTTAATCAGCGGGTCACAACCTCGACGGCGGTCGCGAGCCACACTGTGCGCCCACCGGGTCAAGGCGGGCCAAGACCAATCTCGGTCCGGTTTCGAACGTGTTGATGGTTTCGGTCGCGATGCCGGTGAGGACGGTGCCGTCGATCGCCAGCAGTTCACCGACCACCGCGACTTCGGCCGGGAGATCGTCACTGCTTCCCCAGACCAGCAGCGGTTCATGCCGTTCCCTCATCGGCCGAGCAGCGACGCCCACGAAGTCCTCCTGTTACTACTCGGCGGGTCATAACCTCGACGGCGGTCGCTGGGTTCGGGTTGTTGGTCGGGTCGTACACGGTGTCCTGAAGTGCTTTGATCATGGTGGGCTCGACGTCGGGTGGGACACACACCACCAGGTAGTTGTCGCCGTCTCCCAGATCGTCGAAACCCAGGAGCGCGTGCGACCCGCCGTCGAAATCGATCACGCTGAGGCGTTCGAGTTCGGCCGCGCCAGGTTCGGCCCCTCTCGGCCCGGTCACGCCGCCTTCCCAAGTCATCTGGATCTCGTGGCTCGAGCTGAGCGAGGCACACTGTGCGCTCGCCGGGTCAAGGCGGGCCAAGACCAATCTCGGTCCGGTTTCGAACGTGTTGATGGTGTCGGTCGCGATGCCGGTGAGGACGGTGCCGTCGATCGCCAGCAGTTCACCGACCACCGCGACTTCGGCCGGGAGATCGTCACTGC
>CALLPT010000096.1 GCA_938015575.1 uncultured Acidimicrobiales bacterium
TTGCGCATCAGAGTGGGCTCCTTGCAACGAGATTGCGGTCTTGGTGCCGGCCACGTCGACCGACGCGCCAGACCCTAGTCCCAACGGCCCATAGCCGCCGGTCCGCTTCGCGAACACCGCGTGAACTCCCGGTTGGTCGCAAGCCACCGTTCGGTTCTCACCGACTCCCTGCCCGGAAACCGGGAACCAAATCGGTGAGAAGCGACGGGGATGGTTCTCACCGACTCCCTGCCCGGAAACCGAGAACCAAATCGGTGAGAAGCGGCAGGGATGGTTCTCACCGACTCCCTGCCCGGAAACCGGGAACCAAATCGGTGAGAAGCGATGGGGCTGGCGCTCAGCGCTCGTGGATGGGTCCCTCGGTGTCACGAAGCGCGCTGACCTTGCGGCCCGAGCGCAACGCGATGATCTCGGCGCAGATCGAGATCGCTGTTTCCTCGGGCGTGCGCCCGCCGATGTCGATGCCGAGCGGCGAACGCAAACGGTCCAAGCCCGCGTCGTCGACACCGACTTCGCGCAGCCGCTTGGTGCGACCCTCGTGGGTCTTGCGGCTGCCCATCACGCCGATGTAGCCGACACGGGTCTCGAGCGCCCGCACGACCGCGGGCACATCGAACTTGTTGTCGTGGGTCAAGATCGCGACCGCATCGCGGGGCCCGAGGTCCTCGCCGAACTCGTCGAACACGTCGTCGGGCCACTTGACCCGTAGCTCATCGGCCATCGGGAACCGCTTGCGGGTCGCGAACACCGGACGAGCGTCGGCCACCACGACCCGGTAGCCGAGGAGCTTGGCGGTACTCGCCAGCGCGGCGGTGAAGTCGACCGCACCGAAAATGATCATGCGCGGCGGCGGGGCTTGTGATTCGACGAAGACGGTCAGGTCGTCTTCTCGCTGTTGTCCTTCGGCGCCGTAGTTGCGCACGCCACTACGTCCGACCTCGAGCTCGGCGAGCGCATCACGCTCGACGACACGGTCCAGCTCGGCATGGCCGAGCGTGCCCAGAGCCGGCTTCGATGGGCGTACGAGCAGCTTGTTGCCGACGCTGTCCGCAGCCGAGCCTTCGGCCTTGACGACCGTCACCAGGCAGACTGGTTCGGCCGCTTTGATGGCCTCGACCCAGACGTCGAAGATCGCGTCGCTCACCGGTGCCTACCAGTCCAACGGTTCGATGTAGAGGTGGATCGTGCCGCCACACGTCAGACCAACGGCATAGGCCTCGTCGTCGCTGTAGCCGAACGTCACCATGCGCCGGTCACGCGAGCTGATGATGTCGAGCGCCTCTTCGACGACGGCACCTTCGACACAGCCGCCGCTGACCGAACCAATGACTTCGCCGTCTTCGTTCACCGCCATCGCGGCGCCCGGCTCCCGGGGGCCGGAACCGTCGGTGTCGACCACACGAGCGATGGCGACTTGCTTGCCGGCCTTTCGCCAGCCGGCGACCTCGTCGAGGATGTCCTTCATGTCCTGAACCTACCTGTGTGGGCTGTCTCTACCTGTACGCAACATCGTCGGCGCTCTTGTTGACGGCAATCGCCAACTCCTCGAGCGCACGAAGCGAATGTCCTTCGACGAAGTCATCAACGTACGGAAGGGCCGCTGCCATTCCCCGAGCGAGCGGCTGATAGCCGTCGGTGGCCTTGAGCGGGTTCGACCACACGATGCGATAGGCCACCCGCGAGAGCCGCGCCATCTGCTCAGCCATGAGTTCCGGATCGCCTCGGTCCCAGCCATCGGACAAGATGACGACCACCGCGCCGCGGGCCATGCCTCGAACCGCCCACTCATCGTTGAAGGCCCGAAGCGACTCACCCAAACGGGTACCGCCGGACCAGTCGTCGACCGCGTCGCCCGCGTTCGCAAGCGCACGGTCCGGGTCAAGGGTGGCCATCTCTCTGGTCAGGCGCGTCAAGCGAGTGCCGAGCGCGAACGCTTCGACTCGACCTCGGGCCAACACCGTTGCGTGGACGAACCGGAGCAGCGCCCGCGAGTACGACTCCATCGAACCGCTGATGTCGAGCAGCAACACCACTCGTCGACGCTGCTCGCTCTTGCGCCGATACTTGCGCTCGATCGGCTCACCATCATGCGCCATTGCCCGGCGCACCGTGCGACGCAGGTCGGGCTGGCCAGCAAGCTTCTTGGTGCGCTTGCGTCGGCGAGAAGCCTTGACTGCTCCGCCGATGCGCATCGTCTGCATGAGAAACGTCAGTTCTCGCAGCTCATCCTTGGTGTACTCGGCGAAGTCCTTGTCGCGCAGAACCTCGACGGCGCTGTAACGCATGACGACGTCGGGATCACCGTCGCCATCGTCATTGTCGGCCGCCTCGTCGTTCTCGAGGCCGTCGTCTTGCTCATCGACGGCGACACTCGTGACCTTGGTGAGCGTGTCCGGTTCCTCGGGAAACTCGGCGCCGGTCCAGTACTGGCCGAAGACCCGGTGATAGGTCATGAAGTCTTCGGAGCGGGTGATGAGCGTCGTGCGCCCACACCAGTAGCGAGCGGATCGCTCCACGCTGTTCACGGCCGCAAGCGCCCGCACATACAGAAGTGTCGCACCGATCGGAACTTCGACCCCGGCGTCACGCAATGCGTCAACGAAACCCGCGGCCAGGATCGGCAGCAACGACCGGTCAACCTCTCGACCGTCGGGCAGCGCGGGTCGCTCCCCGATCACGGTCCGCTCCGAGATCACCCAGTTGTCCCGGCTTCGATCGCTCGGGTTCCGATCGTCAGACATCGGGCGAGACCTGGCTGACTAGACCTGGCTCGCGGCCACGACCTCGTCGAGCCCGTGATCACGCACCCGTTGCTGATCCTCGCGGTACTTCAACACGGTGCCCAGGCTCGCATCGGCCGTCTCGACATCGAGTTTGGAGCGCTGGAGTCGATGCAGCGCCTGGGCCCAGTCGATGCTCTCGGCAACGCCGGGCGGCTTGTAGAGACCGAGCCCACGGAACTGGGCGACAGCCCGCGCCACCTGACCGGCGAGCTGGTCGGTCACGCCGTCGGTACGCCGGCGGATGATCTCGATCTCTCGCTCCAGGCCCGGATGCTCCACCCAGTGATACAGGGCACGGCGCTTGAGTGCGTCGTGCACGTCGCGGGTGCGGTTCGAGGTGATGATGACGATCGGTGGCTGCTCGGCTCGGAAGGTGCCGACCTCGGGCACGGTGATCGCGTACTCGGAGAGGATCTCGAGCAGGAAGGCTTCGAACTCGTCGTCGGCTCGGTCGACTTCGTCGATCAGCAAGACCGGCGGCACGGGGTCGTCGTGGGCAATTGCGTCGAGCAGCGGACGCCGAACCAGGAACTTGTCGCTGTAGAGCTCGTCTTCGACATCGCCGGTGTCGCCGTCGAGCGCACCCATCGCCTCGCGGGTACGCAGATGCAGCAGCTGGCGGCTGTAGTCCCACTCGTAGACCGCTTGGCCAGCATCGAGGCCGTCGTAGCACTGCAAGCGAATCAGGCGCCCGCCGCTCCAGCGGCTCAACGTCTTGGCGACTTCGGTCTTGCCAACACCCGCTTCGCCTTCGAGTAGGAGCGGACGCTTCAGCTCGATGGCCAAGAAGATCGCGGTCGCGAGGGACTCGTCGGCCAGGTAGTCGTGGTCAGCGAGACCGGCGGCGACGTCGGCGACGGTTGCAGGAGGAAAGGCGACGGACATCGCCGCTCAGGCTAGGTGGCGCGCTCCCCCAACGCGCGACCGAGCGCCGCGCTCATGTCGCGCTCCTCTGACACCTGCACCTCCGAATGGTTGCGGCGCACTCAGCGGTTGAGCTCGGTGCGGGCATGGGCACGCAAGGACTTGTAATCGACCTTGCCGGACGGGGCTCGCCCGATCGTGTCGACGACCACGACATCGCGAGGCGCCTTGTACCCCGCCAGGCGCCCCTTGACATGGGCCTTGATGTCGTCGATCTCGACCGATCCCAACCCTGATGGCTCGATGACGGCGCACACGGTCTCACCGAATCGTTCATCGGGGATCCCGACGCACACTGCGTCGCGAACTGCGTCGTGCAACTTCAGGACCTCTTCGACTTCCTCGACGAAGACCTTTTCACCGCCGGTATTGATGCATACCGAACCCCGCCCGAGCAACGTCATCGACCCGTCGGCCTCGACCGTGGCGAAGTCACCGGGGACGGACCAGCGCTTGCCGTCGACGGTACGGAATGTCTCGTCGGTCTTGGCCTGATCCTTGTAATACCCGAGCGGCATGGGGCCACCGAAAGCCGCCAATCCGACCTCGCCGGAGCCGGGTTCGACGAATCCGCCCGATTCGCTCAGCACCTGCGCGAGCTCGCCCACCTGGAACGAAGCGGTCGGAGCAACCTTGCCTTTGGTTGACACGCTGTTTCCCATCGCAGCCGCTTCGGTCGACCCGAACACGTCGATCAGCATCGCGTCGTTGCGCAGATGCCGGAACAGCCCGTCTTTGACGTCGTGGCTCCACATCACCCCGGCCGAATGGATGACGCGTAACGACGCCAACGACCATCGATTGGGTTGGGCCTCGAGCTCGGCCAACATCGGACGAGCGAAGGCGTCACCGACAATCACGACCGACTGCACCTGGCGGGCGTCGACCGTGTCCCACAGCTCGGCCGCATCGAACCGGTCGCCCGGCAACAGCACAACGGTGCCTCCGGCAGCGAGCGTCGAGTACGCGTTGCTCAGCGCCGTTGCATGCATGAGCGGGCACGCCAACAGGGTGACCGGACCTGGCGGCCGGGCGGCAAGGACCGCGGGATCGAGCGACTCGATCGCCGCCACGCCATAGAGCGCGCTTGCACCGCGCCGTGTGGTCGTGAACAGCTCGCCGTGGGGCCACATGACGCCCTTGGGCATGCCCGTCGTACCGCCGGTGTACACGAGCACGATGTCTTGATCGGTCCGAGGGCGCGCCGGGGTCGGCGTGGCGCCCGTGGACACGGCGGTCGCGTAGTCGGTCGCCCAGGCCGGCACGTCGTCGCCGATCGCATACCACCGTCGCACGGCAGGGGCGTCGTGACGAAGCGCTTCGACCGTCTCGACGAAGCGCGTGTCGAACACGACCGCTTCGGTGTCTGCGTTGTCCAACAGATACGCGATCTCGTCGGGCCCGTAGCGGTAGTTGACGTTGAAGGGCCAGACCGAGATCTTTTGTGCGGCGTGGTACGCCTCCATGTACTCGGGCCGATTGGGCACGTACACGGCGAGCTTGCTGTCAGCAGACAACCCGGCATCGAGCAAGTCCGCGGCGAGCGCATCGGACCGCGCGTCGAAGTCGGCCCAGGTCACCATGCGGTCGCCGTGGATCAGTGCTGGCCGCTCGGGCACTGCTTCGGCGATGGCCTCGAACACGTCGCCGAATTGCCACCCGTATCGGGGCTCGTTCATGACGGGTCCTCCTCCAAGAACTGGCGGATGTGGGTTTCGGTCTCGGCAGCAAGGTCACGGAAGTGGGGGTATGCCGGGACCTCGGGGCGGGCGGCGAGCCAGCCGATGATCATGAGCGATCGCACCGCCAAGAAGGTGTCGATGTGCGCGACCTCGGCATCGCTCAATGGATGCACGGTGCGGTAGCCGGCGACGAGCGACGCACGCGCATCGGCCTCGACCGGCTCGCCGAGCACCGGATGCAGCGCCACCGCGAGCTCGTGCACGAACCACCCGTGGCCGCAGTCGTCGAAGTCGATCACCGTCAACTCGGGGCCGTCGGCCATCACATTGCCAAGATGCAGATCCGAGTGAATGAGCCCGAAATGCCCGGCATCGACGGGCACCGCCGCCAGCACGCGGTGAAGATGGACGCGCCCTTCGGCGAAGAGCTCACGCTGCTGCTCGGTCAACGGCTCGGCTTCCCAGAATCGCCCCCAGAGCGGGTCGGGCCCCATCAGCGCGTCAGCGTCCCAGCGGCGTCGGACGAAACCAGCGGGCGCCTTCCAGACCGCGTTGTGCGCCCGTACCTGGGCGGCAATCTTGCCGATCTCGAAGTAGTGAGCGACAAGCCGATCGCCACCTCCGCCATCGAGCGGACCGCCCAGCGGCTCACCATCGACCCACGAGATCACGCCGACTTCGTGATCGACTCCGGCGACGTCGACCGTCGCGTAGTGGCCACCCTCGACCGCTCGCAACGGGCGAGGCGTGCGCACGCCGAATGCTCGCAACGAGTCGACGAAAGCGACCTCGGAATCGAGCTCGGCCCGAGTGTTGTAACCGGGGCGATGCAGCCGCATGACGAGCCGATCGCCCGCCGACGCCGTGATCTTGCACACGACGTTCTCGCTATGAGACAGCGGCTCGACACTGGCGACATCGATCCCGAACGCGCCCGCAGCGCGCGTCGCTGCGTCGAGAAAGTCCTCAGTCGTGGGCATCAGCGACCGCTCCGGCCAAGGCATCGAGAAATAGCTCGGCGTGCTCGTGTTCGAAGACAAGCGGTGGTCGAATCTTGAGCACATTGCCGTGTTCACCCGCCTTGCCCAGCAACATGCCACGGGCCTTCAGTGCCTCGACCATCGCTGCAGCGCCGGCGACATCAGGCTCCGTCGTGCCGGGTCGCACCCAGTCGATACCGACGAACAGCCCGTGGCCGCGGACATCGCCCATCTTCGGATGATCCGTCTGAAGCTCTCGCACAGCGCCAAGCAGGCTCTGGCCCACTGAAGCGACGCTTGCCACCAGATCGCGATCCTCGATCTCGTCGAGTACGGCCATGCCAGCAGCGGCCTGAAGCGGGCTGCTGGCAAAGGTGTTGAAGTAACGGTGCTTGGCTCGAAACGCCGACACGTTCTCGTGGCTCGACGCCACGGCCGACACGGGAAGCCCGTTGCCCATCGGCTTGCCCATGCACACGATGTCGGGCACAAACCCACTCGTGTCGTAGCCCCACATGTTCCCGCTACGGGCGAATCCGGCTTGCACCTCGTCGGCGATGACGACACCGCCGCGATCGCGGACGATCGCGATCGCTTGGTCAAACCAGCCAGCTGGCACGGCCGGAAGCCCCTCGTTGGCCAGGATCGAGCACAACATGATCCCGGCGAAACCGCCGTCGTCGTCGAAACTCGCAATCGTGGCTTCGAGCTCATCGAGATGACGCTGGCATAACTCGGCGTCGCTGAGACCGGCTTCGAGTGGACGAAAGACCTGTGGCGTGTGGATCGAGCGAATGCCGTCACGATCGGTACCCACCGGCAGCCTCGTCAGCTGGCCAACGAGCGACGAGTTCCCGTGATAGGTCGCGTTGGTGCCGATCAGGCCTCGTTTGCCCGTCACCGTGCGAGCCATCGTGAGCGCCATCTCTGTGGCCTCGGTGCCGCTGCACGCCAAGATCGCGGATTCGATGCCCTCGTGATGGGTTCCCACCAGGCGCTCGACATAGTCAACGACACTCTCGTGCACGTAGCGACTGTGGACATTGAGCTTCGACGCTTGTTCGGCGATCGCCGCGGCAACCCGGGGATTCGCGTGCCCGACACACGGCACGTTGTTGTAGAGGTCCAGGTAGCGAGTGCCGTCGACGGCATGCAGCCATACGCCGTCGCCGCTGCGGAGCTGGACCGGTTCGTCGTAGAACATCGGTGCTCCGTCGCCCATGACTCGGTCGTGTCGGTTCAGCAGATCACTCATCCCTCCACTCTCGCACGTCGTACCCGACCGCACTTCCCCTCACCCCCGCTTCCCCTCCTTCCGTTCTCACCGACTCAGGACCCGGTTTCCGAGACGTGAGTCGGTGAGAAGCCGCGGGCGGGAACCAGATCGGTGAGAAGCCACCGGTGGGAACCAAATCGGTGAGAAGCCACGGGCGGGAACCAAATCGGTGAGAAGCGGAGGTGGCGGACGACCGCCAAGAAAGACGGCGGGCGGCCTGCACGGCGCGGTTAGCGTGGCCAACAGGAGTTGATCGCACTGACCGACAGCACACCGGCGGCTGAATCCGAACCGACAACCGAAGACCTGGCGGAAGCGGCGACGACCGACACCTCGCTGGCCGCTGCAGGAAGCGGCTGGAAGCTGCTGTGGTCCTCGATCAAAGAGGAACGCCGCTTCATCATCATCGGCCAGGTCGTGGCCTTAGGTTGGTCCCTCGGCCGGATCGCCATGCCGCTGCTGGTGCAGCTCGGGATCGACCGCGGCATCGAACAGGGCGGCTCGCTCCTGATGTGGTCGCTGCTGATCGCCGCGTCGGGAGCGGTGTCCGCCGTGTCACTCGGCCTGCGCCGCTACGTGGCC
>CALLPT010000097.1 GCA_938015575.1 uncultured Acidimicrobiales bacterium
GCCGCCTCTGACCGGCTCCAGCGAGCGCTGGCTAGCGCTACCGGCGGTTTGTGGGTCGGCGAGCTTGACGGCGTCCCCGTCGGCTATGCGTCGGCGGCAATCGTGGACAAGGGCAGCGTACGGGTCGCCATGATCGACACCCTGTTCGTACATCCCGATGCACGCGGCGTCGGTGTCGCCGCGGCGATGCTCGAAGCCGTGCGCGCCTGGGCTGTCGAAGCCCGAGCCGAGGCCCTGGAGTCTCAAGTGCTGCCGGGAAATCGCGACGCGAAGAACTTCTTCGAACGCACTGGCATGATCACCCGCCAGATGCGAGTCAGCATGGAGTTAGGCGAGAGCTAGGACCAAGTCCCCCGACGGTGTGTGTGAGTGGGTGACCCAATGGGTGGGCCCCCGGACCGGCGGGTGTTCCAGCGTTTGCTAGTCGTTGCGACGGCCGCGCTTGCGTCGCGGCGGTCGTGGTTCGACGCCAAAGGCACTGGCTACGCCCGGCACGAGGTGCGCAAGACGATCGACCGTGTCGAGTAGGTCATCGTCGGCGTCGCTCGGGATCGCCTCGGGCCGAATGAGACGGCGCACCGGTGAGCCGGCGAGCGCTTCGATGACCACGGTCCAACGATGCGGTTCTTCTTCAGGATCGAGCGCCTCGTTGGCCGCGTCGCACAATGCCGCGACAAGGTCATCGGGGAGCGGTTGCCCCGCTTTGGCCGGGCGCCCGCTGCGCTGCAGCGCACGTACGGTACGTCCTTCGGTCAGGGCTTCGCGCACCTCGCGGGCCCAGGCGGCCTGGTCACGGTCAATGCGTGCCTGCAGCTTGGAGCGAAGCGTCGCCTGGGTCTCGGCAGGAAAGTGCTCGGAACCAGCATGCAAGGCTTTGCGCAGCTCTCGGAGGTCTGCGGTGTCCGCGGCGCCCACGGTCGCGTCCGCCTTGTCTTGCCACTCGGCTTTGGCGAGGCCAGGAGCCAGCTCGTCGGTGATCCGCATGATCGGGCCGATATCGATCGGCTCGCGTCCGTCGGCAACGGCAGCCCGGTTCTGACGGTCAAGGGCTTCTTTGACCCCGTCGCGACCTTCGTGCATGAGCTGCTCCGCCACGGGGCGGCGGCCCTCGGGCAGCGAGGCGATCCACGCTTCTCGGTGAGTGCGTCCGGCGCGAATCTGGGCTTGGCGGCGCGGCCCGCGGTCATTGCGGGGTCCACGTCCGCCATCTCGACTGCTGCCGCGGCCCCCGTCGTCGCGTCGGCCTCCGCCGCCACCGTCGCGTCCTCCGCGACCACCGTCGCGGCCTCCGCGACGCCCGCCCTTCTTGGCCAACTGGGTGGTTACGCCCTCGGTCGGGCCACCGGTGCTGAGGATTTCCAGCCGTTCTACCGAGTCAGCCTTGGGGGCCTTGGGCGACGTTAGCGAGATGACCTCGGGACCATCGACCGTGAATTCAGCTTCGGCTCGAAGGACGTCGCCGACCTTTGCCCCCGAAGGAAGAAGCGAGCCGTCGAGCACGCCCTTTGGTTGCTTGGCACCAGCGGCGCGCCAGGTAAGCGTGCCGTCACCACGGTCGCTGGTGATCTCGATGTCGATTCGCGTTGCCATGCGTGCAAAAAGCTACCCGAACCGCAGCGGTGTGAAACGCTTCTGGCCTTGAATCCGTGCCGAGTTGGCGCCGGGCGCCCTTGCCGTGACGAATCGAGCATCGCCCGGGGGCGACCGCGATCGTGGAGCGGGACGGCGTATGATCAGCGTGTGCGTACGGGCAGTACTGCGACGATCCTGACATCGTGGCCAGCGCGGCTCCTCGCCGCAGTCCTGGTGATCACCGCGGTCGCGGTCTTGGTGATCAATGGCAACGACTCGGCAACCGAGGTTGCCATTGCCGATTTGCCCGCGGCGACGGCTACGCCAGCGCCGAGCGCAACCCCATCGGTAACGCCGACCCCGTTGCCGACGACGGTCCCGGTTGCCGCGCCGACGGTGGCCCCGACACCGACGCCGCTTGCGTTTCCGACCCCCACGCCCGAGTTCGGACCGACCGGCCGCCCCAGCGCGGCGGCCGAGGTGCTTGTGCTGACGGCCAAGGACTCGGTCCGGCGTCCGACCGTCTACGACGGTCCCGCTGGCAACGAGATTTCGGTCACCTACACCTATCTGGACGGGACGGTCGATCCGGTTTACGACCACTTCACCAATCCGACCTACTTCGGGAACCCGCTCGCGATGAGGGTGCTCCGGGGCAACGAGGGTGATGAGTGGGCTCAGGTCCAGATTCCCACGCGGCCGATCATGACCGGCTGGGTCAAGACCGCTGACTTCGAGTGGTCCCGGTCGGACTACTACGTGCAGGTCAATATCGGGAACAACACGGTGACGGTCTGGCGAGGCGACGAACTGATCGTCGACTCGACTGCCGTGGTCACGGGTGACAGCGGTCGCACCACGCCGCTCGCCTCGACCTACATCGACGAGATCATGCCCGGACCCAGCGGAGCGTATGGCCCGTGGCTTCTCAGCCTGGGGGTCTTCAGCGACGCGATCAACACCTTCAGCGGCGGCCTACCCAAGGTTGCGCTGCACGGCACGAATCGGCCTGACCTGCTCGGTCAGTACGCATCGAACGGCTGCATCCGCCTGCCGAATGATGTGATCACGATGCTTGCCGACGAGGTTCCTGTCGGCACCCGAGTCGACATCATCAACGAAACCTGATCGAGTCGGCTCGACGCTCGGCCGTATCATGGCCGGGTGAGTGCCGAGATCGAAGAGGGGTCGGCGTTCGCGCTCGACTTCGACAAGCTTCAGACCATCGCAGCATCGGGACAGGCCGTTGTTCCGGTGGTGTTGCAACACAGCGAGGACGGCCAGGTCTTGTTTGTGGGGTACGCCAACCGAGCGGCACTCGAGGCGACGCTGAGGGAACGCCACGCCGTGCTGTGGTCCACGAGCCGCAATGAGCTGTGGCACAAGGGAGCAACCTCTGGCGATGTGCTCAACCTGGTCGAGGTACGTGTGAACTGCGAGCAAAACTCGTTGCTGTACCGGGTGCTACCGGCCACCAGCGGCGTGTGCCACACCAAAGGCACCGACGGTAGGGCCCGTGAAACGTGCTACTACCGACAGGTCGCATCGCTCGAGGAACTTGCACGCGTCGAAGGCCTGTCGTAGCGCGACATGGGGTCCTTGAACGACGCGCCGTTCGGAAGTAGCGGCAACGACAGTGCCGCCGGCGAAGCCACCGGAGCGAGCCGAGAACGGCTGCTGATGGCGTTCGGTTTGGCCATTGTGCTGAGCATCGTGATCGGACTAGTTCCGTACGCCCGCACGATCATCTACCCGTTTGCCCTGTTCGCAACCTGGGCCCACGAAATGGGCCACGGCATCGGGGGCCTGATCACGGGCAACGACTTCGTCGACCTCGAGTTGTACCGATCGCTCGGAGGCCAAGCCCGGATTGCCGGGGCCGATGGGCTCGCACAGGTTGTCGTCTCGGCGCTTGGTCTTATCGGTCCTGCCGTACTCGGCGCCGTGGTGATGATCGCCGGAAGCCGGGCACGGACGGCTCCCTATGTCCTGGCTGCGCTGTCCCTCGTCGTGCTGCTTTCGACGCTCATCTGGGTGCGGAACCTGTTCGGCTTCGTGTCGATGCTCGCCATTGGAGCGGTGCTCGGTCTAGCGGCGCGGTTCGCTCCAGCGACGGTCCGCATCATCTTGACCCAGCTGCTCGCCATTCAGCTGGCCTTGTCGGCTTGGTCGACCCGTGACTACTTGTTCATCAAAGGATTTGAGCGGAATGGATTCCAGAACTCCGACACGCAGAACATCGCCGAGGAGCTGTTCTTGCCGTATTGGTTCTGGGGCGCCCTCTTGGGCGGATTGTCGGTGGTGATCATTGGTTGGGCATTCTGGACAGCATGGATTCGACCGTTCCGCGAAGAGGACCTGGCCCCGGGCAGCTGACCGCCTTGCATCTACCCGAGAGCGCGGCCGATCTGGCGGCGCTCGGGTTCGCCGAGATGTCAGGTAGTGATGCACCGAGGGTCGGACAAACACGGCTTCTGGGCGACGCCATGGCGCTTGGCGCCAGGATCGAGGGGATCGACGAACTCGACGGGTTGGTGATGGCCGAGGCCCAACCGTGCGACGCGACCGGTTCGTCGTCGGTCGCCAGCACCCATCCGAATGGCGTTGAGTCGATCGATCACATCGTGGTGATGACGCCGAATGCCGATCGGACCCACGCGGCGTTCGAGGCTCGGGGCCTGGAAGCCCGGCGCGTGCGACGCATCGAAACGCCCAAGGGCATCCGGCGCCAAACCTTCTTCTGGCTCGGCGACGTGATTTGCGAGGTAGGCGGTGCCGATGACGGACGCGGCGACGATCCCGCCACGTGGTGGGGGCTCGCCCTGACGGTGCGAGACGTTGACGCGACCGCCGCCTTCTATGGTGATCACGCGTCCGACGTGAAAGACGCGGTTCAGCCGGGTCGGCGCGTGTGCACACTCCGGTCGCCTCGCTCGACCACGCCGGTGCTGTTCATCTCGCCCCACGTGAAGTCATGACCACCGAGCCCAGCCTCTCCGAAGGCCTGGCGACGACGCGAGCGATTCGCCGCTACACGAGCGAACCGGTCGGCGAAGCCGTTCTCGCGAAAGTGCTTCACCTCGCTAGTCGCGCACCGTCCGGGTCGAATCGTCAGCCATTTCGGTTTGTGGTGCTCCGTGACGGTCCGGTCTCGCTGCGAGTGCGCACGCTCCTCGCCGAAGGCGCCGAGGAGATATGGACGGCCAAGCGGGCAACGAATGAGTTCCCGGACCGGGCAAAGGACAGCCCGACGTCGCGCATGCTCGTCGCAATGGATCACTATGTGGCCAACTTGGCCGAGGCCCCCGTGATCGTCTTGCCATGCATGATTCGGTACCGCGAGCCGACGGTGACCGAGGGCGCGTCGATCTACCCGGCGGTCCAGAACCTGCTGCTCGGGGCGCGTGCGGTCGGGCTAGGAGGCGCGATCACGATGTTCCATCAGGTACGCGACTCCGAGATCCGCCAGGCTCTGGCAATCCCCGACGAGGCGTTCATCGCCGCGACCGTGACGCTCGGCTATCCCGCGGGTGCCAACGGTCCGGTTCGGCGCAAGCCGCTCGACCAACTCGTCTTCGAAGAAGCTTGGGAGCGAGCTCCCGCATGGGCGGTTGATCCGCCGGGAACCCGATTCACCGGCGGACCTCGCCCCGCCTAGCTCCGGTACCCGGTAAGCACGATGAATTTGCGGGGTGCCCGAGATCCCGGCGATTGGCGAAGTACTTTTGTGCGGTGGCGAGCTTCCGGTTTCGGTCCTTGGTCGCGCCGGTTTTGGTGCTGCTCGTGATCGTCACCGGCTGTGCCTCGGTTCCTGAGAACGTCGAGGTCGCGACGGGTGCTCCGGTGGCAACCACGGCTCCGGTGGGTGTGCCCCTCGACCCAACGCCCACGCCTTTTGTGATCCCGGCCTTGTTGGTGCCTGCTCCGATCGACGACAGCGCCGCCGAGCGCTCCGATGCGCCCGGTGACCGACTTGCGCGTGCAAGCGATGGGGCAAGCCCGGACCCCGAACCGACACTCGAACCAGCAGCCGAACCTCCGACAAACCCGGAGCCGACGGTGGTCGACGCGACGCCGGCGCCAGAACCCACGCCCACGCCAGAACCCACGCCGACGGCGGAACCAACACCTGACCCCACCAGCACCCCAGTACCGTCCACGAGCACCCCAGTGCCGCCTGCGAGCCAGGCCCCGGACCCTGGTGTACGAGTCGTTACCACCACCGGCTATCTGCCACTTGGCCAGGCCGCCTCGATTCCACTCGCGCTTCCCGTGGGCCGCATCGAAATCATTGGCTTCCACGAGGCAGGGCACCCGGGAGCCACGGGGATCAATGCGGCGGGCACGGGTGTCGACATGATCACGATGGACTCACGTAGTCGCGGCACCCACGAACGGTCGGCGGCCGACATCGTGGTCCCGCCGGGTGAAGTCGTGGTCGCTCCGGCGACAGGCACCGTTATCGCCGCGAAGCAGTACGTCCTGTACTGCGAGTACGACGACAAACTCGTCTACATCGAACCCGACGGCTGGCCCGGCTGGGTCGTGCGGGTATTCCATGTCGAGGGCGAGCTTCCCCCTGTTGGCACGCGGGTTGTCGCCGGAGTCACCAAGATCGCGGACTCGGCCCGGCTGCTGCCGTTCGAGTCCCAGGTCGATGAGTTGACGGCGGAACCGTCGTGGCCTCATGTGCATGTCGAGGTCGTCGATACGAGCGTGCCCGATACCAGGCCCCCGGGTCCTGGCTGCCCGTAGCTGGGCGCAAGCTGGCCTCTAGCGTTTCGTCTCGCTGGGGCTGTCAGACGAGTAGGTGCGCACGAGAGGCGTTCGCGACGATCGCGTCGACGATCTCTTCGTGACGGGTCTGTGGCAGGTCATGGCCCATCCTCGGAAACATAAGCAGCCGTGAGTCGGCGATCGCCTCGGCGGTGGCGACACCGCCGCTCGGGCGAACCAACGTGTCATCGAGGCCGTGGATCACCAGCGACGGGAGCTGCAATCGGCGCAATCCTGCTGTTCGCTCGGGGGAGACGGCGATGGCCAGCGACTGTCGAAGCACACCTGCCGGGTTGAACGAACGTGCGAGGCTTGCCCGCAGCTGTTGCTCGCCACGAGCGCGATCCCAGTCGGCGCCACAGACCATGGCGAACAGGTCGAGCGTGCGCTCGATGGCGGCCTCTTTGGTCGGATCTTGACCCTGACGGGCGAGATGGGCGAGTACCCGTGGGGTCGGTCGGCCCGTTCGCGGGTTGCCCGTATTCGACATGATCGAACACAAGCTGTCGATCTTGGCGGGGTGATCAATCGCGAGCGTCTGGGCGATCATGCCGCCCATGGACATGCCGGCGACATGGACTTGGTCGAGATTGAGTGCGTCGAGAAGCGCCGCGGCGTCGTCAGCCATGACGGAAAGGTCGTAGGGAGCGTCGACCCATGCCGGCCGCACGATCGCCTTGAAAAAGTCGAGGCGCGTTGGGGGTGCAGCAGCCAGGTGCGTGGACAATCCGATGTCACGGTTGTCAAACCGCACGACCGTGAAGTGCTCGGCAAGCCGCTCGACCATCTCCGCTGGCCAGTCCGTGAGCTGTCCGCCGAGGCCCATGACGAGGAGCAACGGCGGCCCGGTGCCTTCAATCTCATAAGCGATGTCGATGCCGTTTGCCTTGACGATGGCCATCGTCTGATTCCTTCCCGAGCGTGCACCCGCGACTGCGCCGAGGCTATCGGTGCTGTTCGGGTCAGCCGGTCGGGTCCTGGTGGTATGGGCAGTGGCGGCACTGACTGGCGCAGCAGGTGCCGCGGCGCCGGAGAAAGCCCGCCGTCATGACGAATAGGCCGCTGCCCGGATCGAAGTAGCCGTCGCGGCCGGCGGCTTCGGCCGCGTCGTGGGCAGCTTGCCACGAGGGAGGTTCGGGGTTCATCGCCGAATATGGAGTGGCAATCCGCGAGCGAGCATCGCTGCCTCGGCGATCGACTCGGACACCGTCGGATGCGGATGCACGGTAAGGGCGAGGTCCTGGGTGGTTGCAGCAAGCTCGATGGCAAGCGCTGCTTCGCCTGCCAGTTCGCCAACATGGGGCCCGACCGCATGCACACCGACGACGGTCCCAGCCTCGTCTGCGACGATCCAGACGCCTCCGAGGTCGGTACCCAGGGTGCGGGCCCGAGCATTGGCGCCGAGGGGGAACCGATGGACTCCGAGTCCGGCATCGGCGGCTTGGTCGAGCGTGACCCCGACCGACATGACCTCGGGATCGGAGAAGATGACCTCGGGAATCGCGGCCGGTGCGATCGTGGGTTCACCCAGCAGGTGGCCGACGGCGCGTTCGGCATCGCGGGTCGCACGATGGGCCAGCGCGGGACCTCGTGTTACGTCGCCGATCGCGTAGATGCCGGGCGCTGCGACCAGGTGTTCGTCGACCGTGATGTAGCCCTGATCGTCGACGTGTGCGCCCGCGACCTCGACGGAACAGGTGCCACCGTTGGGCCGTCGTCCCACGGCGACGACCGTGTACGTCGGTCGCAGGGTGGCGCCATTATCGAGCACGATCTCGTCGGCGTCGCCGCGCACGGCCCGGGTCCCCACCAACACGGTGACACCGAGTTGGCGTAGACGTCGCTCGACGGGGCGTCGCAGCTGGGGGTGCAGGGCGGGAAGTACCGAGTCGGCGGCTTCGACCAACGTCACCGCCGAGCCAAGCTTGGCAAACGCGATGCCCAGCTCGACGCCGATGTAGCCGGCGCCGAGGACGACGAGCGACTCAGGCAGTTCGCGTAGGGCCAAGGCGCCGGTTGAGTCGAGCACGCGCTCACCGAACGGAATGGCCTCGAGCAGCGTAGGACGCGAGCCCGTGGCCACGATCGCCTGATCAAAGTCGATATGGCGAACCCGGTCCTCGTGGGCGACGCTGAGCCGGTCTCGCCGGGCGAAGTGAGCCGTTCCCGGCACGACGGTGACCCCCGCGTCGGCGAGCAATCGGCCGACACCTTCGCGCAGCCCCGCGCTCACGGATGCGAGATGCTCGCCAACGCCGGCCATGTCGGTGGTCACTGTCGTCACGAGCCCAGGAACACCTTGGGACGCCGCACGGTGTCGGAACGACGCAACCTCGATGAGGGCCTTCGATGGAATACACCCGACGTTGAGGCAGGTGCCGCCGATCGCGTCGCGTTCGATGAGGATGACCTCGCGTCCGCCGTCGGCGGCCCGAAGCGCGGCCACGTAGCCACCGGGTCCCGAGCCGATGACGACGACGTCGGTCCGCTCGCCGATTGCGCCGACAACCATCAGTCGCTGAGGACCAGGTTGATCGGGTTCTCGAGCAGCGACGCGACTCGGCCAAGCAGCGCGGTTGTGACGTCGCCATCGAGCAGTCGATGGTCAGTTGCAATCACGAGGTGCA
Organism: uncultured Acidimicrobiales bacterium; assembly: GCA_938015575.1. Classification (GTDB taxonomy): domain Bacteria; phylum Actinomycetota; class Acidimicrobiia; order Acidimicrobiales; family UBA10347; genus UBA10347. The sequence goes on from CALLPT010000097.1 coordinate 8,976, forward strand.
TGGTCTTGCGCGCGACGACCGTGTCGTCGAGGACAAAAGGTCGAGTCTTGATCGACCCAAATCCGAAGATGACGGACTCAGGTGGGCGAATCAGCGGCAACGCTTGTTCGCCGCCGAGGCTGCCGAAGTTGGTGATCGTGACGGTTCCATCACGAAAGGCGCTTGCGGGGAGCGAGCCGGCCCGGGCGCCGTCGACGGTCGACCGGACTGCGGCGGCGATCGAGGCCAGCGCCTGGTTGCCGGCATCGCGAAGGACGGGCACAACGAGCCCCTGGGGTGCTGCGACGGCAACGCCAACATTGATCGAGTCGCGATAGGTGATCGTTTCGGCGTCGAGGTCGAGACTCGCGTTTGCGATGGGGTGCTGCTCGATCGCCGTCGCTACGGCGGCGACAAAGAATGACAGCGGCGTGAGGGTGGCGAATTCGGTTCGCCCGCTGGTACGGAGTTGATCGCGCAGGTCGAGGAGCGGTTCCGCGTCGATGTGATGGAAGGCATGGATGTGTGGGATATCGGTCCATGACTGGTGCATGTTCCGGGCGATGACACGTCGAACGCCGCGAAGAGGTTCAACGGTGACCCCCGCAGTCGTGTCGGCAGCCTGAAGCGGTGCTGGTCGCGACGCCGGTGCTGGTGGCGACAGAGGTGCTGGTTCTGCTGGTGGAGCTTCTGGCGGTGCAGGCTCGGGGACGGAATCCGGTTCGGGTGCAGGCTCAGGGAGGGAATCCGGCTCTGGAGCCGAAGAAGATCCCGGCGCAGCACCCTCGAGGTCGGTCAGCAGAATCCGACCGCCGGGCCCCGTGCCCGTCACCGTGTCGAGGTCGATACCTCGCCGGGCTGCCTCGACACGGGTCGTCGGCGATGCCTTGGCCCGCTTGGGCCGTCGATAGGTGTCATACGGATCGCCAGGTGCGGCCGTGGCCGCCGCCACCTGAAAAGTGCTTACGGTCGATGCTGGTGCGGCGGGCTCCGGCACCGGGGGAGTGGCGGGTCGGGTAACGGGCTCGCTCGAACCAGGGATGGGTTCGGGTTCTTCACCGATGGTGGGATCGATCACCGCGAGCACAGCACCGACCTCGATCCGGTCGCCGACCGTGGCGCCCAGGGCCACGATCACGCCACCGACTGGCGCCGGCAGTTCGGCATTGGACTTGTCGGTCATGACCTCGACGATGGTCTGATCTCGCTGGACGCGATCGCCGACCTGGACCTTCCACTCGATGATCTCGGCTTCTTCGAGGCCCTCGCCGATGTCGGCGAGCCGGAACTCGTGATTCATGGACGGACCTCGAGGAGGCGATGCACCGCGGCCTCGATGCGACGGGAGTCGGGCACGTAGGTGTCTTCGAGCTGGCCGACGGGATAGGGCGTATCGAAGCCAGAGACCCGCACGGGCGGTGCTTCGAGTGACCAAAACGCATGCTCGTTGATCGTGGCGATCACCTCGGCTGCAAAGCCACCGGTCGGTACGGCTTCTTCGACCACGATGACGCGCCCGGTGCGTTCGACCGCGGCAACGATTTCGTCGATGTCGAGTGGCACCAGCGTGCGGAGGTCGAGCACGCCGACCGACAGGCCTTGCTGGGCAAGACTGCGTGCCGCCCGGAGCGCGACTTCGACCTGGTAGCTCCACGCAATGATGGTTACGTCGTCGCCCGGCGTGGCCCAGCGTGCTTTGCCGAACGGCACTCGGTATTCGCCCTCGGGGACCGGCCCTTTCACCCCTCGATAGCCACGGAGTGGCTCCAGGAACACGACCGGATCCGGGTCACGGATCGCTTCGGTCAGCAGGCCTTTGGCATCGGCCGCGGTGGCCGGGGTCACGACTTTGAGGCCCGCGATGTTGGTGAGCTGGCCCTCGAGGGAATCACTGTGGAGCTCGGGGGTGCGCACGCCGCCGCCGAAGGGCGCTCGAACAGTGATGGGCATCTCGAACCGCCCCTGGCTGCGGTAGCGAAAACGCGCGATCTGGCCGGCGAGCTGGTGCATCGCTTGATAGCTGAAGCCAAGAAACTGAATCTCGGGAACCGGCACCATCCCGCCTGCAGCCAGCCCGGCAGCGGCGCCGAGGATTGCGGCCTCTGCCAAGGGCATATCGACGACCCGGTCGGGACCGAACCGTTCGAGCAAGCCATCGGTAGCCCGAAACACGCCCCCGCTCAGGGCGACATCTTCGCCGAAGACCAACACACGTTCGTCGTGAGCCATCTCTGCTGCGAGGGTCGCGTTGATGGCGGCAACCATGGTCATGACCGGATCGCTCACTGCGGACCCCCGGCCCCGAGGTACTCCGCCAAGGCATCACGCTGGCGCTGCTGGCGAGAAGTCGGGGTCGCAAACACGTGGTCGAAGAGGTCGAGTTGGGCCAGTGGCAGCGACGTTGCCCAGTTCCACGCGTGATCGATGGCCGCGTTGGCGGCCGCCTCGGCGTCGTTCTGATGGCTTCGGTCCCAGATGCCACGGGCCTCGAGCTGGCGGCGGAATGTCACGAG
>CALLPT010000098.1 GCA_938015575.1 uncultured Acidimicrobiales bacterium
GCTTCCTTTTGCCACCCCATGTTCTCGCGGTTCGCTCCGAGCGGCGCGAGCTCTGCGGCACGCTCCATCGCCCGATCCTGGAGGAGGTCGATGTCGACCGCTTCTTCGACGAAGCCGGCCTGTACCGCGGCAGGTCCTGTCCATCGCTTGGCCAGGATCACGGTCTCGTGGAAGTGCGGCGCCGGGATCTTGTGCTTGAAGAGCGCGACCTCGGGGAGTGGGATTGTCATGCCGATCGCCAGTTCGTTCGCACACATGAATCCACGGTCGGCGCGAGCGATCCGCACATCGTGGCAAAGCGCGGACATGAAACCGGCGCCGAAGCAGTGGCCGTTCACGGCCGCGATCGTGGGCACTGGCAGCGTCATGATGCGGCCCATCAGTGACATGAACTCGTGGCCGAATGCGACCCGGTCGCCGCCCTCGGGGTGATCGTCGGGTGCCATCACCCAGTCCAGGTCGAGCCCGTTGGAGAAGAACTTTGCGTCGGCGGACCGGGTGACGAGCGCGGCCGCGCCTTCGCTGGCTTCGACCTCGTCGAGGGCTTCGGCGATCGCCCGAACGAAGGTTGTGTTCCAGCGGTTCTCGCCCGCGGCCATGGTGAGGACGAAGACGTCGTCGTGGCGTTCCAATTCGATCATGGCGCCACGGTAGGGCGAGGCCGTCGGTCGCCGTCAGCCGAGCGAATCTCTCCAACTTGAAAAAGCATGAAAATGCAGTAAAGTCTCAACATGTTTCATGGCGCGGACCCCACGGGCGCGCAGGCGGTCGCGCAGCGCTTGCTGCGGTCATCGAGCGCGATGCAGGGCCTCGCCGATCGCGTGATGGCGACCGAAGCGATGGCCGAGCTCTCCACCCACGCGGTCACGGTGATCGACGACGCGTCGTTGGTGCTTCGGTCGACGGCGAGTGCGATCGAGACGGCAGCACATCAGGTCGGCAACTTCCGACTTCCGCTTTCGATCACCTGGCGGCCGACTGACCCGTTTCGCAGGGAGCTGTCTGCCGAGGACCTGGGACGGGCCGAAGCGGACCTGTTTCACCAGCTCACTCGTGCGATCGAACAGCGCCTGACCCCTACCGAGGCGGGACTTCACTCCGACTACTTCCCGCCCGGCTACCTCGACTGGCTCGCCGCCGATCGCGCCGTGGTAGATGCCACCACGCGGCTGGCCGACTACCGGCGAATCGCCGGTGATCAACCCGCGCTCTTTGACCCAGCGACCGACTATGCACTCGCCAAGGACCTGCACGACGCGACCGCTGTCCGGGCCGATCTTGCATTGCAGCAGGCCATCGATGCGTACGCCCCCGCCGGGAGCCACGAGCTGTCAGCTGAGATCGCGATCGCCGCGGCGCTTGCCGGCTCGTTCCGGTCCGGCTCGCAGCTCCTAGGTAGCTACCTCGCCGGGGGTGAGCCGAGCCTTGACGAGATCGGCTTCGTCACTCTCCTTGCCGCCGACACTGACGTCGCTGCCGGGTTCTTCAACGAGCTGGGAGCACGGGGGACCGTCGAGCTGGCGCATCGCTGGGCTGCCCGCGACCTCGACCAGTGGAGCGAGGCCCGCCCCGTGCTGTCGCGAGCATTGGCCCGCGTGACGCAAGCCGACCGGCTCGCGTTCTCAGGTCGTGCCTTGGTCGCTGCCGACTTCCGGCTCGCTCCTGACCAGCGTGCCCAGGCCACCAACAGCTTCCATATCGAGCAATTGCTGGTCGATGCCGAGTTCAGCACCGGGTTCGTCCTGGGGGCGGCGATGCAGTCGTTCGAGCGCTTCGGGCGCGTCGACCATCCGGGGACGACGGCTGCTGCGTCGGCGGTCCTTGTCGACCGGCGCATCACCGCAATGGCCGCAGTCCTGAAGCACGACGCCGCGCCGGCGTTCTTCGCACGGCTCAGCGACGTCGAACTCGAAGCGGTCATCACCGCTGGCCCCCAGTTCCACTCCGGGGATCTCATCGTGCCGTCCTACGGCCTCGAACACCGCGGCCTTGGCGGCGACGGTCTTGTGCCGACGCTGTTCTTCGCGTCGGCCGCAGCGGACAAAGCGACGACCACGCGCGTGGTCGACCTATTGGCCGGTGTCGACAGGACGGTCGCCGATGAACGAGTTGCTGACGGCCTCAGTCTCGTCTTGGCCGACACCGCTCTCTCGCATTACGGATCGGAGCGCGAGTCGGCCTACCTCGACGCCTACGACACCGTCGTCCGTTCGGGCAGTGGGCTGTCGGTTCTGCTTGCGGCCATGGGGCCGGTGACTGAGCAGTTCGTCCGTCGGGAACTGCTGGATGGTGAACTCGACCACGACGGCGCCGAGGCGACCGAGTTCGGATCGTTCATCAACGAGATTCGTAGCCGCTACCACCTCGGTCGCCTCGAACATGGTGAGGGCGTCCTCGACGATCGAGCCGAGGTAGACCGGCTCTACGGGATCGCGTCGGTCGCAACCACCGGTCTCTCCACCGTCGGCCATGTGGGCGCGCTTGTCCTTGGTACTACCGCGTTCGCGACGATCGGAACAATCGCACTTGCCGCCAGCGCGGTCTTGCTTGTCGTCGGTTTGGCCCTGGCCGACCGCGACGATCCAGTTCGCAAGGTGCTGGCAGACATCGTCGGGCGCATGGGCGAATTCGGCAAGGTCGTCGAAGCATCGGCCACACGCGGCGCGGTCCCGAACTTCGTGCAGGCAATCCCCCTCGTGCCACAGATCCAAGGGACCGATCTCGATGAGTGGGCTCGACTGTTCTCGGTCACCGTCGATCGTCAGTTCGGCCCGATCGCCAAACAGATCGAAGATGAGTACGGCAGCTAGCTCGCTCGCACGAGCTCGTTGTAGCCGATCGTCGTGCGATGCAGCAGGCGTTCGTAGCCTTCGAACCCGCCAGTCACCCGGTGTAACACGCAACGGTTGTCCCACATCGTGAGCATGTTCGGCTCCCACTCGTGGACATAGTGGAACTCAGGCTTGGCCTGCCATTGGTACAACTCGATGAGCTTCTCCTTGGCGGCCTCGTCGTCCATCCCTTCGATGCCAATGATGTAGCCGATGCAGCTGTACAAGGTCCGAGCGCCCGTCTCGGGATGCTCCCGGACCAACCGATGGGTCTGGGTCTCATAGGCCGACTCATCGGTGATGATCGCCATCGATCGATCCTCCGCATCGGACTCGCCATAGGTGCCATCGGGCGCATAGGGAATCTGGGCCGAGTGAATCGCGACCGCATCGTCGGCCCAGGC
>CALLPT010000099.1 GCA_938015575.1 uncultured Acidimicrobiales bacterium
GCCTTGAGCAGCCCGAGCGGCCCGTGGCAGACGCCACCGATGACTCGATCGAGCTCGTTCGCCGCCGTGATCTGGCGCCCGAGTTCCTCGGAGAAACCGAAGTCGAACGCAGCGCCCCAGCCGCCGGCCAGAAACACGATGTCGTAGTTCGCCATGTCCAGATCGCCGATCGCCAGCGAAGTCGTCACCTTGCCCCGGAAGTCGTCGTCGGCCAGGAACCGGTCACAGGCCTCGGTTCGTAGCGGCGGACGCAGCGACTGCGGCTCGACCGGGATCACGCCACCGTCAGGGCTGGCGACGTCAACATCCATACCGGCGTCGAGAAACGCGTAATACGGCACGGTCATTTCGCTCGCGAAGACACCCGTCGGCTTGCCGACGTCGAGCACTCCGTGATTCGTGGCCACGACGAGCGCTCGGCGACCGCTCAGGTCCGCGCCGGCGAGCACACTCTCGACCGTCACCGTGTCTTCGGGGTGCATGCCGGCTCGCTGCAACAGCTTGCGTAGCGCGCGGGCTGGGGGCGGTGGCGTCTTCATCGGAGGTCCATTCTTCGACGTATGAGTGGCGGTCGGCGTTCGAGTGGCGTAAGGCCAGGGCTGGTTCCGTTCGGGCACCGCTCGCGTCCGCTCAGCGGCGAGTCGGCTCTTCAGCAGATCGAAGACCGCGGCAACCGCCGGGTCGTCCCATCGGTTCACGGCCTCGATCGGGTCCGTGTCGAGGTCGTAGAGCTCCCACTGATCGGGCAGCGGTTCGGTGCGATACCTATCGCCGGCGGGTCCAGTGCTGGCGAGGTGGCGCACGCCGGGCTCGGTCCAGGTGTCCGGATCGTCGAAGCTGCGCACGAGCTTCCACAGATGCCCGGCTCCTCCAGGGGCGTTTTCCTGGAGCACGCGACTGACGATGCTTTCGAAGTTGGCGGCCACGTGCGCAGGGACTTGGATCCGCAGTGGCGGCGGCTGTTTCTCGATGCGCCCCATGCGCCGCGCCATCCCGCTGGCCCCCGAGTCACCCTCGGGCATGTTGTCGCGGGTGATCGCATAGACCGGTCGGTGCGCGTCTGGTGTCTCGCCTTCAACGACCGGCATAAGGTTGCGCCCGGGAAGCGGGTGCAGCTCGGTGAAGTCGGCCTGCAGCTGCGCGCCGGTCGATGCCTCGTCGATGCCGGCAGCGGCCAGCAGCGTCGGCACCAGGTCGAGGTGCGACGTCGGTGCGTCGCCGATGACCCGCGACGCCGTGGCGTCTGCGCCGACGCGAGCGATCGCGAATGGCACGCGGGTGGCCTCGTCGTACAGGTTGAACCACTTCTGGTGGAGGCCGCCGTGGGCCCCGAGCAGCTCCCCATGGTCCGACGTCCGCACGAGCACTGCGTCGCTGGACCCACTGTCGGTCACCGCCCGTCGGACGCGATCGAGCGGACCGTCGGACTCGAGGTGCAGCCGGTAGTAGAGGTTGCGGTACTTCGCCCCGTTGTCCTTGTAGGCCCGCTCGATGAGCGGCGGCGGCCCGTAGGTCGACGGGTACGAGGCCCGGTAGGCGATCTGTGCTGCCGGCTTGGAGGCGAGATCTTCGTCGTCGGTGGGCGACGCGGCGATATGGGGCGGATTGGCTGCGTCGCCATCGAACGGGTTGTCGCGTCCGAAGCGGCCGAGCCATGCAGGTGCGAACACGATGTCGTGCGGGTTCACAAAGCAGACGACGAGCAGGAACGGACGCAGCGCGACCTGGTCGCCAGCACGGCGGCGGTCATAACGATCTTCGAGCCAGGCGACGGCCCGGTCGGCATAGATCGGGTCGCACACCACCCCAGAGAGCGCCGGGGCGCCGCCGTGCGGTTCGGGGCCGACCCAGCCGGAGAAGCCGAACTCGTCGAGCTGGTCTGCGTCGAGATAGGCCTGGACAGCGGCCGGATCGAGGACACCGTCATCGTCGTGTGTGCCAAGCAAGTCGCCGGTCGCAGGGTCGTGCAAATCGGCGTGGGTCATGTGCCACTTGCCGACATAGTGCGTGTCGTAGCCGCCGGCGCGGAACCAGTGGCCGAGGGTCGGCACTTCGCCCGGGCGTAGCCAGCGCATCCGAGCGTCGTCTGCCATCTTGCCGAGCCCGTTGGTTTGGGTCACGCCATGCACGTCGGGGTACTGCCCGGTGAACAGGGTTGGGCGGCTCGGTACGCAAGCGAGCGATCCGGTGTAATGACGACGAAAGGACACGCCGTTGTCCTCGAACCACTTGGCGCCGGTCAGCTTCTCGTCGCGCCAGGCGGCCACCTCGGCGGACTCATAGGGCGGAGCAGCCCGTTCCTGGTCGGTCATCAGGACGATGACGTCGGGACGCTGCGTCATGTCGCCACCTCGGTCTGCTCGACGTACTGCTTCAGGCCGCCCAGCATCTCGCGAGAGGTCTTTGCCAACACCTTGGCGAACACGCGAGCAGCCACCTGTTGCGGCGGCCGCGGCCCAGCATCGATTCGGCTGGTCACGCTGACCGAGGTCGACCGGTCATCGCCCGCGAGCACCCAGGTGGTCACCACAGAACGGACCACCGGTGGAAGGCCATCGATGCGGTAGGCCAAGCGCTGGCCCGACTCCCACTCGACGACCCGTTCTAGAAGGGCGTTGCGCCCGACTTGGACTCGCCGCTCGGTGCCCACTCCCTCGCCCTGCGACGTGGTGAGACAGGAGTGGTCGACGTTCGGCGCCCAACGGACGATGCTTCCGAAGTCACCCAGCGCGGCCCAGACCTGATCCGGCGAGCCAACAATGCGCATCGTCTCTTCGACGTCAGCCATATCTCCAACCTATCCAGTGAGACATGAATTGCCATATTCACTGGCACATCACCGGTCAATCCATGCCGTTGAGCCGATCGACGACCTGCATCACGTCGCCCTCGGCGACGAAATCCACGGCGATGAAGTTCGGGAGCAGACCGCGCTCGCCTGCACATTGGTCGACCCGCGGTCCCAGCACGTCGATGTCATTGATGGTCTGGTTTGCCGGGCGGGCAAGGGTGATGAAGTGGTTGATGACAAAGAGCGGCGCATCGGCGCTACCGCGGTTGGGAGCGCAGGAGAACTCGTCGACCGACGCGAAGCTGAACGGCGTCTCTTGCGTGAAGTCGAGGGCCGCGTGCAGCCACGGCACATCGCCGCCGTCCTCTTCGACCATCACGAACACCCGGCGACCCGACGCCACCATCTCACCCAGTGTCGGGAACGGCTCGCCCAGGACTTGCGTGTGGATCATGTCCGTGTAGCCAGCTTGTTCGAACACCGCAGCCGTGTCTTCGGGCGACGTGCCGTCCTGGACGATGAACACCACGACTTCGCGCGGGTGCTCGTCGAGCCACTCACGCACGACCATGAGCTCGTCGACGGCACCGAGCGAACCGATCTCGCAGACGGCGTGACACAGGTAGACGAGCTCGTCGCCCAGCTCGGGGCCTTGGCCGTTGCGCACCTGATCGACCAACGCTCCCACCGCCTCGCCGAGCGTTTGCAGTTCGGGATTGTCGACGCTGGTCCTGACCGAGCCGTCCGATGCGGGGCGTCCGTAGACGGTGTCGATCATGAACCCTCGTACGCCATGGTTCAGCTGCGCCCTCATCGAGGCGAGGTGGTTCGGCAGATAGAACGCGGAGGCGGTCGACGACATTGAGTTGTGCGACGTTGCGAAGGCGACCTCGTCAAGGCGTCGGTCGCACAACTCGCGATGGCCGTTGCACGCGTCGGGGTCACCCGCGACCACGGCGGTAGCTGTCGATGCCAGCACGAAGAAGCCGACGACGCCGAGGCCAACCATGACCAGCGTTGGCATGACGAGCCGCTTTGCGATCGAGCCGAGCGGCACAACTTCGTCGCCGTCGGGCTCGACCGCAGCGAATCGGTCGGCCAGGCCGAACCCGCGGGCGACCCGAGCCACGACGAGCACCATGGCAACGAACCCGAGGATGCGCACGACCGTCGCCAATGCAGTGGTGGGGTGTACGAGCGCCCAGACGGCTGCGGCAAAGGCCGCGACCGTGGCGCCGACGCGCTCGACGATCGGGGCATCCTCGGCGGTCAGCGCGGACCACCGCTCGCGAACCGCGTCGACGGCTCGACCGCGAGAGACGACGGCGGTACCGAGCCCCGCCAACACGGCGCCGACCACGATCAAGGTCCACCCCCACGTGCGGAGGTCGCCGAGCACGATGTTCCATACCGCGGTGAGCGCGTCTGCTTCTACCGCGGTCCGCCCATAGGTGCCGATCACGGCCGCGCCGACGGCTCGCACCACGACCAAGAACAAGCCGACCAACCCGAGCACGCCGCCCATCCGGGTGAGACCCCGGAAGAGCGTGGATTCGAGCGCCACGAGCGCCAGCAAGGCGACGGCGGTGAGTCCCACGAGCACAACGGTGAGGAAGCGGAGACGTTCGGCCAGGCGCACGGCGCCCGGAGCGATCTCGCCCGCACTGACCCTGACCGAGAGATCGACGATGTTGTCGTCGATCACATCGGCGAAGTCGGGGTTGACTGACGTGAGCGCATCGTCGATCGACACGACGAGATCACTCAAGTTCATGAGCAGCGAGTCGTCACGCCCGGTCAGGATCGCGGTGTGACCGGCCGCCGCGGCCTCTTCGAGCAGTTGGGTGGCCGGCGCGGATTGCAGCACCCCGCCGCACAGCCGTTCGAGCACCGGCCCGACGATCGCAAGGTTCGGCGCCTGGTCGATGAGCGCGTTCGACATCGCCTCGGCCAGGTAGTCGTTGACCGCAGGGTCGGTCGTCGTCGCACCAACGGTTGCCCCGAACGCGTCGGCGTCGAAGAGGCGGTCCTGCGCGAAGACCATCACCGTGGCCGCGACGGCGAGGACAAAAGTGAGGACGGTCAGCACCCGCAGTAGCCATGTGCGCTTCTTCGAACGAGCCGTCATGACGACGCGCCACCTTGACCCTCTCGGCGGGTCTCGACCAGATGGGCGCCAACCTGGGTGACCAGAGCGACGAAGATGCCGATACCGACGACGACATAGAACATCGTGAAGACTTTGCCCACCGGGGTCGTTGGCGAGAAATCGCCGTAGCCGACGGTCGTGAGCGTGATGACGGAGAAATACAGGCTGTCGAGCCAGGTCAGGTCTTCGACGAATCGGTACACCAGCGTGCCGATCGCGATGATGACCGAGGCGACCGCGACGGTCTCCCTACCGGCGGGATCAAGGAAAAAGGTCCGCAAGCCCCTGATGAGATCGCGCATGTAGACAGCCCTTCGATGGATCCCGAACGATCCAAGATTATGCGCACTGGACTGGCAAATGCGCAATGCGGCGTGCGGCCGGATGCTCAGCTTCGAGGGCGGGCGTTGTCCGGGTCGTAGACGCTGTGGGCGTGACGCTGCGCAGGACAGTCGTAGCCATAGGCGTCGATGGTGAAGCCATCCATCGTGTCGGCGAAGCGCCCTTCGACGTAACCCAGACACACCCGCGTGTCGGTACGAAATCCAGTGCTGGCCGAGGTCACGAACCCGACCGCTTCGCCACCCATCCGGATCGGCGCCGAGGGCGGAGGATCACCGGCCGGCCCATCGAGGCCGGCGACGTCAACCGTCCAGACGCCATAGCTCCAGGCCGGCGCGGCTTCAGCCATCGCCGCGGCGCCGTCGCGTCCGATGAAGTCACCTTTGTCCAGAGCAAGGAATCGCTCAAGCCCCACATCGAACGGGGTGTACTCGATGCCAAACTCGCTTCCCCAACCGTGGTAGCCCTTTTCGACCCGCATGGCATTGAGCGCGTACGAGCCGAAGTCCCGAAGCCCAAGGTCAGCGCCATGGGCGTGGAGCGCGGCGTAGAGCCGGACCAGATCGCCGTCGTCGACGTGCAACTCCCAGCCGAGTTCGCCGACGAAACTGACCCGCAAAGCGGTGGCCGCGACGCCGGCGATGTCGATCTCTCGCAGCGACATCCACGGCGCCGCCTCTTTGGAGAGATCGGCGTCGGTGAGCCAACCGAGCAGCTCCCGAGAGTTCGGCCCCATGACCATCAAGGTCGAGGTGCGTTCGGTCCCGAGTCGCAGATCCACGCTGCCGTCGCCGGGCAGGTGTCGCTGCAACCAGTCGAAGTCTCGCTCGCGTGCCGCGGTCGGACCGAGCAACAGGAAGCGATCTTCGGCGAACCGGGCGATGGTGGCCTCGCTCCACACGGTGCCGTTCGGGCGAAGCATGTAGGACAGGCGCACCCGGCCGACGGCCGGAAGCTTCGTGCAGAACATGCGATCGAGGAATGCCGCGGCACCTGGGCCGGTCACGTCGAAGCGGGTGAAGCCGCCGTGGTCCATGACCCCGACGGCGTCGCGCACGGCCCGACATTCCTGGGCCACCGCATCGTGCCAGTGCTCGTCGCGATAGCTCAGCGTGTCGTGGTCATACGGATCTGAGCCGAACCAAAACGCCCGCTCCCATCCGGCGATCTGGCCGAACCGAGCGCCCTTGTTCGCGAGCGTGTCGTAGAGCGGCGTCTGTTGGGTGGGACGGGCCGAGGTCCACATGCGGTGCGGAAACGGCGCTCCGTACTGGTGGGCGTACATCTCTCGCACGCGAGCATTCGCATAGGAATTGCGGCCCGAACCCTGGAGCGCCCACGCACCGAACCGTCGTGGATCCCACGGCCAAACATCCCACTCGGTCTCGCCACCGGTGACCATTTCGGTGAGTACCTTGCCGGCGGCAGCAGCGTGCGTGATGCCGATCTGCACGCCGATGGCTTGATAGAAGCCGTCGACACCGGCGGCGGGGCCGATCAGCGGGTTCATGTCGGGCGTATAGGTGATTGGTCCGTTGACGAATTCAGCGATGCCGACCTCGCCCAGGATCGGCACGTGCGCCATCGCCAACTCGGCGACTTCGGCGATCCCGTCGTCGTCGGGAGCGAACAGCGATGAGTCGAAGACGTCGGGCTTAGCGTCTTCCCAGACGGTGCGGCCTTCGTGGCCGTAGTTGCCAAACAGCAGCCGATCGCTTTCGCGTCGGAGATAGAACATGATCTCCGGGTCTCGAACGAGCGGGAACGTGGTCGAAACATCGTCGAGTTCCGGGACAGGTCCCGTCAGCAGGTACTGATGCTCGAGCACGGCGAGGGGAACCTCGATGCCGGCCATCGCGCTGATCTCGGCCCCATAGAACCCCGCAGCATTGATGACGATGTCGCACTCAATCGTCGACCGCTCCCCTCTCGATTCGACCGTCACCCGCCAGCGGGCATCGGAGGAACGATCGAGTTGGTCGACGTCGACCACGCGTGTGTGGCGTTTGACGGTCGCCCCCATGGCGCGGGACCGCCGGGCGAATGACTGCGTCAACCCGCTCGGATCGATGTCGCCCTCGTAGGGATCGAGGAGGCCAGCAATGACGGTGCCGTCGTCGTGCCAGAACGGATGCATGGCTTCCATCTCTTCGACCGACACCATCTGCAGGTCGAAGCCGAGCCCGGTGGCGATGCCGATGAGCTGGTGGAAGTGGTCGATGCGTTCCGGTGTGTGGCCTGGCCAGAACGCTTGGGTGCGGCGGTACGTGATCGGATCGTCGGCATCGTCGGCGAGCGTCGAGTAGAGCTCCCATGCGTAGTTCCCGGCGCGCTGGCCTAGCCAGCTGTTCGAAAAGGTCGGCACGTTGCCGGCCGCATGCCACGTGGACCCAGCGGTGAGTTCGTGCTTTTCGATCAGCGCTGAGCTTGTGCGCCCAGCCTGGGCGAGATGCCACTGGATCGAGGCGCCCACGGCGCCGCCGCCGATGACGACGATCTCGTAGCGCTCGCTGCCTGTCATCGGGTCACCTTGAGATGAATTGGGAACCGGGCGCGCATGGCTGCTTCGGCGTCGGTCGAGAGGTGGCCGGGGCGTCCCTGGGCAAGGATTTCGTTGACTCGGTCACCGGCGCGCTGCCACAGGGTGGGTTCGCCCGCAGCGACCCACTCATCGACGCTGCGCCGGTCACCGAGGGCGGGATACACGTACTCAGTGCGCATCAGCTCCAGTGTTTGCGGTTCGCCCAAGTAGTGACCGTCGCCGCTCACGACGTGCTCGACCGTGGCGATGTCGAGATACGAAGGGTCGACCTCGACACCACGCACCGAGCGAAGAATTGCCCCACACATGTCGTTGTCGATGACCAACGTCTCGGGGCTCGCCACCATGATCGAGCCGAGCATGCCGACCGAAAGCTGCACCATTTCGGCTCCCGCCTGAGCCGCGAGGGCAACGGTGTATCCCTTTTCGTAGCCGGCCTGGTTGTCGGCGGTTTTGGCTTCGGTGATGCCGGCGGACACGGCGTGCGGGATTTCGAGGTGGCCGAGCAGTTGGGCGGCCGCGGCGCTCGCGACCGCAGCCTCGCCGCTTCCACCTGTCATCGCACCGGTGCGCAGGTCGGAGACGAAGGGCATAAAGGCGTGGATGCAGGGATGCCCGGGCTTGATCGCGTCGGCCATGACGACCCCGGCCAGAATCTCGGCGAGCCCCTGCGCCAAGCTCCCGGCCAGCGAGGGAGGCGAGGTGGCGCCGGCCTGACCAGCCGAGCACGTCTGCACGATCATTCCCCGAGCGATGGCCCGCTCCATGATCTCGTAGCCCTCGGGCGAGAAGCGCAGCGGCGGCACCACGTGCACGACGACCGCCATCGAGAACGGTTGGCTCGCAAATCGGCCTGGGCCACCGAGGGCCAGATCGAACAGGTCAACCACCGGGTCGACGGTGGCCCCCGACGTGAAGCTCACGCCGGTCGGCTTCGAGGTCGCCGCCGTCACCGCAAATGCGGTGTTGATGTCGAGCTCGGCATCGTCGACAACGTCGCGGGCCACCAATGGCCGGAGCCCATAGTGGATGTTCGGCATCTCGTCGACGACGCGCATCATCGTCCACAGATCGCGCAGCTCCGAGTCGCGGTACGTGCCGGTCTCGGCATCGAGCATTCGTACCGCCGCACCGCCAGTGCCGACATGCACGGCTCCCCCGCCGATCGTCAAACCTCGGTCTTCGACGAAGCCGGGAAGCGACACTCGTGACGGGGCTCGCTCGAGCGCGGCTTCGACCATCGACCGCGGCAGCAGCACTCGGCCGTCATCTCGCTGGGTCGCGCCTACCGAGGTCAACCGGTCGACGAGGCCTGCGGGTGCGTCAGCCATCCCGACCCGTTCGAGCATCGCGAACGCGTGGTCGACGATCGCATCACGGTCATTGTCGGCGAGTGGACGATAGGCACCGCCGACGGGCGGCGTCGTCACCGAGGGACCGGCTTGCGCCGGCGCCCGACTCCGGCTGCCCCGCCGCATTAGGAATCGACGATCCGGTTCACGGTGGCCAACATCTGCTCGACCTCGGCGCGGGTGTTGTAGTGGCTGGCCGAGGCCCGGACACAGTTCTGCATGCCGAGCGGTTTGAGTACGCCGGCCGAGTAGTAGTCCTGCTTGCGAGCGTGGGTGCGCACGCCATCGGCGTTGAGTGCATCGACCACGTCGAGGCTGTCATGTCCGTCGATGACGAACGACACCATGCCGGAACGGTGTTCGCTGTTGGTGGGGCCAACGACGGTCACACCGTCGAGTTGTCCCAGGCCGGGCAGTCCGCCGGTGCCAGTCATCATTGCGTCGACCAGATCGGCTTCTTGATCGCGAATCGCGACGGCTGCGGCCTCGATGAGTTGGCGCGGGCTCGACGATTCCGCGGCGGCGCTGACTTCGGATCCGAGCCACTCGAGATAGCGGGCGACCTCGGAGAACGCGGCATAGGCCGACGCGTCGCGGGTGCCGAGTTCCCACACGTTCGACGGCGCACCGTCGAGCTGATCGTGGGGCGCGTTGGCGAGTCGATCCGACACCCAGGCGACGCCGAAGTTGTGCCGCGAGAACAGCTTGTAGCCGCTCACGACATAGCCGTCGACGCCGTAGTCGTCGACGTCGACTCGCCCGTGAGCGGCGTGTTGGATGCCGTCGACTATGATGAAGCAGTCCGGCGCGACTTCGCGGATTGCGGCCGCGATGGCCTTGACGTCGACGTGCATGCCGGTCACCGGGCTTGCATGGATGATCGTCGCCACCGCGAGATCGGGCGTGATAGCGGGGCGATAGTTGTCGACGCTCACCACCGTCGAGGTCGTATCGAACTCGACCTGGGTATAGGTCATGTCGGCGACCGCTGACCATCGCCGACATGCGCTGTAGGTCGCCGGATGCTCCAGGTGACTGCCGATGACCGCCGAGCCGCTTCCGGCAAAGATCGCGTTCCTGATGAGGCGGCCGAGCAGTTCGGTGCCGGTCTCGCCGACGAAGACCTCGCCGCTCGATGCCCCGAGCAGCAGCTTCATGTCGGCGCGTCCCTGAGCGATGACCTCCATCAGGAACTGCGACGCAACATTGGTGCGCCCCTGATTGTCGGGGAACGCCATCAGCTCTGCGGTGCGTTCGACGGCGGCCTTGAGTGTCAGCGATCCACCGGCGTTCTCAAAGAAGGCCCGCGGTCCCTGGATCGGGCACACGTCGGTGTGGTGGAAGCGGTCGCGAATCGTCGAAAGCAGTTCCGGTTCGAATGGCATCAGCTCAGTTCCTTCCCCCGTGGCGACGGCGCCACGCCGACAGCACTTGTGCCTCTTCGACATCGACGATCTACGGCGGGTTGAAACTACTGCAACCGAGGGCAAATCTCGCTGAACGGCCGCTGCTTCAATCCCCCTGCTGCAATTTTGGACATTTGACGCCACGGGGCGGCGTCAAATGTCCAAATTTCCGGTGGGTATGGGGAGGCTCGGGAGGACGCGAGCTAGAGCGGCAAGGCGGTGGAGAAGTCGGGAATGCCTTCCCATCGCCCGGCATTGCCGCTGGCCCGCATCACGGCGATCGTCTTGATGACCTCGGGATTCGCCAGGCCATGCGGCGCGGCCTCGCCGGTCAACACCCGGATCACATTTTCGGCCTGACGCTTGGTGCACTGCTCCAGGAACGTCGGTGAGAAACCCGCGACGTGTGGGGTCATGATGCAGTTCGGCAGGGTCAAGAGCCGGTCATCGGATGGGATCGGCTCGACCTCGGCGACATCGAGTGCGGCGGACTCGATCGTCCCATTCGCCAAGGCGTCGGCCAGCGCGGCGCCGTCGACGATCGGGCCACGAGCGGTGTTCACGAGAATCGCGGTCGGCTTCATGAGCGCCAACGTGTCCGCGTTGATCAGGTGCCGGGTTTCCTGCGTGGCCGAACAGTGAATGCTGACGTAGTCCGACACGGCCAGCACTTCTTCGAGCGGAAGCAGATCGACGCCCATCGTCTCTGCGGTCGTCGGATGCACGTGCGGGTCGGCAGCAACGATTCGCGCCGGGCCGAACCCCCGCACCCGATTCGCGAACGCGCGGCCGATGTCACCGAAGCCGACGATCCCGACGGTATGCCCGGCGATGCGCCGCACCGATTCGAGATAGTGAACCGTCAGCTCGCGATCCTCGGCCCACGCGCCAGCTCGCGTGGTGCGGATCGCGTCGGGAAGATGGCGGGTCAGCGCGAGCAGCATCGCCATGGCGTGATCGGCGACCTCGGCCGTGTTGACGCCCGGCACATTGCACGCCAGGATCCCGAGCTCCGCAGCGGCGGCCAGATCGATCGAGTCCACCCCGACCCCCATGCGACTGACGACTTTGAGGTTCGGGCACGCCTCGAGCACCCGTCGATTGGTCAGAGGTTTCGTACCGATCGTCGCGCCGTCCGCATCGCGCAGCAGATCGATGAACTCGTCCTCGGTTGCGACCGGGGCTTCGACAACCTCGAAGCCGGCCGCCTCGAGCAGATCGACTCGGCTCCAGGGACTGGCTTGAACTGCGACCTTCATGGTGCGCCTCCTACGGCGATGGCGAGGGCTGCCAGGTTGACGCACATGGCAGGTTCGGAGCAACACCGTTCCCCGCCAGCTCGGGTTCGAGAGCGCGCCGGCCTCAGAAGTAGCGTCACGGGCGTGAAGATCCGCATGGCCGTTGCCAGTTCGAACACTCCCGCCGATCCCGAAGGGCTCGGGCAGCTGGTCGACGGGCTCGAAGCGCGCCGCTTCGACACGCTGTGGTTGTCGGACACCCCGCTCACCTCTGCAGTCGAACCGTTGATGGCCCTCGCCATCGCGTCGGCCCGCACGACGCGCCTCAAGCTCGGGACCAATGTGGTCGTCCCCGGGCGCAATCCACTGCACCTGGTCAAGGAACTCGCCCACCTCGATCGGCTCAGCAATGGCCGCCTGCTTTTGGCGTTCATGCCCGGCATCGGCTCCACCACCGAGCGGGCTGCGCTCGGCGTCACCGGCGTGGACCGCAACAAGCGGCTCGCGCAGACCATCGATCTGTGTCGGACCTGGTGGTCGGGAGGCGCGGTGTCGGCCGAGTTCAACCAGTTCATCTATGACGAGGTCACGGTCAGCCCGCCGCCGATCCAGGACCCACTCGAGATCTGGCTCGGGGGCAACGGCCCCAAAGGCCTCGCCTTGACGGCGACCCATGCCGATGGCTGGCTGGGCTCTCGAGCGACACCGGCACAAGCGGGCAGTCGTCGACGCACCATCGAAGCCGCGGCGGTCGAAGCCGGCCGGGTCATCGACGACGACCATTTCGGCATGAGCATTCCCTACGCCCGCACCGACCTCGACGATCGAGTCGTGGCGGCGGTCATGCGTCGCACCGAGGCGGAACGGATCGACATCTTGCCGTTCGGGCCGGTCGAGCTACGGGACCTGATCCAGCGCCACCTCGACGAAGGAATCACCAAGTTCGTGCTGCGCCCGATGAGCCTGCTCGATGGGTGGGACACCGAGCTCGACTTCCTCGCCGAGCACACGTTGCCGTTCCAGAATTAGCGAACCGGGCTCGTCGTTCGCCCGACCGTCAGTCCGGCGACAGGGAGTGACCGAGCGTTTCGACGAGCCATGTCCGGAACAGGCGAGCGTTGTCACTCAACGAGCGACGGTTGGGATTGAGGACCATGAACGGGTTACTGGTCTCGATCGGCGGTGCAAGTGCGACGAGGCGACCGTCGTCGATCAAGTCGGCGACCAGGTGCATCCATCCGAGCGCGACACCTTGGCCGCCGAGGGCGGAGTGGAGCACGAGCGAGTAGTCGGTCGTGCGGTCTCCCGACAGCGGCCCATCGAGGACGACGTTGTGATGCGCAAACCACGTCACCCAGTCGAAGCGAGGCTGATAGCGCTCTTCGAGATGCAGCAGCGGTGCGGTGCGCAGCGTGCTCGGGGTCCAGCTCGACTGGGTTGCCGCGAGCTCGGGCGTCGCTACCGGCACGAGCGCTTCGGGACAGAGCGGCACCGCATCGACGTCGCCTCGTTCGACGAGTCCGAGTGGGATCCACAAGTCGAGCTCGTCGAGACGAATCGCATCATCGGTATCCGTGGTGACCAGGCGCAGCTCGATGTCCGGATGACGCCGCTTGAAGTCAGGCAGTCGAGGAAGCAGCCACCAGGTCGCGAAACTCGTCGACACCGAGATGCTCACGGTCGGGCTCTCAACGGCGGTGCGTACCGCGTTCGTCGCAGCGTCGATGTGGTCGTAGGCATCGCCGATGGCCCGGATCAGGTGTCGCCCGGCATTGGTCGCCACGACCCCGGTCCTCGAACGTTCCAGCAGGCTGATACCGAGATCGGCCTCGGCCCGGCGCACCGCCTGGCTCACCGCCGCCTGCGTCATGGCGAGATCGCTGGCCGCCCGGCTGAAGCTCCCGGCTCTGGCGGCCGCAACAACGACTCGCAGGGCTCGATCGCTTACTGGCGACGCCACAGCGAACCCATTCGAGACATAACCCCAGCTTATGCAAACGCAACAGAATGAGTGGATTGACCGCAAGCGTGACTTGCCCCATGCTGCCAACGAAGTCCGTGGCCAGCGGGCTAGCGGCACTCCGACAGCACCGAACGCAGAGGGTCAACAACATGGACACCATCGGCTTCATCGGGCTCGGCACTATGGGCGGCCCGATGGCGAAACGGCTGGCCGCGGCTGGCTACGAAGTCCATGCCTTCGATATCAACCAGACAGCACTCGACACCGTGGTGGCGGCCGGCGCCCACCGGGCCGCAGATGCCAACGACGCCGCCCGCAAGGCGGACCTCTTGCTGACCTCGCTCCCCCGCCCCGACCATGTGCAAGCCGTCATGGTCGACGGCGGCGCATTGGCCGAGCTCTCCGCCGGCAACGTCTGGGTCGACCTGACCACCAATCGCAAAGAGTTCGTGATCGAGCTCGCCGGGCAAGCGCCCGCTGGCGTCACCGTGGTCGACTCGCCCGTGACCGGCGCGGTTGACGGTGCCCGCAATGGCAAGCTCACCCTCTTCGCCGGCGGCGCCGACGCCGATCTCGATCGCGTCGTACCGGTCCTGGAGCACCTCGGCCGGGCGATCCGCTGTGGCCAACTCGGCACCGGCAACGTCACCAAACTGGTGACCAACCAGCTCTGGTTCATCCACGCCGCCTCGATCGGCGAAGGGTTCGCTCTCGGCATGGCCAACGGGGTCGAGCTTGCCGTGCTCTGGGATGCCATCAAGGACTCCGTCGGTGACAGCTTCGTCGCCCGCCACGACGCACCGTCGATCTTCGCCGGACACTACGACCCGAGTTTCACGCTGGACCTGTGCATGAAGGATCTCGGGCTCACCATGGAACTGAGCGACAACGTCGGCGCCCCCTTGCCGATGACCCAACAAGCGCACGCGACGTTCAAGCGAGCGACCGATCGTTACGGACCCGACGTGGGCGAGCTCCACGTCGCCAAACACCTAGAAGACGACGCCAATCTGTCCTTCCGACTCGAAGGCGATTGGGTCCCGCACTGGGAGGCCTGAACCACATGAGCCAGCACACTCTCGCGCTGGTCGACGTCGTCGACCTCGACACCTATCCCATCGATCAACCCGAGTCCGATGGCTATCGGGCCGTCGTGGAGCATGCCCGAAGCGGTCTGCGAGCCGATGGTTGCGCGGTCATCAAGGACCTGGTCCGCCCCGTTGCGCTCGCCCAGCTCGGCGAAGAGATCGCCGACCGCAAGCACACCACGCACTTTTCGACCCAGGTGATCAACCCGTACTTCCACTTCCATCGAAACGACGAGTGGCCAGACCGACACCCGATGAATACCTTCCTCGAACGCTCGAGCGGGTTCATCCCGGGTGACTCCTGGGAAGCGTCGACACTGATGCGTCGACTGTTCGAGCACCCGGACCTGGCCCGGTTCCTGGCCGACTGCCTCGAGATTGACGAGCTGCACCCCTACGCCGATCCCCTCGCCGGGCTCACGGCCAACATCTTGGACCCCGGTCAACAATTCACCTGGCACTTCGACACGAATGAGTTCGCCGTGACCGTCTTGGTCGAAGAAGCCGACGAGGGTGGTCTCTTCGAGTACGTGCCCAATATCCGCACCGACGGCGACGAGGGCTTCGATCACATCCAAGAGGTCCTCGAGGGCGGTCGCCGCGGTGTCCACACCTTGGACTTGCGTCCCGGCGACATGCAGATCTTTCGCGGCCGCTACTCATTGCATGCGGTGTCTCGGGTCGCGGCCGACAGCAAGCCTCGACACGCAGCGATCTTCGCCTATACCGAGAAGCCGAATGTGATCGGCCGATTGGAACGCACCGAACAGCTCTTTGGTCGGGTGCTTCAGGCTCACATCGATGCCGAAGAAGAGCGGGTGCGCACCGACGCGCTCATCGACTGACACGGGTCGCGCTCCGTACAGTGCACGCCCATGACGTTTGACCTCGTCGTCGTCGGAGGAGGCGCAGCCGGCTTCTTCGCCGCAATCACCTGCGCCGAGCATTCAGCCAAATCGGTGCTGATTCTCGAGAAGACGTCGAAACTGCTCCACAAGGTCAAGATCTCCGGTGGTGGCCGCTGCAATGTCACTCACCACTGCTTCGAGCCGCGCGAACTCAGCCGCAGATACCCACGCGGCGAAAAGTCGCTCATCGGACCGCTGCATCGCTTCGGCCCGATGGAGACCATCGAGTGGTTCTCCGACCGCGGTGTCGCGCTTACGACCGAGCCGGACGGTCGTATGTTCCCGGTGTCCAACCGGTCGCAGACCATCGTCGACACCCTGGTCAGGGCCGCCGGCGACGCAGGCGTCGAGATCAAGACATCTGAGGGAGTGACCTCGATCGTCGAAGTCGACGCGCAGTTCGAGATCATGACCGAGCGTGGCATGGCGTATCGGGCGAACAACGTGTTGCTCGCAACCGGAGGGACCCGCAACGCGAGCGGAGCCAGGCTTGCCGCCGATCTCGGCCACTCGCTGCAACCAGCGACGCCATCGTTGTTCACCTTCAAGATCCGTGATCGTCGCATCGAAGACCTCGGCGGCCTGTCGGTCGACAACGCCGAAGTGAGCATCTGTGACAGCAAGCTCCGAAGCGACGGCCCGGTCCTCATCACGCATTGGGGACTGAGCGGGCCGGGCATTCTCAAGATCTCGGCATGGGGTGCACGGGAGCTCGCCGAGCGCGGCTACCACTTCGACATCATCGTCAACTGGATTCCCGGCGAGGACCCCGACGAAGTCATCGCTACCCAGCGCGCGGCTGAGGGTAAGCGCCGCGTGTCGACCCGGTGCCCGTTCGGGCCGATCCCGAAGCGGCTCTGGCAACGCATGGTGACGGCAGCCGAGATCTCGGAGAACACCACCTGGGCCGAACTCACCAAGGCCCAAGCCTCGAGCTTGGTGACCGAGCTCCAGGCCGCGACCTTCGAAGTGCGTGGCAAGAGCACAAACAAGGACGAGTTCGTCACGTGTGGCGGCGTCGACCTTGACCAGGTCAACTTCAAGACCATGGAGAGCAAGCTTGTCCCGGGTCTGTATTTCGCCGGTGAGGTCCTCGACGTCGACGGGATTACCGGGGGCTACAACTTCCAGAACGCATGGACCAGCGGGTTCCACGCGGGAACCGCGATCGCAGCCCGGTAGAACTCAGTCGTCGGCGATCTCGACGACCAGCTCGACTTCGACCGCGATGTCGAACGGCAGCGAGCCCATGCCGACCGCCGAACGGGCGTGGCGACCGGCATCGCCGAACACCTCGACCATCAGGTCCGATGCCCCGTTGATGACCGCAGGCTGCTTGGCGAAGTCGGGCGTCGCGTTGACCATGCCCAACAACTTGATGATGCCGGTGACCCGATCAAGCGATCCGAGGTGGTGGCGCATCGTCGCCAGCAAGCCAAGTCCGCACCTGCGGGCCGCGTAGTAGCCCTGGTCGACATCGAGCGTGTCGCCGACCTTGCCTCGGATCGACTTGCCGTCGGTGTCGATCGGACCATGTCCGGACACATACAACACGTTGCCGGTCTGCTTGGCGGTCAGGTAGCTGCCGACGGGGGTCGCAGGTTCGGGCAGTTCGAGTGCAAGCTCAACAAGACGTTCTTCGGGTGTGGCCATGTCCAACGCTACGCCACGGGCCGAGGTCCGATCCCAGTTGCTATGGCATCGGTCACCATCGCGCCCGGTCTGGCGCCAGCCCCCTACCGTGAGCGGCGCACTGGGCGCAAGGCTGCCTGGTGGGCTTGCAGAGAAGCACCGGTTTCGCATTCTCATCGTGGGCCTCACGTAGAGAATCGACCCCGCCAGTCCGGCTGGGCGCAACAGAAACCCGAATCCTCGCCGGCACTTGGTGTGTCGCGAATGGAACCCGCATGTCCACCACCACATCCCCCACCTTCGCCGACCTTGGCGTCCCTCAATCCATCTGTGATGCACTCGCGAGCCGCGACATCCACGCCCCGTTCGACATCCAAGCCGCGACGCTGGTCGACGGCTTGGCCGGTCGCGATGTCCTCGGCCGAGCGCCCACTGGCTCCGGCAAGACGATTGCGTTCGGCATTCCGATCGTTGCCGACCTGCCCAAGGCTCGCCCGCATCATCCGACCGCGCTGGTCTTGGCGCCGACCCGCGAACTCGCCGATCAGATACGGGTCGAGCTGGCGTCGTTCTGCAAGCCCGCACGCGTCGGCGTCGTCTACGGCGGCGTCGGCTACGGCAAACAGCTTCGACTTCTGGAACAAGGAGTCGACGTGCTCGTCGCCTGCCCGGGACGGCTCGAAGACCTCATCCAGCGCGGCGATGTCAACCTGTCCGAAGTCGAACGCGTCGTGCTCGACGAAGCCGATCGCATGGCCGACATGGGCTTCATGCCCGCCGTTCGGCGCTTGCTGGATCAAACTCGAAACGACCGTCAGACCGTGCTGTTCTCGGCGACCCTCGACGGCGATGTCGCCAAGTTGACGCGCGACTACCAACACAACCCGGTGCGGCACGAAGTCGGCGAGTCGACTCCCGATATCAAGCTGGCCGACCACCTGTTCTGGAAGATGGACAAGAGTGAACGGACCGAAGTGACCGCGCTGGCGGTCACCGCGGAGTGGCCGGCAATCGTGTTCTGCCGCACGCGGCACGGCTGCGATCGCCTGACGAAGCAGCTCGGCAAGCTCGGCGTCGACGCGGTCGCCATCCATGGCGGGCGCAGCCAGAACCAACGCACGCGTGCACTTGATGACTTCACCACCTCGAGAGCCCAAGCATTGATCGCCACCGACGTTGCGGCTCGCGGCATCCATGTCGATGGCGTGGCGCTCGTCGTGCACTACGACCCGCCTGAAGATCACAAGACCTATGTGCACCGCTCGGGGCGCACCGCCCGGGCAGGAGCGAGCGGCATCGTCGTCTCGCTGCTCATGCCCGAACAGGTCAAGGACGCCAAGTCGGTGATGCGCAAGATCGACCTGAACGAGCCGATCACCGATCCTTCGATCGACAGCATTCGTGCCCTGGCGAATGGTGAACCAAAGCCAGAGCGGGCACCGGCCCGAGAGCCCCAGCCCAGCCAGAAGAGAAACGGCAGCGGCCGTAGCGGCGGCCAGGGCAAGGGAGGCAGCGCCAAACAGGGCGGCCGCCACAAGAACCAGCGCCACAACAACAACGGGTCACCCAAGTCGGGCGGCCAGAAGTCGGGCGGCCGGAACGCCGGTGGCCAGAAGTCGGGCGGCCAACGCAGGGGCGCGGCCAAGGCCGGCGGTGCGAGCGCACGCTCGAACCGTGGCAATCGTTCGCGCTGAACACCCGTCACGGTTGCGCTGTCGGCGACTCCTGTCGTCGCCGACGCGCTAGAACGATGCGGTGAGTTATCCCCGGCGCAATGCGGTCACCCAGCGATTCACACTCGGTGCCCCTCGGACCATCATCGTCAGCCGAGACGGCCAACGCATCTTGTTCTGTCGCTCGACGGCAGGCGACGATCCGGTCAACCGACTGTGGACGATCGAGCTGCCCGATACCGAACCGCGCCTCTTGGTCGATCCGATCGCGCTGTTGGGCGACGGCGACGTCGAGCTGACCGCGGCCGAAAAGGCGCGACGTGAACGCGCCCGAGAGGCCGGCGGCGGCATCGTTACCTATACGACCCACAGCGACGAGGGCGTTGTCGCGTTCGCCCTCGGCGGACGCCTCTTCCGCACCGACATTGCCACCGGCGAGACCTTGGAGGTCGCGACCACCGGCGTGGCGTTCGACCCCCGTTTCTCACCCGACGGGTCCCGCATCGCGTATCACGCCGCTGGCCAGCTCCGTGTCAGCGACGCCGACGGCGATCGTCTCGTGGTCGGACCCGACGATGACGAGACATCGATCACCTGGGGTGCTGCCGAGTTCGTCGCCGCCGAAGAAATGGGTCGCAGCCGCGGGTTCTGGTGGGGGCCGGACAGCGAACGACTCCTTGTCGCCCGTGTCGACACGGGCAACGTCGCTACGTGGCACATCTCCGAACCCGTCGACGCATCGCTGGCACCACGCTCGCTTCCGTACCCCGCGGCCGGAACCACGAACGCGACCGTCGACCTTTTCGTTATCTCGCCCGACGGGAGCCGAGTGGCGATCGATTGGCGAGGCGACGAGTTCGAATACCTGGCCCGCGCGAACTGGACGAGTCGCCACGGCATCTGGCTCACCGTGCAGCCTCGCGATCAGAAGGCGACCGTCATCCTCTCTGCTGACCCCGATACGGGTGCGGTCACCGAGGTGCATCGCCAGACCGACCCGGGGTGGAGCGAACTTGTTGCCGGCACCCCGCGACGCTTC
>CALLPT010000100.1 GCA_938015575.1 uncultured Acidimicrobiales bacterium
GCCGCCGAGCACCAGGATTTCGTCGTTGAGCACAACGGATTGGAAATAGGCCCGTGGCGGCCAATGCCCCGAGTCGGTCTCGACGATGCGCTCCCAGGTTCGGCCTAGATCGTCGCTCCGCCACACGTCGGAAAAGATGTCGCTGTCGCCGGGCAGCGTCGAATTGCGGGGCGTACGGCCGCCGAGGAGCAGAAGCGATTCGTCGAGCTCCACGACCCGCAGACCGGCTCGACGTCCCCACGGGGCATCGTCGAGGATCAGTTCCCAGGCCGGCCCTGTTGTCGGAGTCGGCGTCGGTGCCGTAGTCGCGACGGGCGTAGCGGTGATCGCCGGAAGCGGGGCCGCCTCGTCCGGCTCGTCCGGCTCGTCCGGCTCATCCGTCGCGTCCGACGCCGTTGCGCTGGTTGCTTCGTCGGTGCTGTCGACTGCGATTGTGGCCGCGAGTCCAAGCTCCTGCGAGGGGTCGGAGCCGCTACAAGCGGATAACAGTACGAGACACGCAACAGCGGCGAACGTTCGACGGACGGCCATCAAGCCATGATGGACGGTGCCCAGCAGCGATGACGAGTCGTTCTGACACAATCCGCACAGCGCAGGGCTCTGACTGCTCAAAATCGGCGCATTGCCGCCGATGCAGAGAGGCATGAAGGCATGGGCGGGACCACGCAAACCATGGCAGATCGGCCTGATCATCGCGGGCGGCTACCTCGCGGCCAAGGTGATCTTCAACCTGATTTGGCGTCGCGGAGGCACAACCACCGAAGACCCTGCGTCGTGGTCCGCGCTGACGCCACTGCTGATCGCGGTGGCAGCGGCGATGCTGATCGGCTTGCTGGCCGCGTGGGCGCTGGCGCGCTCGGTCGGCGCGACCGTCGGCGGCATGGAACTGCGCGCCCTGCACGAGTTCCGCCTGCCCCACGTCGTTGGTGACCAACCGGCAGCGACCTTTCGAACGAATCCGACCGAGATCGTCGACCAGCTTGCGGCGCTCGGCTTCGAGCCCGCGGGTGCCTACGAGGTCGAGATGCCCGATCATCGAGCGACCTTTGCGTGCATGCTGTCGCCCGAACACACGACGATGGCCGTGGTGACGCCCGCTCACATGGCGCTGCGAAGCAACTTCGACGGCAAGCTGCTCGGCACTGCCGACCGTGCAACCGGCGCCAAGCACGCCGCCTGGGTGCTCGAGCAGGTTTCCCCGAGCCAGTCGCCCGAGGTTGTCTGGCAGACCCACCAACAGGCTCTCGCACTGCTGCAGGAACGAGCCCACGTGCCGAGCCGCTTCGTCACCAGCGCCGCCTCGACAACCGCGGTCGAGATCGATCGCGCCTCGATCCGCGAGTTCTCCTCGGGCGCCCAGCTGCGGTCAATGCTGACCCACTCGATGACCGGAGGCGTAGGGCCACTGGGACACAAGGATTGGCGCCGAATCGAGAAGTGGTTGGCCGAGCCCAGCCGCTGGAACGACCCGATCGCCGACGAGCGCTAGCGCTCCAAGCTGCCCGCCGCCGCCCGGCGACCTGGCCGTGCGCCTACGCTTCAGCCCGTGAAAGCCGCCCCCGCACCGAATCCCTCGGCCGCTGTCGCTGAGATTCGTCCTTTGCTCAAGGGGTGGTCCCACGTTCTGGCCGCGCTCGCCGCCACTGCGTTGTGCCCGATTCTGATCGCGTTCTCTCCCGACGGCACGCGGGCTGCCGCCGCGATCTTCAGCTCGTGTGTGATCGCATTGTTCGCGATCTCGGGGGCCTATCACCGTTTCGACTGGAAAGGCTCGGCGTTGGCATTCATGCGGCGCCTGGACCACTCGATGATCTTCGTGGTCATTGCTGCCACCTACACGCCGATCGCCGTCGTCGCGCTTCCGCCGTTCGAAGGACGACTGATCCTCGCCGTCGTCTGGAGCGGAGCCGTCGGGGGAGCGGTCCTGCATCTGTTCTGGCCCAACGCTCCCCGCAAGCTCCTGGTCGGGCTCTACCTGTGCGTCGGTTGGGCGGCACTGCTCGTCATTGCCGACATCTGGCGCGAGCTCGGCGTGGCCGGGTTCACCCTGTTGCTCGCCGGCGGACTCCTGCATTCCATCGGCGGGGCCATCTACGCGCTCAAGCGCCCCGACCCGTGGCCGACGATCTTTGGCTTCCACGAGGTGTTCCACTTGTTTGTCATCGGCGGCATTGCCTGCCACTACGTCGTCGTCGCCTTTTTTGCCTTGCGCTGAGCCGAGCCGTCCGCTGAGCTAGGCCCATGAAGCGGACCGCTCGACGAGCTCGACACATCGAACAGCTCGACGGGTACGAGAGCGGTGCTGACGCCCACTTGCGAGCAACCGAAGCCGCACTCGCCGCGGCCGAGACGGCTCGCGTTGTGGTCCTCGTCGAAGGCATCAGCGACCAAATCGCCGTCGACTCCTTGCTCGCCCGATCCGGACGTGACGCGACAGCAGAACGGATCGTCGTCGTGCCGATCGGGGGAGCCCACGGGGTCGCCAAGTTCGTCGACGAGTTCGTCGGGCGAGGCGACGTTGCCGTATTCGGTCTGTGCGACGAGGCCGAAGCGGACTTCTTCGCCGACGCCTTTGGCAGCCACGCGCTGGACAGCTTCTCTGTCTGCGTGCCGGATCTCGAAGCTGAATTGATCCGCAGCTTTGACCAGGACGAGCTCGAGTCAATCATCGAGCACCAAGGTGAACTGCGCTCGCTACGAACGATGCAGAAACAGACGGGCTGGCGGGACCGGCACTTTGCCGAGCAGGCGCATCGATGGATACGAAGTCGGGCGCTGCGCAGCAGCCGCTACGCCGCACTACTCATCGATGCCGCCGAGGAACAGCGTCTGCCGCAACCGTTGGTCGAGCTGGTCGCAGGAATCTGATTCGCGGACCGCGGGCCGAGCGAGGCCATCGGCCAGACTGGTCGCAGTGACCGCGATCATCGAGCGCTTCCGGGGCGAAGAGAAGCTGTTCGTGCTCTGCGGAGCGACGTTCATCGTCATGGCCGGGCAAGGCATCGTGTCACCAGTGCTGGCGCTCTACGCCAAAGAGTTCGGCGTCGGCACGACCATGGTCGGACTCACGGTGACCGTGTTCGCCATCGCTCGACTCATTGTGAACATCCCTGCCGGGCTCCTGGCGGATCGATTCGGGCGACGCGTGATCCTCGTCGGCGGCCCGATCATCACGGCGGTGGGCATGATCGGCAGCGGCTTCGCCGACAACATCTGGACGCTGCTCGTGTGGCGCTTCGTCGCAGGTGCGGGGTCGGCGTTCTACATGAGCGGCGCCATGGTGTATCTGATCGACATCGCCCGCCCCGACCAACTGTCCCGCTATGTCGCCACCAACCAGTGGGCACTCAGCCTGGGCGTGGCCATGGGACCCGGCCTCGGCGGACTGGTCGCCGACCGGTGGGGGCTCGGCGCCCCGTTCTTCGTCGTCGGCATCACCGCACTCGTCGCGGCGACCTATGCGATGTTCCGACTCCCCGAGACGCTCGACCGCGAGGGCATGCAAAAGTCGCGAGAAGACGCCGAGCAGGCAAGTGCCCGAGGCGATGTCGAGGCCGCTGGCCCGTCGTCGGTGCGCGAACTCGCGCTGAGTCGACCGTTCCTGTTGCTCGCGCTGGTGTCGATGACGATCTTCATGACCCGAGGTGGCACCCGAGGCACGCTCATGCCGCTGCGCGCCGATGGTGCCATTGGTTGGGGCCCGCGTGAGATCGGTCTCGTATTCACACTCACCGGCGCGCTCACGCTGTTCACGCTCATGCCGGCTGGCCGCGCTTCGGACAACATCGGGCGCCGCTGGGTCATCTTGTTCTCGGGCGTCTTTGCCGGTGCGGGAGCACTCGTCGTGGCCAGCTCAGCCACCGCCGTCGCGTTCGTGCTCGGCAACATCGTCATGTCGCTCGGTACCGGGACCGCGGGCCCGGCGCCGGCCGCGTTCGTGGCTGACATCACGCCCGCCCACATGCGCGGCGTGCTTATCGGGCTGTACCGCTCGGCGGGTGACGTCGGCATCATCCTGGGTCCGGTATTGCTCGGCTGGCTAAGTGACCTGACGTCGATCGCGTTCGCGATGAGCGTTGGCGGTGTTCTCGTCGCAGCTGCGGCGTTGCTTTTCTTCGTCGGCAACGCAAAACATCCCGCGGCCGGCCGCCAAGTCGCGCGCAGCGGGTAGGCGGCTCTGGCGCACTGGCTTGACGAAGTTCTTACCGGCGGCTGTCAGAACGCGAGGGGTCGCGACCGCACCATGGCTTGCATGACATCCTCTGCAAAACAACTGGTCGCGTTTGTGCTGATTGCGGCGCTGCTTCTCGCCGGGTGCGGCTCCGACAGCTCCGACAGCTCCGACAGCTCTGCCAGTGCGGCCACGGTGAGCGACATCGCTGACAGCGAGTTGACGACCGACACGACCACCGACGAAGACGCACCGGACTCGGCCGAGACCGTCGCGACCACGGAACCGGTCGTGGTGGAAGCCGAAGGCGACGCGCCCGAACCAACGGTGCTGGCAACGCCGGTCGCGGTGACCCTCGAACCGGAAACGGCCGAACCCGCATCGGCCGAAACCGATACGGCATCGACGGACTCGGCCTCGAACGATCCGGTCGCGGTCGCCAATCCCGACTACCTGGGTGGCTACGTGTACGTCGACGAGGGCTTCGGCACGATGGTCACGGTGACGGTCAACGGTGACGGCCGAACGATCGCTTCCAACGCCCTGCCCAATCACGAAACCGGACAGTTCCCCAACGCCGGGAACCCGAACACGATCAGCGAGCAAGCCAAGACCTGGACCTACACCACCACGCCGACCTATGTCGGCACGCCCAGCATCGTCCGGGAACCTGGTGTCGCACTCAACGGCGTCAAGTTCGAGCCCGACACCGCCGAGCGAGTCAACTGCGCTACTGGCGAGCAGTACCGGATCGAGGGGCTCCAGGACACATTCGACCTCGGCATGGACTTCAACAACGCCCACGTGCAGCCGACGGGCGAATACCACTACCACGGCGTGTCGGACCTGCTCGTCGAGGCCTACGACAACGACGAGGACCTGGTGCTGGTCGGGTTCGCCGCAGACGGGTTCCTCATGTACTACTCAAAGTCGGGCAGCTACGAAAGCAGCTATGTGCTGTCGACCGAGGTGCGCACCGGCACCGACTGCACCTATCGCGACAACGCCGTCGAAGTCGCGGGCACGACAGCCGACGGCACCTATGCCAGTGACTGGGTCTATGTCGACGGACTCGGTGAACTGGATCAGTGCAACGGCACGATCGTCGATGGCACCTACGCCTACATCGTGACCGAGGAGTACCCGTTCGTCCCCCGCTGCCTGATGGGCGAAGCCGCTTCCGCCACTAGCGGCCCCGGCGGCGCCGGCGGTGCCGAACCAACTCAAGGCGGCCAAGGAGCTGCTGGAGGGCCAGGGGCAGGCGGACCCCCGGACCTGGACAACGTAGCCTCGATCCTCGGCATCGCCCGCGCCGAGCTCGAAGCCGCACTGGGAACCCCGCCGCCCGACCTCGCCCAGGCAGCCGCCGCACTTGGCATCACCGAAGCCGAACTCCAAGCCGCCCTGTTCGGCTGATCCCTCGGCTCACCGCAGACCTACCACACCAACCGATGCCCCGGCTCCGGCCGGGGCATCGGCGCGCACGGGTTCGGAGCAAGACGGAGCGGGGTGGCATCATCGTGACATGACCGACGTGATCCATGCCCCGGCACCCGCCCCGGTCGAAGACCTCGACTACGAAGCGATCATCATTGGCGCCGGAGTCGCCGGGATCTACCAGATCAAACGGCTCACCGATCTCGGCATGAACGCCACCGTGCTCGAGTCGAGCGCCGACCTCGGCGGCACCTGGTGGAACAACCGGTACCCGGGGGCCCGCTTCGACTCCGAGAGCTACACCTATGGCTACTCCTGGAGCCAAGAGCTGCTCGACGAATGGCACTGGACCGAACGGTTCTCGCCCCAACCCGAGACCTTGAAGTACCTCAACTTCGTCGCCGAGAAGTTCGATCTTCGCCAGTATATGCAGTTCGGTTGCCGCGTCGACTCCATGCGATGGGACGACGACGCACACACCTGGACTCTGCAACTCGGCGACGGCCGCACCATGGTCACCAGATTCGTGTACACCGCCTTCGGACTGCTGTCGGTACCGACGCTTCCTCGCATCGAAGGTATCGACGACTACGAAGGCCAGGCATGGCACCCGCACGACTGGCCACATGAACCGGTCGACCTGACCGGCAAACGGGTCGCGATCATCGGCACCGGGGCAACGGCCATCCAGATCATACCCGAGGTCGCCAAAGAGGCCGAACATCTCTATGTGCTGCAACGGCGACCCAATTGGGCCGCGCCGTTGCACAACTCGGTCATCGACGAAGAAGAGATGGCTGACATCCGTCGCCGCTACGACGAGATCTTCGCCCGGTGCGCACAGACGCCGGGCGGCTTCGAGCACGGTCCTGACGATCGCAGCTTCTGGGAGGTCACCAAAGAAGAGCGTTTGGAGCTTTGGGATCGGCTCTACGAAGGGTCGGGCTTCGGCATCTGGCTGTCGCATTTCCGCGAGATCTTCATGGAGGAACGCGCCAATGCCGAGTTCTCCGAATACATCGCGCAACGCACCCGCGAACGCATCGACGACCCTGAACTCGCGGAGAAGCTCATCCCCACCGATCACGGCTTCGGGATCCAGCGGGTGCCGCTCGAAACGAACTACTTTGAGACCTACAACCGCGACAACGTGACACTGGTCGACCTCGCAGAAGCCCCGATCGAACGGATCACGAAGACCGGCGTCAAGACGACCGACGCCGAGTACGACTTCGACATCATGATCTACTCGACGGGTTTCGATGCATTCACCGGCGCCTACGACCAGGTCGACATTCAGGGCGTCGATGGCCAGCGTCTGGCGAACAAGTGGAACGACGGCCCGGTCACGCTGTACGGGATCCTCGTGCACGGCTTTCCGAACATGATGATGGTGCCCGGCCCCCAGTCGGCGGTGGTGAACTTCCCCCGCACCGTCGAGACGACCGTTGACTGGGCGACCCCGCTCATGGAACACGCCCGAGCGAATGGGCATACCAAGTTCGATGCAAGCGCCGCGGCCGAACAGGAGTGGTTCGACGAGTGCGTTGGTTGGTACGACCGCATGCTGATCAAGAACAGCCAGCACTGGATGACCGGCTACAACTCGAACCTGCCCGGCCACGAGTTCGGCAACACGCGCTACAACGTCTACAACGGCGGCGGGCCGCGCTACCAGAGGCTTCTCGACGCGGCCGCAGCCGAGGGCTATCCGTCGGTCGACTTCGACTGATCGCGCCCACGCTCCGCCACGTATCCGGGTCCGAGGGGGAACCGAATGACCATTGAACGCTTGCTCGTCGCGAACCGCGGCGAGATTGCGATCCGCATCTGTCGTACCGCCACGGATCGGGGCATCGCCACCGTCGCGATCCACACGCCCGACGATGCCGCTTCGCTCCACGTGCGCATGGCCGATGAAGCCGTCGAACTGGCCGGTCAGGGTGCGGCCGGCTACCTCGATATCGCCGCGGTCGTCGCCGCTGCCGTCGACGCTGGCTGCGACGCGGTGCATCCCGGATACGGGTTCCTCGCGGAGAACGGTGACTTCGCCGAGGCCGTCGAAGCGGCGGGCTTGACGTTCGTCGGTCCGACTCCCGACCAGCTTCGGCTGTTCGGCGACAAGGCTCGGGCTCGCGCCGTCGCCATTGCCGCCGGCGTGCCGGTGCTCAGAGGCACTGATGGTGGCATCACGATCGACGA
The DNA here is from genome assembly GCA_938015575.1 of uncultured Acidimicrobiales bacterium. GTDB lineage: Bacteria > Actinomycetota > Acidimicrobiia > Acidimicrobiales > UBA10347 > UBA10347. The sequence continues at coordinate 7,811 of CALLPT010000100.1, forward strand.
GGCCCGCGCATTCATCCAAGAACTTGCCGACGATGGAGCGTCGGCCATCATCAAGGCGGTCGCTGGCGGTGGTGGTCGCGGAAGCCGCATGGTCGGCGATCTCGCCGAGCTGGATGACTTGTGGGCCGCCTGCGCACGCGAGGCCACGGCGTCCTTCGGAAGTGGTGAATTGTTCGTCGAGGAGTATCTGCCGAAGGCGCGTCACATCGAGGTGCAGATCCTGGGTGACGGTCGCGGCACGGTCGCACATCTGCAAGAGCGCGAGTGCACGGTTCAGCGACGACATCAGAAGATCATCGAGATGGCGCCGGCGCCGCGTCTCGCTCCCAAGGTCCGCAGCGAGATCCTGATGGCGGCGGGTGACCTCGCCCGCTCGGTCAGCTATCGCAACGCCGGCACGGTCGAATTCCTGTTCGATCAAAGTGCCCAACGGTTCGTCTTCATCGAGACGAATGCTCGGCTCCAGGTCGAACACACCGTTTCCGAAGAGATCACCGGCGTCGACATCGTTGCGGCCCAGTTGCACCTTGCGAGTGGGTGGGACCTCAACAGCATCGCCTCTCGAAGTTCGGGCGGATCCGGCGCTGCCATCCAGCTCCGCGTGAACATGGAAACGATGCAAGCCGACGGTTCGGTCATGCCGGCGAGCGGCACGCTTGTCGCCTATGACCCGCCCTCGGGTCCGGGAGTTCGCGTCGACGACTTCGGCTACGTCGGCTATCAGACGAGCACCGCGTTCGATTCGCTCTTGGCCAAGGTCATCGTCAAGGCCCCCGACCACAACACGGCCGTCAACAAGGCCCGTCGGGTCCTGAGCGAGTTCCGGATCGAGGGCGTCGCGACCAACCTCGGGTTCCTGTGGGCGCTACTCATGCGGCGGGAGCTGCTCGAGTTTGCGATGCACACTCGCTTCGTCGACGAGCATGCGGCAGAGCTCGTGGCCGCAGCTGCCGATGCTCCGACGCGGTGGGCCGCCGCCGGTGACGTGGCCGGAGCCGCGGGTGCCGACGATGGGCTCGCCGGTGCCCAGGTCGACACCAGCGACCCGATGGCCTTGTTCAAGCACGCCGACGATGTGCGGGCAGCGTCGGCCGATGCAGTCGACGATGGCCCTGAGCTCACTGCCCCCGACGGGTCCGTCGGCCTGCCCGCCCCGATCCAAGGCACGATCGTCGCCGTCTCGGTCGAAGAAGGCCAGGCCGTGCGCGAGGGCACCCAGCTCGTCGTGCTCGAAGCGATGAAGATGGAACACGTCATCGCCGCCGACCGAACCGGGATCGTGACCAAGGTCGCGTGCGCCGAGGGCGATGTGATCCGCGAAGGTTTCCCACTCGTGTTCGTGCTCGACGCGGACGTCGAAGTCGCCGACGCGGGCGGCGACGAAGCGATCGACCTCGACCACATTCGCGGCGACCTGCTCGAGCTGTACGAGCGCAAGTCGTTCACGCTCGACGAGAACCGGCCCACGGCAGTCGAACGTCGACGCAAGAAGAACCAGTGGACCGCCCGCGAGAACATCGCGGCGCTGGTCGACAAGGACTCCTTCCGTGAATATGGGCCGCTGGTCGTGGCCGCGCAGCGCAAGCGTCGTACGTCGGAGTGGCTCCAAGAGCGCACGCCGGCCGACGGGCTCATCGGCGGTCTGGCGACCGTCAACGCCGACCTGTTCGGCCCCGAAGCCGCTCGCTGTATGGCGATCGCCTATGACTACACGGTCCTCGCCGGCACGCAGGGCACGCACAACCACTACAAGAAGGATCGGCTGTTCGAGGTCGCTCGAACACACAAGCTTCCGCTGCTGATCTTCACCGAAGGCGGGGGAGGGCGCCCGGGCGATACCGAGTTCCACAATGTGATCGGGATGGACACCTACACGTTCACCCAGTTCTCCAAGCTCTCGGGGACGGTGCCGCTCGTCGGGCTGAACTCGGGCTATTGCTTCGCCGGCAACACCGCATTGCTCGCTTGTTGCGACGTGATCATCGCAACGAAGGGCTCGACCATTGCCATGGGCGGCCCCGCGATGATCGAGGGTGGCGGCCTGGGCGTCTATACGCCCGAAGAAGTCGGTCCCATGTCATTCCAAGTGCCGAACGGCGTCGTCGACATCTTGGTCGAAGACGACGCCGAGTTGGTCGAGGTCGGCAAGAAGTACATCTCGTACTTCCAAGGTGATCTTGACGAGTGGGAAGCCCACGATCAACGCAAGCTCCGTCATGTCGTGCCCGAGAATCGGGTCCGCATGTACGACGTGCGAGAAGTCATCGAGACCTTGTGCGACGTCGACTCGGTGCTCGAGATCCGCAAGGACTTCGGGATCGGGATCATCACCTGTCTCGCCCGGATCGAGGGCAAACCGGTCGGCGTGATCGCGAACAACCCGCACCATCTCGCCGGCGCGATCGACAGTGACGGCGCCGACAAGGGGGCGCGCTTCTTGCAACTCTGCGACGCATTCGGTCTGCCCGTCGTGTCCGTCATGGACTGTCCCGGGATCATGGTCGGCCCCGACGCCGAGCGAGAGGCGCTCGTGCGCCATGCCGCTCGTATGTTCGTCACGGGCGCGAACCTGAGCGTTCCGATGTTCGGCTTGGTCATCCGCAAGGCGTACGGCCTGGGTGTCCAGGCGATGTGTGGCGGCAGCTCGCAAGCACCGCTGTTCACCGTCGCGTGGCCGACCGCGGAGTTCGCGGGCATGAACATCGAAGGCGCCGTCAAGCTCGGCTACCGCAATGTCATCGCCGAACTCGAAACGCCCGAGGAACGCAAGGCACTGTTCGACGAGATGGTGGACAAGGCCTACGAGAACGCCCGGGCGGTCAACGGCGCCCAGTTCTTCGGCATCGACGACGTGATCGACCCGGCCGAGTCCCGCGACTGGATCGTGTCGGGCCTGCGCTCGCTTCCCCCCGAACCCATCGGCGGTCCACCCCGCCGCACCTACATCGACGCCTGGTAACCGCTTGCGGGTGTCAGAGAAGCGCAACAGGGCGCCGTCGTGGCCGGGGGAGAGAACACCCAGCACGAGGCCGGCAGACGGCGGGTCTGGCATGCTTGAGGGATGACGAATCTCGCGAATGTCGGTGCTGATCTGCTCGAAGAGGCCCGCGGCCTCCAGGATGCGACGATCGAGCTGCGTCGTTCCATCCACGCCGAACCCGAGCTCGGTCTCGATCTGCCGCTGACGCAGAAGAAGATCGTCGAGTCCCTTACCGGGCTCGGCCTCGATATCACCCTGGGCGAATCGACGACGTCGGTTGTCGCCGACCTCGACACCGGCAAGCCTGGCCCGACGGTGCTGCTACGCGGCGACATGGACGCCCTGCCACTCCAAGAAGACTTCGTGAGCGACTTCCAATCGAAGTACGAGGGCAAGATGCACGCCTGTGGCCACGACACGCACGTCGCGATGCTCGCCAGCGCCGCCCACCTGCTCAGCGCCAACAAGAGCGAGTTCACGGGCAAGGTCCGGTTCATGTTTCAACCGGGCGAAGAAGGCTTCCACGGCGCGAAGTACATGATCGAAGAGGGTGTGCTCGACGGCGTCGATCGGGCCTTTGCCATCCACGTCACCACCACAGCCCCGAATGGTTTCATCGCCACCCGCCGAGGCCCGGTGCTCGCCAGCGCCGATCGGTTCGAAATCACCGTCAACGGCCAAGGCGGCCACGCATCCGCGCCGCAGAATTGCATCGACCCGATCCCACCGGCCGCTGCGCTGGTCGGCAACCTCCAATCGATGATGACTCGCGAGGTCGCCGCGTCGGACTCCGCCGTCGTGACTGTCGCGCACATCGAAGCCGGAACGACGAACAACATCATCCCAGCCTCGGCCTTTCTCGAAGGCACCATCCGGACCTTTGACGAAGGTGTGCGAAGCCATCTGCACGAAGCGATCGGCCGGGTTGCGCACGGCACCGCGACCGCGCACCGATGCTCCTGCACGACCGAGATCATCCCTGGTTACCCGACCACCATCAACGACGCCGGCCAGGCCGAACTCGTCGGCGACGTCGCCAGCGCGCTCCTCGGCGCCGACGGCTTCCAATTCCTCGCCGACCCAGTGATGGCCGCCGAGGACTTCAGCTACGTGCTGCAACAGGTGCCTGGCGCCATGGCGATGATGGGCGTGTGCCCCGATGACACGAACCCGTCCGAAGCCGAACCCAACCACTCCAACCTGATGCGCGTGAACGAGTCCGCGCTCTACAACGGCGTCGGCCTCTACGCCGCGATGGCGATGGTGGGCTGACCAAGGTCAATTGCCCACCGGAGCCACCTGGCCGGGCTCACCTGCTTCGGCTAGGTCGTCTGGCTCAGGGCCTCAAACTGACGGTCGACTCGCCGACCTTACTCACATGAGTAATCGTCGATCGATGCACGGCGTACGCGCCCAGCTGCGCTTCCTTACGCCCGTGATCGTTGCGTGGGATGTCGCGCTCGTGATCCTGGCGATCGCTGGCCTCCAGAACGCTGTTCCTGTCGACGAGATCTTCTCGCCGCAGGCATCTGGCGACGAGTGGTATGCGCGTCTCGTGCCCGAACTGATCCTCATCCAGTGGGCGATCGCGACCGCGATGGGCTTCGTCGGCGGATGGGTCGCCCGAAAGGCCGGCCGTGCCGAGGCCGGTCGTTTCTTGCGCTCAGGCGGCTTCGTCTCACTGTTCTTCTTGCTCGATGAGCTCCTGCACATCTCCGAAGACGCCCTCCCCGCCGTATTCGGTGGCAACTACACGATCTCGGGCCTGCTGATCATCTTGCCCATCGCCCTGTGGACAGTGCTGTTCATTCACGAGGTGCGCCGTACCCGCTGGCTCATGTTGGCCGTTGCGCTCGTTGCCTTTGAAGTCTCGGTCGTGGTCGAGGCCTACACCAATGGTGAACAGCCGCTCTTCTCCAGCGGCGCCATGCTGCTCGGCGCCCTCGCGTGGGTGCTGTGGTTCACCTTGACCGTTCGTGACGTCGCCGCATCGACGATTCGCACAGCCCGCGGCACACGAGCCGCCGACGACGACGGTGACGACGGCGACCCCGATGCTGACGCTGACGAAGACCATGGCAGCGAGCAAGAATCGGTGCCTCAACCGGCCTAAGATCAGCGGCTTGATGAACGAGCCTGCTTCTATCGATCCCGACGCTCTCGCCGACCTAACGCTCGAGGAAAAGGCGACGCTCACCGCCGGGCGCGATGTCTGGACCGTCCCGGGCATCCCGCACCTGGGGCTGCCTCCGCTCAAGATGACCGATGGCCCAAACGGGGCACGAGGAGGCCAATTCGTCTCCGGTGTTCGGTCGATGGCTGTGCCCTGTGGCTCGGCGCTTGCCGCAACGTTCGACCCTGATCTCGTCCACCGCATCGGCAAGTTGCTCGGCCGCGAAGCGCGCCAGAAGCGATGTCGAGTACTACTCGCCCCGACCATCAATCTCGTCCGATCACCGCTGTACGGACGCAGCTTCGAGTGCTACGGCGAGGACCCCTGGCTGAGCGGTCGCCTCGCCGCCGCGTTCGTCAGCGGCGTGCAGTCCGAGGGGGTCGCGACGACGGCGAAGCACCTCGTCGGCAACGAGGCCGAATACCAGCGGTACACCATCGACTCAGTGATCGATGAGCGCACGCTCCGCGAGGTTTACCTGACCCCGTTCGAATGGGCGATCCGCCATGGCGGATCGCTCGGCATCATGACCGCGTACAACCGGCTCAATGGCACCTATTGCACCGAAGACGGCGAGCTGCTCAACGGCATCTTGCGCGACGAATGGGGCTTCGAGGGCTTCATCGTGAGCGACTGGTTCGGCGCCGGTGACACCGCCGGATCGCTCGAAGCGGGTCTCGACGTGCAGATGCCTGGGCCGGACCGGTTCTTCGGCGCTCCGGTCGCCAAGGCCGTCGCCAACGGCGAAGCATCCCAGATCCATCTCGACGCCATCGTCGAACGTCGGGTCCATCTACACACGACACTCGACGCGTGGGACGACGACACCGGCGAGCCCGAACTCGGCATTGAGCATGAAGACGACCGGGCCCTCGCGCACGAGGCCGCGGCCGCAGCAATGACCTTGCTCGAAAACAATGGGCTGCTTCCCCTGGACCCCAACATCGGTTCGGTCGCCCTGATCGGGCCCAACGCCACCAAGGCGCACATCATGGGTGGCGGATCGGCACAGTTGGCCTCGCACCGCCGCCCCTCGCTGGCATCGGTGCTCCAAGGCCAGCTCGGCGACCGCCTTGTCGTCGAACGCGGATGCGTGATCGACAAAGACGCGCCGGTCGTTCGTCCGGCCGCTGGCTTCGACGTGGACTTCTTCGCCAGCCCCGACTGGTCGGGCGACGTCGTCGGCACCGAGACACGACGCGACGGGCGCGCCATCTGGTCAGGCGAACCGGTCGAAGCAATCGGCACCGCCGCTTTCAGCGCTCGTATGACCGGCACCCTGACGATCGCCGAGTCCGGCACTCACACCTTCACCCTCGTGCAGACCGATCCGAGCCGGGTGTTGATCGACGGCCAGGTCGTGCTCGACGGCGTCACCGCTCCGCTGGAACGCGGCAGCGCCTTGTTCGGGATGGGCTCGGTCGAAGTCGCGGTCGAGCTCGAACTCGAAGCCGGCCAGACGGTCGAGATCGTCGTGGAGCTATCCGGGGGCGAAGGCACCGGCATCCGAGGTGCGCTCATCGGCCACCGTGAGCCGGTGCCGACCGATCTCATTGACCGCGCCGCGGCAGCGGCCGCAAGCGCCGAGGTCGCCATTGTCGTCGTGGGCACGAGCAGCGAGTGGGAAACCGAAGGCGTTGACCGGGACTCGATCGAGCTGCCTGGCGACCAAAACGCACTCGTCGAAGCCGTGTGTGCCGCGAACGATCGCACGGTCGTCGTCGTCAACACCGGCGCCCCAGTCACGATGCCGTGGGCCGACAAGCCGGCAGCGGTGTTGTGTGCGTGGCTCGGCGGCCAAGAGATGAGTCCGGCGCTCGCCGACGTCCTGTTCGGGATCCTCGAACCAGGGGGACGCCTAGCGGTGTCGTTCCCCGCGTGCATCGAGCACACGCCGTCGTATGGCAACTTCCCCGGCGAGTCGAACCGCACGCCCTATGCCGAGGGCCTACTCGTGGGCTATCGCTGGTACGAGACCCGCAAACTCGCGGCCCGGTACCCGTTCGGTCATGGGGGTTCCTATACGACGTTCGAGTGGAGCGAACCACGGCTCGCCGTAGGCGATGGCGCATCAGCAAACATCGAGGTCGATGTCACCAACACCGGCGGCCGGGCGGGAAGCGACGTTGTCCAGCTGTACCTGCGGGCCCCTGACGACGCCCCACTCTTTCGTCCCGCCGTGGTGCTGGTCGGGTCGGCCAAGGTTCATCTGGCGCCAGGGGAGCACACGACGGCTCGCTTGGAGCTGCGGCCGCGCTCCTTTGCGTACTGGAACCCCGCCAACACCGAGCACCTGCGGCTCGAGGAAACCAAGGACGGCGCCGCGGCGATGCCACGAGGCGGAGGCGAGCCGACCGTGACAATGCCCGGCTGGTATATCGACGCGGGCAGTTACCGGCTTGCGATTGCGCGCTCAAGCGCCGACATCGTGGCCGAGGTTGCGATGGAAATCACGTCGCCGCTCGGTCCGCTGACCGGCGACGACACGCTTCCGTAGCGAGACGCGACGCCTGCGTGGCTAGTCGAGGAACTCGGGCTCGCGAGCGACGAGCTCATCCCAGAACGGTTGGAACTGGAACCAGCCGGCGAGCTCATGGCCCTGGACTTCCCAGCCCTGCTGGGCGATCTCGTGGGAAACCTCGATCGGGTCCCCGGCCGCTTCGGCGACCAGCTGAGACTGCATGCAACGTTCGAGTGATACGAACCACCAGACTGCGGCGTCGACCGATTGTCCGGTCGTGATGTGGCCGTGATTCTGGTGAATCATCACCTTCTTGTCTCCGAGCGAGGCGGCCATCTGGGCCGAAATCTCGGTATCGACGACCGGCGTGCCGCTGCCGACGTTGCAATAGGCCACGTCGTTGTAGAACATCGTGTGGTCCTGGGTGATCATCTTGAGCGGCGTACCGAGTGACGAAAAGGTGCGTCCGTACATCGAGTGGCTGTGCGCCGCGGCGATCACATCGGGGCGCGCCTTGTGAAGCTCGCTGTGAATGGCGAAGGCGGCGGTGTTGACGGGACGGTCGCCGATGACGACCTCGCCGTGATGGTCGACACAGATCAGATCACTGACCTTCATGAGCTTGAAGTTGTGCCCGAACGGGTTCACCCAGAAACGGTCCGGGAACTCGGGATCGCGCACGGTGACGTGGCCAGCCACACCCTCGGCGAGGTTCAGGCGTCCCATCGTGCGTAGACCCGCCGCGAGCCGTTGCTTGCGATGCAGGCGCTCGGCCTCGAAATCGCCAGCCTCGATCGTCGACGATTCGACGATGAGCCGGGTCGCTTCGTCAAGAGACTTGACCATGTCACACACTCCCAGAGTTCTGCGTGCGTCCAGCGTACTGCGCCATCCGCTGTCGACCAGAACCGGATTGAGCCGTCGTTGCCCCAAAGGCTCACGATCGAAGGGTGCCTCAGGTGCCAGCGTCCGACGGCCTACGCTCGTCTCGTGAGTCGCCAGGTAGACACCGTTGAGCTCGAACAGCTACCCGAGGAGTTGCGCGAGCGCTTCCCCGAGGTCGTCGAAGACCTTCGCAACGGTGTGATCGAAGAAGTCCCCGAAGCGGTACTGGACCAACTGCCGACCACGGTCGTCGACCGGATCCCCGAGGGGCTCCTGGCGAGCAACGTCAACATGACCTTCGTCATCGTGCTTGGCGCGATCGCCGCCCTTTGCCTGATGGGGTTCATGTACGGCGTGACCAAGGCCGCGGCCAAGGCGGCAGCGTTCTTCTTGGTGCTCGGAGCGATCGCAGCGATCGTGCTCTACACCCAGCTCTAGATTTCTTGTGCGTAGTTGTACACAGACCGGGAGCGCTCGTCGCGGCGCGGGCCCAAAAAGGTTGCAATCATGCGGGTCTCAGGCGTATTCCCATCGCGTGGGTAGAAACCTTGTGGCTGACGTCACGTAGACAACACTGGTGTAGTTCGTTAGCGTTTTCACCAAGTCCAGAGCGTCCAGATCCAATGTTCCCCCAAACGGATTTCGACGCTAGTAACGCCCCGCCCATTCCCCCTCGGCGGGGCGTTCGGACGTTTTGGGCCAGGTTCGCCAGCATCGCTGGCGCGACAAGGCACTAGGGGACTGTTCCTCAACGGGGTGCCGATTCCGAGGACCTGCGGAGCGCTACCGTACGGAGCGTGCTGACCTTCTTCTCGAGGGTAATTCGGCTGTTCCTCGTCGTGACGTTGCTTGGCACGACGGTGGTGGCAGCCGGTGCCGCCGTCGCCCCCCGCATCTTTGATCTCAAGAACGCTGTCGACGGCGAAGCCGCGTTCGAAATCACGCTGTCGGCCCTCGACACTCGCAGCGAGCTTTACGACAAAGACGGCAACTTGATCCACCGGTTCAGTACCGACGGTTCCAACCGCGAGTTGCTCACCCTCGAAGACATGCCCGAGCAGCTGATCACCTCGGTTGTCACTGTCGAAGACGCCGAGTTCTGGAACCATCCCGGTGTGAACCTTCGGGCGACGTTCCGTGCCCTCGTCGAAAACGTCGGCGCGGGCGGTATCTCCCAAGGTGGCTCGACGATCAGCCAGCAGCTCGTGAAGCAACAGGTGCTCGAAGACGACGAGCCGTCGATCCCTCGCAAGATCCGCGAAGCCGTGGTGTCGTGGCGGATGGAAGAGGTGCTCAGCAAAGAAGAGATCCTCGAGGCCTACCTGAACAGCGTCTACTTCGGCGAGGGCGCCTATGGCGTGCAGGCTGCAGCCGAGGTCTACTTCGGCAAAGACGCCAAAGAACTCGACTGGCCTGAAACCGCGATGCTGGCCTCGCTGATCTCGAGCCCGGCCACGTACAACCCGTTTCTGAACCCCGACGAGGCTCTGCGTCAGCGTTCGATCGTGTTCAACCGGCTCGTCGACGTCGGGGCGATCGACCAAGAACAAGCCCGCTTCTACAACCGAGTGCCGCTTCCGGAGAAGAGCAACACGATCGAAGACGTCCCGCCCGAGGACTACTACGTCGCCGAAGTCCGGCGCCGATTTCTCGACGGCGATCTCATCGCCAACCAAAGCCCTGACTTGATCGATGCGATCGGCGAGACACGAGATGAGCGAATCACCGCGCTCTTCCGGGGCGGCTTGCGGATCTACACGACCTATGACCGGGCGGCCCAGAGCGAGGCCGAGCGGGCTCGCGACGAGGTCGTCCCTGAACTCGACCCATCTGACGACCGCGAGTTCACGATGGCGATCGCCGCGATCGAACCCGAGAGTGGTGCGGTGCGAGCGCTGGTCGGCGGGCCACGGTTTCAGGACCGCAAGTTCAACCTCGCTACCCAGGGTGACCGTCAGCCAGGTTCGTCGTTCAAGACGTTTGTGCTGGTGGCGGCCCTCGAGAACGGCTACATCCCCGACGACACCGTCTCGGGAATCGGGCCGTGTCAGTTCGACAACCCCGGCGCCGTCGACCCGATCTACGAGGTCACGAACTTCGGCAACTCTGGCGGCAGCGTCGACACGTTGACCAACCAGGTCACCCGCTCCTCGAACTGTGCGTTCGTCCGTCTTGGCAAGGTCCTCGGGATCCCCAACGTCATTGAGACGGCGGTCCGGCTGGGAGTCAACCTCGACCCCGAGCGTGACAACAACCTGTCGCTTCCCCTTGGTGCCACCGAGGTCCGACCGCTAGAAGTCGCCAGCGCCTACGCGACGATTGCGAATGGTGGTGTGCGCCACGAGCCGTACTACATCGAGCGGATCGAGGACTCGAAGGGCAACGTCCTCTATGAGCGAATCCCCGAAGGCAACCGCGTGCTTGGCGCCGATGTCGCCTGCATGGCGACCGAGGTGCTGGAGCAGAACGTGATCCGTGGCACCGGAACTCGAGCCCAAGTGGTCGATCAACCCGCTGGCGGCAAGACCGGCACTACCGAGAACTTCAGCGACGCATGGTTTGTCGGATTCACGCCCCAGCTCGCCACCGCCGTCTGGATGGGCAACCCCGAAGCACGTGTCGAGATGGAGAACGTCGGCGGGCGAAATGTCACCGGCGGGTCCTATCCGGCCGAGGCGTGGGGCCAGTTCATGAACGCCTATCACGAGCAGCTCGAGTCGGTTCCCTTCCCCGACTGTCCCGAGCCTTCGCGGCCCGGACGCTTCATTCGCGAAGATGGCGAGCTGAGTTCGCAGAACCCGTGTGCGGCCTATCCCGGCTACTCGCCGACAGACACCACCGGTGATGGCACCGTGGACCAGTGCATCGTCAATCCGGGTGCCTACGGCTACGTGCGGTGTGGAGCCTTTGAGACCGAGAACGGGGTGCTGCTCGAACAGTTCTGCAATCCGGCGTTTGCCGGTCGATCCGGTGCCGGGGCAGGGGCCGCCGGACAACGGGGCGTGCAGTGCAATCCTGGGGCGCGGCCGGTCGATATCAACGGCGACGGCTTCGCCGACACGTGCGCACCCGACCCGGCCCAACAAGCCCAACAGTCAACGCAGTGCGATCCTGGCTATGTGCCCCAAGACACCAACGGTGACGGTCGTCCCGATGTCTGCCAGTTCGTCGGTGGGCAGCAGCAACAGAACAATCCGTGTCCGGCCGGCTTCCCCTATGGCAAGGACACCAACGGCGACGGGGCCATCGATACCTGCTACTCGGCCCCCTAGCGAACCCGCCGCCTCAACCGAAATTGAGGCAGTTTGGGGGTCTCCGCCACCCCCAAAGGGCATCAATTTCGGGAGATGCTGCATGCGGGGGCTGGACGGGCCACACTGAGAGCATGACGCTTGCCCAGCTCTTGGTTGTCCAGGCACACGATTCGGCGATCGATCGACTCCGCCATCAGCGCACCGTGCTGCCCGAATTTCAGGCGTTGGCCGACTGCGACGAAGAGCGAGCTCACATCGAGACGCAACGCGGAGAAGCGGCCGAACGACGCCATGCCCTCGGCCGCGAGCAGAAGCGCCACGAAGACGACGTCGCCCTCATCGAAGAACGGCGCAACAAGGAGAACGAACGCCTCTACTCCGGCACGGTGACCGCGCACAAGGACCTGCAAGCCATTCAGGCAGAGCTGGACGTGCTTGCCGAACGCCAAGAGGGGATCGAGGATCAGGTTCTCGAGCTGATGGAGGCGATCGAGCCGGTCGACGCTGAGCTGGCAGACTTCGACGCCAAGCTCGCTGAGGTCGCGGCCCGACGGGCAACCGTCGCACAATCGCTTGCGGACAGCGAAGCCACCATCGATGCGCAGATCGAGGCCGAAACGGCGGCACGGGCCGACGCGATTGTCGACGTCGAAGCGCCGCTCGTGGCCGAATACGAGCGTTGCCGGGCTGATCTGGGTGGGGTCGGCATCGCCCGCCTCAATCAGAAAACCTGCGAGGGCTGCCATCTGCAACTTTCGGCCGTCGACTACGACCGTGTGCGCAAAGAACCCAGCGACGCGGTGCTGCATTGCCCGGAGTGCGAACGCATCCTCGTACGCGACTGACGCCCCAATGTTCCTTTGGTTCCTCGGAGTGTCGTTCGCGCTCGTCCTGATGGTCTTCGACTCACCGCTGCTGGATTATCGCCTCGTCATGCTCGGCTCGGTCGTGCCATGGCTTGACCGTCTCTGGGCACCGCCGTCGGTGCTGCACAGCGTGCTGGCTCCGGTGCTGGTGATGTGCGCCGTCATGGTGGCGTTTCGTGGTCAGCGGCTGCGACAGCGCCGCTGGCTTGGCCTCGCGATCGGCATGTTCATGCACCTGCTCCTCGCGGCGACCTTCACCAGCGGCGAACTGTTCTGGTGGCCGGCGCTCGGGTTCGACCTGGCAGGCCAGGAACCGAGAACACCAGGAGCCGGTCTGGCGATCGTGCTCGAGATCGTCGGGCTTGTCGTTCTCGTGTGGCTTGTTCGCCGCCTGGGCCTGGCGCAGCCGGACCGCCGTGACCTGTTTGTTCGGACCGGCCACATCGACCGGGCCGCGTTGCGATGAGCCGACCACCGGTGCCCGAACGTGTTCAAGAGGAGAACCAATGCTGATCATGTTGCGCCACGGCCGAACCGAGGCGAATGCTCGTGGGCTTCTGCAAGGCCGCATTGACCCGCCGCTCGATGAGCTTGGCCGCCAGCAAGCGGCTGCGGCCGCTGCGTGGCTGGGCGACGTCGACCGGGTCATCGCCAGCCCATTACAGCGAGCGCAAGAGACCGCCGCTGCGTTCGGCGTCCAGATCGAGACCGACGATCGGTTCATCGAACTCGACTACGGCGAGTGGGAGGGCCGCCCGGTTCAAGACGTGCCGGCTGAGACCTGGCAAGCCTGGCGCAGCGATCTCGACTTCCGCCCTCCGGCAGGCGAAACCCTCAACGAGCTCGGATCCCGCGTGCGCACCGCCCTCGACGAACTCGTGGCCCAAGCCGAACGAAGCAACGTGGTCGTCGTCAGCCACGTGTCGCCGATCAAGGCCTCGGTGGCGTGGGCGCTCGATGTCACTGATCACGCGACCTGGCGCACTCGACTTGGGCAGGCTTCGATCTGTCAGATTGGGTTCAACGCGGGACTGCCCCAGCTCACCGAGTTCAACACCACCGCCCACCTGGCCGGCCTGGTGTAGCTCGGATTGATCAGCCGGTCGGGCGGCGCATTTCGTCTAGTTCGCGCTCAAGTCGTGTGATCCGGGCGCTGAGTTCGGCCTCGCGTCGGGCGGACTCGCGCACGCGTTCTTCGGCCGACGCTGTCGCTTCGCGTACCCGTTCCTCGGCGTGGTTCCGGTGCTTGGCAACGAGCGCCTCGAGTTCGGCCAGCTGGGTCGACCGATCCTCGATCGCTCGATCGACGGCCTGATGCGCTTCGGCCGTGCGGCGTACGACATCGTCTCGCAGAGCGGCGTTGCGCTCCTTTTCGCCAGTGAGCGATTTCTTGGCCATCGCAAGCTCGTCGCGCAACGTCTGTTCGGTCTCGTTGTGTTTTTGCTGTGCGAAACGCAGCTGCTTGCGGACATTGGTGAGTTCCGCCCGGTACTGACGCTCGGCTTGACGTAGCTCTTCGAGCTCGGTCGTCTGGCGCTTGTCAGCCGCTCGGAGGTCCGAGATCGTCTGCTTGGTGAGGCGCACCTGACGAGTCGTCTCTTGTTCCGCAAGCGCCCGGGCCTTGGTCATCTCTTCGCGATGACGTTCGGCTAGTCGGGCCAGGTCCGCCTTGTGACGATCACGCTCGCGATTGAGCGCCTGGTCGTATTCGGTGTGCTGGCGGTCGAGCGCGGCCTGATGTTCGGCGCGACCTGCCGCGAGCAGGTCGTCGAGCTCCGTGCGGCTATCGGCGAGTGAGCGACGGTTGAGGAGGTCGGCCGCGTCGAGCTGGTCTCGGAACTCGCGTCGCGCATTGTCGAGCGCTCGATCCGCGGCATCGCGTTCGTTCGTGATTTCGCGGACGTGGGCGATCCGCTCCGATTCGAGCTGGCCCCGCAAGGTGGAGATCTCGGCTTCGAGTGCCTCGGCCTGGGCCTGGAGGTCGCCGATGCGGTGCTGGTCATCGCCCGACAGCCGCTTGACCTGGGCTGCGGCGATCCGAGCAGCTTTGCGAGCATCGGCGAGTTCGCGCTTGAGGTCGCCCTGCTGGCGTTCGAAGTCAGCCTCGACGTTGCCGAGCGTCTCGGTGTGCTCGAGAACGAGATCATTGATGCGCGCCTCGTAGCTCGTGCGCAGCTCTTCGAGCTCGCGTTCAGCATCGATGCGTGCCCGGATCTCCGAGTGTGGTTCACGAACCATGGCTTCTTCTGGCTCGGGGATGGCCATTGGGGCGGCAACGGCATCGACGGGCGCCTCGGCGCGCGATGGCGGTTGCGAGTGAGCGGTCTCGGAGCTCTGGTCGGGCACCTCGTCGGCTGATCGCCAGGCCGTCGATGAAGCAGGTGGGCGGGCCACCATCGAACTCGCCGCAGACGAGAACGCATTTGAACGCGAGTCATCGGGCGATGCGGGCTCGGTCGGCCCAGATGCCGTTCCGATGATCCGAATGTCGTCGGCAACCGCTTGTCCGACTACCAGGTCGACGCGCGCACTCGATGGAGCACGCTCGCTGACGGGGGTGCGCCCCCCAAAGGGAGCCGCGGTGGTCGTCGGAGCACGATTGGACATCGGTGATCTTTCGGAAGAGACGGCATCGGATGAACGCGATGTCGGCGGGTTGGACTGGGCCGGTGGGCCGGACTGGGCCGATGGGCTGGAAAGGGGAGCATCGGGAGCGCCTGCAGGGGTAACGATCGCGTAGTCGCCGCGCACATCGAGCGTCGGGGCTTGCGATCCGACGAAGACATCATTGGCTGTGACTTCAGCCGCGACATCATCGGCCGCATGGGCTGACAACGGCCCTGGCGCATCGTCGGGTGCTTCGGCCAGGGTGCTCAAACCAGCCGACGGGGCCATTGCCGGGCGGATCGGTGCGGGCCGCTCTGCGGGTTCCGATCGGGTCCGAGTTGGCAGCGCAGCTCGCAAGCTTCGTCCCGCGCTGACCGCGAAGCCCACGGCTGCGCCCAAGAGCGATCCCAGGAGCACATGGGCCATGCGGCTAGGAGCAACCGGTGTCGGGTTCGGTTCAGCAGGGTCGGCGACGCGCACCGACGTTGTAGTTTGCGACTGCTCGTAGAACTGGGCGACCAAGTTCGCGGCGTTGGCGGCATCGTCGGGATCGTTGGCGCGCACGATGATGCTCAGAAGGTCGGCAACGTCGTTTGGCTCGACCTCGATATCGGGAGCGAAGCCGAGCGATGCGGTAGCCGGCGAGAGCACTCGATCGGAAGTGATCAGCGCAACCTCGTCGCCCATCGTGCCGAGCGGATTGTTCACGCTGACAATGGTCCGGGCCTCGTAGACGGGTTCACGGACACTGAAAATGAACAGCCCGATGACGAGCCCGGCGAGCGCGAAACCAGCGACCACCCAGCGCGAGGCAAAGGCCTCGAGCGACGCCGCAGAACCCCTGTCACTCACGTTTTGAGACACTAGTTGCTAGGAATCAAGCGTTTGGGGAGGCTCCGAGACGCTGGCGAAGATCGGCGATTGTGGCCTCGAGGGACGCTTCGCGCTCGGCTGCGGTCTGTTCGAGCGCAAGGAGCCGCTGCTGCAAAATGGCGAGCTCCCTGCGTTGCGTGGCCTCGATCTCGTCGCGGATTTCGCTGTCTCCCTGACGTGCCCAGTCGGCCGCCGACGCCGCCGAAGCGGACTCGCGCAACAAGTTTCGCACGACCTCGTTGGTGCGTTGGCGCTCATTGGCAAGACGCTGCTCGGTGCGGTTCAGCAAGTCGGTGAGTTCTTCGTTGCGGCGAACCAGTTGGCGTTGCTCCTCGCTCGCGAGCCGCTCAGCCTGGGCATGGGCAAGCTGCGCCTGCTCGACGCGACGATCCGAGTCCGCAACTTCGCCTTCGAGTTCGGCGACTCGGCGATGCGAGGACCGAGCGTCCTCGAGGGCTGCCTCGAGGTGGTCGCGAAGCTCATCGACCTCGGTTGAGCGTTGGCGCTGCAACTCAGCCTGTGTGCGCTCCTCGATCTTTGCTACCCGCTCGGCGTAGCTGTGGCGAGCCTCGTTGAGCCGCTGTTCGTAGCTCTGGTGCGCGGCATCGAGCGCTAGCTGATGATCAGCCTCGAGCTCGGTGATGACGGCCTCTGCCTCGTTCCGTTGCGTGGTGAGGAAGTTGCGGTTCGTCTGGGCGAGCTGGTTCAGCGTCTCTCGATGCTCGCGATGTGTGCGATCCAGCTCCTCTTGGTTCTCCAGTCGGGTCGCGGCAATCGCCGTGCTGTGGGAGACACGCTCGTCGTCGAGCGTGCGCTGGTAGCGCTCAATCTCGCTGCGAAGAAAGTCGACTTCGCTGGAGAGGTCTTCGTTCGCGGCCGCTCGTTGCCCGGCCTCGGCCTTGGCGTTTCGCTGCGCTCGTTCCAGCTGGTCCTGTGCGGCGTGCAGCGAGGTTTCGAGCTCACTCACTCGATCCTCGAGCTGAGATCGAGCCTGATCGCGGCGGTCACGCAACCGTTCAATCTCGGCATGTGCTCGATCGA
Organism: uncultured Acidimicrobiales bacterium; assembly: GCA_938015575.1. Lineage (GTDB taxonomy): Bacteria > Actinomycetota > Acidimicrobiia > Acidimicrobiales > UBA10347 > UBA10347. The sequence goes on from CALLPT010000100.1 coordinate 24,951, forward strand.
GGTCGGTCTCGAGCCGCTCGAGAGAGGATTCATGGTCGGCGATCAGCGCGGCGCGCTCATCGAGGTGGCGGGAGCGCTCGTCGTCGATACGGCGCTGGTAGTTCGCGACCTCGTCTCCGAGGAAGGCGATCTGGGCCACGAGTTCACCGTCATCGACTATCGGTTGGGCCGCCGCTTGGCCGGGCTGCGTCGACGTCACCAGGTCGAGATCTTCTTCGAATTGGTCTTCGTCGACCGCGAACCGATCGATCAACGGGTCCAGATTCGCACTGGTTCGGTCGACGAGGTCGCGGAACCCACGACTCGCGCCCTCGGGCACAAGCGGTTCGTCAAGGTCGACGTCGCCGACGCTGGTGCCCTCGTCCGGGCTCTCGCTGGTCACCAGGTCGGCCGCTGGCACCACGCCCGGATCGGGAGTGTCGGCGGCTCCGATCTCCGCGTCGTCGATCTCGGCATCCTCGGTCTCAGGATCCTCGATCTCAGCGTCGGTGATGTCGGTGATGTCATCGCGGCGATCGTCGTCAACTTGGCTGTCGTCGGTCGCGGCGAGAGTTGGCTCCGGTTGGTCGGTCATGTCGCCAGGCGCCGCGGGCGCCGTTTCGTTATCGCTCGCCCTGGCCCCGTGGGTGTCAGCCTTGGACCCATGGTCGGGTTCATCGCTGCGACTGGGTGTGCCGGGAATCGTGATGGGGGACGGCTTGTCGTCGGCCCAGAGTGGTTCTGCAACGGTGTAGTCCAAGTCGGTGGTGACCGGAGTGTTTGGCGGCGTCTTGGTGCTGGGGTCTGCGGCATCTTGAAAGGATCTCGGTCGTGGGCGGGGCGATCCGGCGTTGATGTCGGCGGTCGCCGTGCCCGCTTCAGCCTCGGCGTCGGATGGCTCAGTGATACTCGAGGGTTGGGTCGGGGCGGCCTTGCTCGACGTGTCTTCAGCCGTCCAATTGGGCAGATACTCGACCGATTCGTCGCGGCGAGCAGGGCGCAGACCCGCTTGCATGACCAAGCCGAGCAGTGCGCCCGCGCCGACGCCGAGGAGCGCGTTCTGGAGCCGCCGAGGCGACGACGGGCTCGCCGGGGCGGTCGCCGGGACCGACAGGGTGACGGCGTCATCGGCTACCGAGTCGACGAATGCGGTTGCGGCACCGTTTGCGGTCCGGGCTGCGAGTTCAGGGTCGCCGCCACGGCCGAGAAACTCGATGCCGTCGGCCAGGGCGACAATCTCAAGTTGTTGCCCATCGGCTCCCGAGAAGCTGGTTTGGCCGGTTGCCGAAAGCAGCGTTGTGGCATCGAGTCGACCAGGCAAGCTGACGTTGGCGCTGGCCTCGTACCGCACCGCCATGGCCGAAGAAACAAGAACGGCGACGGCGGCGCCAAGACCCATCAGCACGATCACCAAGCTGGCGCGCGCCAACAAGCGCCGAGGTCGGCGCGGTGTCTCGGGCGCGTCGTCGCGTCCGCTGGTCTGCTCCTCCCTGAGATCCACGGTGCAGGTGACGCTACTACTAGGCGAAGCCGGGCTTCGGGACGGTGGCTGGAGTCGGGCGCGGACCGGTCGGTAAGGTCACGGCATGGCACGAACCATCGCTACCGGAACCGACCACCTCCTTGCCCGCGTCGAGGACCGGGTCGGGGTGATCACGATGAACCGGCCCGAACGACGCAACGCGTTGTCCCACGAGATGTATTCGGGGATCGACCTTGCATTGGCCGACATGCGCGATGACGACGAGGTTCGCTGCGTGATGGTGACCGGGGCGCAAGGGGCTTTCTGTGCCGGTGGCGATGTCAAAGCAATGAATGAATCGCACACCACCGGCACCGGCTTTCGCGCCGAGATGACGCCCGAGGACCGATTGGCGGACCTCCAGCGACGCCAGCGTCAGGTGTCGCTCGCCATGCACGAATATCCGAAGCCCGTGGTGGCCGCGATTCCCGGGGCGGCCGCGGGAGCTGGCCTGTCCATCGCCTTGGCGGCCGACCTGCGCATCGCGTCGCCCGAGGCCTTGCTCGTGACCGCGTTTGCCAGCATCGGAGCGTCTGGTGACTTTGGCGGTTCGTGGTTCCTCACCCGCCTGGTCGGTGAATCCAAGGCGAAAGAGTTGTACTTCCGCTCGCCGAGGATGACCGCAGCCGAAGCCGCGGAGCTCGGGCTCGTCAATGAGGTCTTGGCCGGTGACGCTCCGTTCGAGCAGCAGGCGATGGAGTGGTGCATGGACATCGCGACGCGGGCACCGTTGGCGCTGCGAGCGATCAAGGAAAACATGAATCGTGCCTGGCTCGTCGACCTCGGTACGGCCCTCGATGCCGAGGCCGAGAACATGACATCGACGATGCGGACCAAGGACCACAAGGAAGCCGTCGCCGCCTTTGTCGAGAAGCGGACGGCGGTGTTCAAAGGCGAGTAACGCCGCTGGTGATCAGCGCGCCGGTCACCTGGTCAGCTGGCGTTCGTGCGCAGGTTGGTCGTCGCGTTCCAGTCGACGTCGCGGCGGTCGGTTGACAGCACGACGCCGTAGTCGTTCGCTGCGGCCTCGACCGACACCACGCCGTCGCGGACATCGCGTAGCACGGCCTCTGGATCGCGCTCGAACGGGTCGCCCCACCCGCCCCCGCCAGGCGTCCACGCGATCATGCGGGCCGGCCCGAGGCGCTGCACGCCGTACTTCGGAGGCTCGAACCGCTCGGCGTCAATGGGGTCGATCCACTCGCGCCCCACACCACCGTCGCCGCCCTTTTGCACGCCGTGTCCGCTGACCGAGCCGAGCCCCTCGGCCCGAAACGACCAGATCGCAGGTTCGAGCACGTCGGCTTCGTACACGACGCCGGTTCCACCTCGATGGCTACCGGGACCGGCATTGTCGCAACGCTGCTCGTGACGCAGGTAGCGCACCGGGAACTGCTGCTCGTGGAACTCGAGGTTGGGGATGTCGAGGCCTCCCAAGCTGATCAGATGACCCATCTGCGCGAACCCGTCTCGTTCGGCGGTCGCCCCCGGAGTGCCCATCGCATGCCAGTGATACATGACCCAGGTGGTGCCGTCGTCGCGCTTGCCGGCGACGTGCCCGTGCATCGTCTTGGACCATGCCGCACACGCCCGCTCGGGAAGGGCTTGGGCGAGGGCCTGCCAGACCGCGATCACGATCTCGTGGGCCACATAGACCGTGTTCATCGTCATTGGTGCGGGCGCCAAGGCGTTCACAATGGACCCCTCGGGGGCGATGATCGTGACACCGCGATAGGTGCCTTCGTTCCGCGGGATCGACGTGTCGAAGAAGGACGAAATCGCGAGATAGGCCGACGAATAGGTGTTGGCCAGCGAGCTGTTCTTGAAACCCTCGATCTGCGGGTCGGTGCCGGTGAAGTCGAGCGTGAGCCGATCACCTTCGACGGTTGCCGCAACCCGGACCGCGATGTCGGTGGCAACAAAGCAGTCGTTGTCGGAATGGTCTTCGCCCAGGTAGGTGCCGTCGGGAAGTCCGGCGATCGCGGTGCGCATGCGGCGATCGGCGTGGTCGAGTACGCCGTCGAGGTAGCGAAGATAGGCGTCGTCGCCGAGCTCCTCGACCAGAGCCTGGACACGCTCACCGCCGATGCGGGTCGAACCGATCATGGCCAAGAGGTCGCCGTCGAGGAGCTCCGGTGTCCGGCAGTTGATGAGGAGGAGCTCCCACAGATCGTCGCGGACTGTCCCACGCTCGATCAGTTTCAGGACCGGAAGCCGGATTCCTTCCTGCCAGATCTCGGTCGCTTGCGGGTTGTAGGTGCCGGCCAGACCGCCGCCAATGTCGTTCTGATGGGCACGGTTGCAGCAGAAGCCGGCCAAGAGGTCCCCAACGAAGATCGGGCGGGCAATCACCCAGTCCGGCAGATGGTTACCGCCGGCAACGTAGGGGTCCGAGAGCAGGAACACGTCTTCGGGGTCAATGCGCCCTTGGAACCGGTTGAGTAGCGCCCGGACCGCGAACCCGCCGCCGCCGGTATGAATCGGAATGCCATCGGCATTGGCCACGAGTGTGCCGTCTGGGGTCGTGATGAAACAGCTGAAGTCGTGACTCTGGCTGAAGATCGTGCTGCGAGCAGTTCTCGTCATCACCCAGCCCATGTGCCGGGTTATCTGGTCAAGCCGGTTCTGCATGAGCGCCAAGATGATGGGATCGAGCCCGTCTTCCGCATGGCCCGAGTCGCCGTTAGCCATCGTGTGCCGTGTGGGCGCCAGATCGACGACGAAGTTCCCGCGCTGGTCGAGCAACAGCGTGTCGCCAGGCCGGACCACGACCGTCGTCGTCAACTCCTCGATGAGCGCGGGCCCGTTGATGCTCACTCCGGGCCCGAGCAGCTGGCCGTCGTAAATCGACGTGTCGACCCAACCCTGGTTCGCGAAGTAGACGGGTCGGGTGGCAATCGGCACCACATCACCGTCGTGGTCCGGGGCTTCGACCGTGGCGACCCCGCCGGTCGAGCCCGACGCGGTGAGGCGCAACGATGCCACCATGATCGTGCCCTCGTGCTGGACATGGCCATAGAGGCGCTCGTACTCGGCCTCGAACGCCGCTCTCGCCTCGGCCACGTCGAGCCGTGCTTCGGGCAGAGCGACGCGCACGCTCCAGATCTGACCTGGATGGTGCAGCTCGAGCTCGTGGCGTAGCGCCACGTCGTCGGCGACAAACCCTTCGTGTTCCATCACCCGAAGTGCACGGGTCGCCATGTCGGCGAACGCGTCGTGCACGGTGGCCGGATCGATCTCATCGAGCGACCCGATCAGGACCCGAGTGAAGTCCTGGCGAATGTCGGCGTGGAGCATGCCGATCGCACAGAGCGCGCCGGCATCGCGGGGGATGTAGACCCGCCGACATCCCAAGCCGGCGCCGACCTGGGCCCCATGCATCGGGCCCGCCCCGCCGGCCGCGACCATCGTGAAACGCCGAGGGGAGTGCCCACGCTCGATCGAGATGTGCTCGACCGCGCTGAGCAGGTGCTGTTCGGTCAGCTCGACGATGCCGGCCGCAGCCTGTTCCACCGTCATGCCGAGTGGCTCGGACACGTGCACTCGAATTGCCTCGGTCGCTGCGTCGAGATCGAGGTCGAGCGTGCCCCCGGCCGACTTCCCGGGGCGCAATCGACCGAGCACAAGATGCGCATCGGTGACCGTCGGGAGCGTGCCGCCGCGCCCGTAGCAAGCGGGTCCCGGGTCAGCCCCGGCGCCTTCGGGTCCTACGTAGAGCAGCCCAGCATCGTCGACGCCGGCAATGGTCCCGCCGCCAGCGCCGATGGTGTGGATATCGATGGCCGGGGTCGACACGTGGTAGCCGGCGATGCTCATGTCGTCACGTGTGGCAACGTCGCGATCCGACATCAGCATCACGTCGCATGACGTGCCGCCGATCTCCATCGAGATGACGTTTCCTGGCTCGGTCTCGTCGTCCGTCGAGGGGTGGGCCGAGGCCCATGTGTCGATCGATCTGCTGTACAAGTTGAGTGCACCGACCGCGGCGGCCGGTCCGCTGAGCAGAAGGTTGACCGGTCGGTCGGCGAGCTGGTCTACCGATGCAGCCCCGCCGTTCGATTGGATGAGCAGCAACGGATTGGTCAGGCCTCGCGCTTGCAGTTCCGCCTCGAGGGAGCGCAGGTAGCCGACGATGCCGGGCATGAGCGTTGCGTTGACGACGGCGGTCGAAGTCCGCTCGTACTCGCCCATGAGCGGTGACACCGTTGCCGACGCCGTCACCCAGTCGCTGACGCCGCTCGCGTGGATTGCGCGGACCACATCGGATTCGTGGGCATCGTTTGCGTAGCTGTTCATGAGCGCGACAGCAATCGCTTGAACCCCCTCGTCGCGGAACGAGTCGAGGATCTCGTCGAGCTCGCCGATGGCGATCGGTTGATGCACGCTGCCGTCGGCGTCGATGCGTTCGCCGATCCCGCGGCGGAGATAGCGGGGAACGAGCGGAGGCGAATAGGGCGCTCGATGGTTCCATTGGTCTTCGCGCAGGCCCCGACGGATTTCGATGACGTCGCGAAAACCTTCGGTGCAAACAAGCCCGACCGGAGCGCCTTTGCCCTCGAGCATCGTGTTCGTTGCCACGGTCGAACCGTGGACAAAGAGCGTGCACGAGGCGAGCACCTGCGCCTCGGGGACGCCGAGCTCGACGGCGATGCGCTCGACCGCGTCGAGCACACCGCGGCTCGGATCAGCCGTCACCGAGGGAACCTTGGCGACCCACGTTCTGCCGGTCGCGTCGGCGAGGACCAAGTCGGTGAAGGTGCCACCGACATCGACCCCAATACGCCACGGTGCCTGAGGGCCGGTCCCGGTAGGGAATGCTGCTCCATTGGTCGCCATGGTGCGAATCCTTGTCTCGTCGGTGCATCGAACGTACCCAACCGTCTGCAGCCGGCCGGAATCCGTGCCGCTCCACCGTCGTGCTCTGGGTGGCCAACTCGGCTCCGGACTACGGTCACGTCCGTCACCAGCCACATTCGCCGCCTATTGGAGACCGTGATGACCGAGACCACCGGAAGCGCAAGCATCGACATCAACGCGAGCCCCGACGCCGTCTACGGCATCCTCACAGATCTGTCGCGCATCAGTGACTTGAGTCCCGAGTGCTACAAGGCGCAATGGGAAGGCGGTGCCACCGGACCCGCGGTCGGTGCGAGCTATCGCGGCTTCAATCGGGCCGGTGAGAACGAATGGGACGTCGCCGTCAACGTCGTCGAGGCGGAACCAGGACGCGCCTGGGCATTCGAAGTGCCATCACCTGACGCGCCGACGCGGTGGAGCTACGCGATCGAGGCAACCGACTCGGGGTGCCGAGTCACCGAGTCGTTCGATGCACCCATCCTGGCCGAGGAACGCTTCCAGCAAATGGGCCGCCATCAGATGCTGCTGGGCAACATCGAGACCACGCTGCAGAACCTCAAAGCTGTCGCTGAGTCCTGAGTGCCATGAGCTCGAGCAACGGCCGTTCCGCTGAACTGTTCGACCGGGCGCAGCGCTCGATCCCGGGTGGCGCGTCCCGGGCGACGGTGTTGACCGAACCCCACCCGGTCTATGTCGCCGAAGGCAAGGGTGCCTGGATCACCGATGTCGAAGGGCGTCGCCTCCTCGACGTGAACAACAACTTCACGTCGATCATCTTGGGGCATGCCGACCCGGCGATCGACGGGGCCGTGCGTGCCCAGCTCGATCGCGGCACCGCATACTCGCTCGCGACGTCGGTCGAGATCGAGCTTGCGGAACTCATCTGCGAACGGGTGGCGACCATCGACCAGATCCGCTTCTGCAACTCGGGCACCGAAGCGGTCATGGGGGCAATCAAGGCCGCCCGGGCGTTCACCGGACGCCCGATGATCGTCAAAGTCGAAGGCAGCTACCACGGCACCTATGACCATGCCGAGGCGAGTCTCGATCCTGACCCATCCGAGTGGGGTGCGCCCGACGCCCCCGAGACCATCGCGTACGCCGCGGGAACACCTGCTTCGCTGCGTGACGAGGTCGGCATCATTCCGTTCAACGATGCGGCCGCAGCCGAAACGGTGATCCGAGAAGCAGGGGAGCGCTGCGCCGCGGTATTGCTCGACGCGATGCCCAGCCGAGTCGGCATGCCACCGATCGATCCGGCGTTCGTCGACGCCATCGTGTCGACCGCCCGCGAGGTCGGGGCGCTCGTGATCCTCGACGAAGTCATCAGCTTCCGCCTCGGCTCGGCTGGGGCGCAAGCACTCGTAGGCATCGAGCCAGACCTCACCTGCCTCGCGAAAATCATCGGTGGTGGGTTTCCCGTCGGGGGTGTCGGCGGTCGGCGCGAGGTGATGTCGGTCTTCGCAAAGCAGGGCGGCGAGCGGGCCGCAGTGCCTTCGGGTGGCACGTTCACCGCAAACCCGATCACGATGACCGCAGGTCTCGCGTGCATGCAACAGCTCGACGACGCAGCCTTTGCCCGGCTCGATTCCATCGGCGATCGGGCGCGATCCGGACTCCAAGCAGCCTTCGACAAGGCGGGCCTGGACTGGCAGATAACCGGGCGCGGATCCTTGTTTTGCGTACACCCGAACCGCCGTCAGATCCGCACGTATCGAGATGCTCGGCATTCCAGCGACGAGGCGGCGACGATGATGCTGTTGCATCGACGGCTTCTCGACCGTCAGGTGTTCCTGAGCAGCTACGGGATGGGCTGTTGGAATCTCGCCTCCACCGATGCCGACGTCGACCTCTTCGTGACTGCCATTGCCACCACGGCTGCCGAGCTGACGGAGTAGCTCGCCGCGCGAGAGGGCGACCTAGAGGGTGCGGTACCACGCCGCGAGCGTCTCGAAGGCGAGCTTGCGTTCGCCCTCTTCGCTTACGAGGCCCTTGCGGTTGTAGCCATCTTGGATCCCGGGCAACACCCGCAGCGGTGTCCGGAAGTCCTTGAGGATCCAAGGACTCAGGCCGGCGCAATCCGGCTGCTTGGCGATCATCGCGATCTGGGCGTCGTAGACGGCGGCTTGGAACTCTTCGGTCCAGATCTGGGTCGGTGAGCCGTGGTGGCCGGCCTTGGCACCTGCGCCGAGTTCGCTGAAGATGATCGGCTTGTCGAAGTCCGAGCTCCACTGCAGATTCGGAATGTCGTCGCGGTTCCCGTAATACCAGCCGTAGTACTGATTCACGCCGATTACGTCGACGAACGGTCCGAGCGGATCGTCGATGTGGGTGGTGATGCCTTGACCGGGCAGGGTGAACAAGGCCGCAGTGACGAGACGCGTGTCGTCGAGCTCTCGGACACGGTCGATGAGGGCTCGCAAGAACGAGGTGCGGTCCGCTCCCGGGAGCGTCTCGTTCGCGACGGACCAGAGTGCGATCGACGCTCGGCATCGGTCGCGAACGACGAGTTCGTCTGCTTGCTCGAGCGCATTGGCGAGCGTGTCGGGGTTGGTCCAATCGATGCCCCAGTAGACGGGCAGCTCGGCCCACACGAGCAAGCCGCGTCGGTCGGCTTCGAGAACCATCGCTTCGTCGTGCTGGTAGTGGCCGAGGCGCACAAAGTTCGCCCCCAAGTCCTGGGCCCACTGGAGCAATGTGGCGGCATCGTCGGGTCCGCTGGCTCGTGATCCGCCGCTCGGGGCCTCGGCGTGGAGCGCGATGCCCTTGAGGAAAACCGGCTCGCCGTTGACGATGATGTCGGTTCCACGAACTTCGAGCGTGCGAAAACCAACGGGTTCGGTGACCTGATCGCGTGCGACACCGTCACCATGGATCGTAAAGGCGACCTCGTACAGGGTGGGGCGCCCGGGGTGCCATCGTTCATAGTCACCGAGGGTTTCTTCGGCGATTGTGAATCGTTGCCCGACGGGGACCGACACATCGACGCCGAGTTCCTCGATCGCCACGGTCGCCTGTACCGATGTGGCCGCAGGACCGTCAACGTCGATGTGGCCGACGACACGACCGTCGCTGTCCATCGTGAGCCACGCACTCGTGATGAACGTGTCGGGCACTCGCACCAGTGACACCGAGCGGTGGAGGCCGCCGAAGTTGAACCAGTCGGTGCGCATGGCGGGCACCCGTTCCGGGGTGCGCGCCGCGTCGACCATGACGACGAGCGAGTGCTCGCCCGGGTCAATGCGGCCGGTGAGCTCGACGGCGAAGGCTCCGAAGCCGCCCTCGTGGTACGCGAGTTCTTCGCCATCGAAATAGACACGGCAGGTGTGGTTGACCGCGCCGAAGTGAACAAAGGTGCGTCCCGTCTCGTGGTCGTTGACGTGGAACTTCTTGCGATACCAGAGCGTGCCTTCGTAGAAATGCAGTTCAGGCCGTTGGGTATTCCAGTCACCGGGCACCTGCAGGATCATCGAGCGGTCGAAGTCGTACTCCACTCGGTCGCCTTCGTCGCGAGGCTTGAAATCTCGAAACCAACCGCGCGGGGTCGGCTCGCCGGTCAGCCCGAGATAGCCGGTTTGGTACGGGTCGATGATGGCTCGCCATGGTCCATTCAGCGAGGCCACCGAACCTGTCGACCATCGGCTGCGCACATGGGTGAAGAGCGAGGTTCCCGTATTCGGCATCTCCTGAAACTATCCCAATCGCTCATCGCCGGATACAGCGCTTCGGGGTGCGGTTGCCTCGTGCAGTAGCTTGGCGTCACCGGCGATCGGAGAGGAGCGGCCGTTGAAGACACGAGCGGCGATACTGCACGGTATTGGTCAGCAATGGAGCGTCGAAGAGATCGAGCTGGACCCTCCTGGCCCAGGCGAAGTGCTGGTCAAGACCGCCTACGCGGGCCTCTGCCACTCCGATGAGCATCTGGTTACCGGAGACATGGTGCCCCCAGAAGAATTGTTGGCCCAGCTGCCGACCGGCTCGATCTTCCCGATCATCGGCGGTCACGAGGGAAGCGGCGTCGTCGTCGAGGTCGGCGCAAACGTGACCAAGGTCGCGGTCGGCGACCATGTCAGCTGCTCCTTTGTCCCGGCTTGTGGGTCGTGCCCGCCGTGTGCCGAGGGCCGACAGAACTTGTGTGATCTGGGCGCTCGAACCTTTGGCGGCGGCATGATCACCGATGGCACCTATCGAACGCATGCGGCCGATGGAACCAACCTGGGCAAGCTCGCGCAGCTCGGGACCTTCAGTGAGCACATGACGCTGGCGCAGGAATCGGTTATCAAGGTCGAACCGGACATCCCCCTCGACGTCGTATGTCTCGTCAGCTGTGGCGTGGCGACGGGATATGGGTCAGCCGTGAACCGGGCCGATGTGCGTCCGGGCGACACGGTCGTCGTGGTCGGTTGCGGCGGTATCGGCATGAACGCGGTGCAGGGCGCCGCGGCTGCGGGCGCATCGAATGTCATCGCCGTGGACCCGATCGAATTCAAGCGCGAGACGGCGATGGTGTTCGGGGCAACGCACACGGCAACGTCGATGCAAGACGCCGTGGCGCTCGTCAACGACATCACGTGGGGTCGCATGGCACATGCGGTGATCTTGACGCCTGGGGTACTGACCGGCGACATGGTGCAGCCGGCAATGGACTTGACGGCCAAGGGCGGCACGGTGGTGGCAACGGCCGTGGCGCCGATGGCCCAACAAGACGTCAAGCTCGACCTAGCTCGGCTCACACTCTCGCAAAAGGAGCTGCGCGGCACGATCTTCGGTTCGGCGAGCCCGAACTTCCGCATCCCCGAGCTATTGATGATGTATCGCCAGGGCAAGCTGAAACTCGACGAGCTGATTACCCGTAGGTACTCACTCGACGAGATCAACCAGGGCTATGCGGACATGAACGCGGGGATCAACATTCGCGGCCTCATCGAGTTCAACTGACATCGCCAGCACCCCGATCGGTGCCGAACGCGTCGGTTAGCGGGCGTTGAGAAGTTCGCGCACCGTCTGGCGGTGGGGAACGACGGTATGGTCGTCTTCGCCGGGATACCAGCGTCCGCCGAGCATGCGATAGCCGGCTGGCGGTTCTCCGTCGTGGGCGATCCCTTGGTCATCGAGCCACGTCATTGTGGGCTTCCTCTCCTGGGATGAGTGTGGTCACGGCTCCATCGGCGGCGTCCGGACAACATGAGTCGTCGCAGAGAAATGCCGATTTTCGACGGGGCCATTTGGCCCGAAGCTAACAAAGCGTCATGGCGGCGACGGTCAATTGGGTGGGTTTGCCCATCGCTGCGTAGGTCTGGTCTGTCGGTCGAGACGCCGGGCAATGCATAGTCCCTAACACCCATTCTTGTGTCGAACGCCTTACATAATTGGGCGCCGAGCTATCGCGAGGGGCAGATGGACCGAAGGGAACATCATGCGTGCGGAGTCCGGGGCCATCGCGCTTCCTCCTGGGTTCATCGAGGAAATCGCACGCGCCGGTGATCAGGCCGAAGTGCTTCGCATTGCTGCGGAGTGGCTGCCCAAGATCATTGGTGGGGAACGCTCGAGCGTGTCGCTGCCACATGGTGACGACCGACTGTCGATCCACGCGATTGGCGGCGATCTCGTCATGCAGCCCGGTGCCGACCTGCCGATCGACGGTTCGCTCGTCGGCGCTGCATTCCGATCACAGCAGGTGCTCGTTGTCGGCGATCTCGACGGAACCGACTATGTCGAAGCACCTGTCCTGCGCAGCGGGGGATTGCGATCGGCGATCGTCGCTCCCATGGTGAGCAATGGCCGGAGCCTCGGAACACTCAATCTCGGCAACTCGCAGCTGGGGTGGTTCACGGCGATCGATGAGCAACGGATCTCGGCGATCGCTTCGCTCATTGCCTCGTTCATGAATGTGCATGAACTGGCAGAACGAGAACGTACTCGGGCTGCTACCGATGACCTGACGGGCGTTATGGCGCGCCAGGCGGTGCTCGATGTAGTTGGCGCCGCGTTCGCGTCGGACCCAAAGTTGCCGTCGTTGTTGTTCATCGACATGGACGGATTCAAGACGGTGAACGACACCTACGGACACCAGGCCGGCGACCAGGTGCTTCGGTTGGTCGCTCGCCGCATGGAGCGACTCCTCGGGTCGAGCGATGCGCTTGGCCGCCTGGGAGGAGACGAGTTCCTCGTCATGATTCGCGAGGACCCGCAAGGCGATCGGGCCGCCGCTGTCGCCGAAGCGATGGTCGAAAGCTGCGCGATGCCGATCGCCTTGGGCGCGGTCCGTATTGCTCCACGCCTGAGTATTGGTATCGCGTCGGCCGAAGACGCCCGATCAACCGCAGGTCAGCTACTCCTGGATGCCGATCAAGCGTTGTACTCGGCAAAGCGCGGTGGAGGTGGCATCGCCCGGGCCGACGCCCAAATCCGCAGTCGAGCCGCGCTCGTCGCCGTTATCGACCGCGAGATTGACGCCGCGCTCGAACGGGGTTTGCTTGACTACCACTACCAACCGATTCGCTGCCTGGCGACCGGTGATCTGTTGGGTGCCGAAGCGCTCGTGCGCTGGAACCACCCCGAGTACGGTGCCGTGCCGCCTCAGCTCCTGCTGGAGCGAGTCGAGGCAACGGGTCGCGTCGATCGATTCACCGAGTGGAGCCTGAATCGCGTGGCCGGCGACCTGGCGTATGCACGCACGATGATCGCCTCTGCCGGCGCCCTGACATTCTCGGTCAACCTGTCGCGCCCGCAGCTGGCGTGGACCGGCTGCGCTACCTCGTTCATCGGTTCGTGCAACGCCCACGGACTCGAGACCCGCGACCTCATCGCCGAGGTCGTCGAGTCCTCGGAAATTCAGACCGGCGACGCTGCCGAAGCCACATTGCGCACGCTGGCCGGGTCCGGCGCGGCGATCGCGCTCGATGACTTCGGCACGGGTCACAATGCGCTCGGCTACTTCACCCGCTTTCCCATTCATGCCATCAAGTTCGATCGTTCGCTGGTTCGAGCGATGGCGACCGATGACAAGGCTCGCCGGATCCTTACTGCGTTGGCGTCGATGTCACGAGATCTCGGCATCGTCACACTCGCAGAGGGTGTCGAGACCCAACGCGAGCGGGATCTTTCGGCCGCAGCCGGGATACCCCATGGCCAAGGATGGCACTTCGGTCATCCTTCGTCGCTCGCCGGTCTGATCACGCTGGCGAGGCGCGAGCTCGATGCATCGTCGGGAGCGGGTATCGCTGCGCGCCTTGCCCTTCCGACGCTTCGCTAACGACGACCGACAGCGAGCGCCGTAGAGGAAGACGCTCATTCGCGTAGCTGGCCGAAGCTCAAGGCGAGCTGGGCGATCTCGCGGTCGAGTTCGTCGAGCTCTTCTCGGCATGACTCGACCGTCGGCAGTTGAGCGTCTTGCTCGACGACGATTTGGCGTGCCCGATCAACTTCCTTCTGAGCCGCAGCGAGCTCGGCCCGGGCACTGGTGAGAAAGACCCGCGCCCGCTCATAGTCGGCTTGATCGGCGGCCTTGCCAAGCTTGGTGATTGCGTCTCGAGCCGCGGCCAAATGACGCCGGCAGACCATGGTGGCAGCGATGACTCGCGCCTTGTCACTGTCGGCCACGCTGGTCGACCCCCGGTTGTAGCGATGAGGCACGAATTTTGGACCAACCACGCGGGTGCCCACCAAGCTCTTTGAGGCCTTTCTCAAGAATCCTCGTGGGGATGTCGTCTCACCGCGTTCTCTTGACGGCGTAGCAGCGATCTAGCGTGAGTCGATGCCCGATGAACGCCCGCCCGCACGGTTGCTCGCCAAGCAGTTGGGACTCATCCACAACATTGCGTACTACTCACGCGAAACACGTGACTTTGCGTCGCTGGGGCTGGCCGAGTTTTGGCGGGCATACGTTGCATGGCGTTGCGCCCCGGTCGGGCGCATTGGGCCTGCAACGGCGACCGCGCTCCTCTACAACTTTGCACCGGCGATGGTCGGCGACGCACTGCCATCGGCATGGGAGACGACGACGCCAGACCGGGTGCTGGCGCTCCGCGACGACTGCTTGACGCGTGCGATGCAACGCGGACTTGCTTCCTTCGCCGATCGGACGGTGCTTTCCGAGGCAATCATGTTGGCGCGGCGCGGTATCGAAGCCGCGGACTCGGCCGGGCGGACACTCTTTGGCGCGCATCTCGACCTGCCCTGGCCCGAGTCGCCGGAGCTGTCGCTCTGGCACGCGTGCACGTTGTGGCGCGAGTACCGCGGGGACGGTCACAACATCGCTCTTGCCGCTGCCGAGGTCGACGGTGTCGAGGCTCACGTACTGCTGGCAGCGCGCGGGATCGGGAACGCTACGACCATTGAGCAGATACGCGGTTGGACAAAGCCGGAATGGGAAGCCGCGATTGATCGTCTGTCCGATCGAGGGTTGGTCGGCCCCGATGGAAGCTCGACCGAGGCGGGCTTGGAGCTGCGCCGTGCGATCGAGGCACATACCGATCGCCTGGCCGCCGAACCGCTTGCCGCTCTGGGCGACCGAGACGTCGAACGACTGATCGAGCTGAGCGCGCCGATCGCATCGCATCTCGTCGACAACGGTGCCGTTGCCGGCCAGTGGCCCCCACCTAAGCCGGTGCGCAGGGGCGAACGCTGAGATCCGAGGTCCCTGCGGTCCCCGTTCGGGCGTGGACGGTACTCGCCGTCTGCTCCGCGACCGTCGTTTTGACCCTGCTCGACAGCGGCATGGTCTTTGTGGCATTTCCCTTTCTTGAGGAGCAATTTGGCGATCGAGCCTCACGCACGACGCTGTCGTGGGCGGTCACCATCTTCTTCGTCGTCATGGTGTCGGCGCTGCTCGTGGCCGGCCGGGTGGCCGATCGTTTTGGTCGTCGCCGGGTGTTCCTGTCGGGTCTTGTGACCTTTGGGCTGGCGGCCTTGACGGCGGCGTCGACAACGAGCGTGTGGGTGTTGGTCGGTGCGCGTGCGTTCCAAGGTCTTGGGGTGGCATTGCTCGCTCCCAGCGCGCTCGCACTCGCCTTGCCCGAGTTTCCGAACGAGCGCAGAGCATACGCACTTGGGGTTTGGGGCACGATCGGCGGGGTCGCTGGCTTGCTGGCGAGCCCGCTCGGTGCGGGTGTCGTCGAGGCCTTTGGTTGGCGCGGGGTCTTCGGATTCAACGGCGTGCTGGCACTCAGCATGGCAGTGGTCGGGTTCGTGGTGCTCGACGAGGATCAGGTCTCGGTCGACAACGATCCGATCGATGTCCTAGGAGCGGCTTTGGCCATGGTGTCCGTGGGTTCGCTCGCTGTCGTGCTCGTCCAAGGAGGCGACTGGGGGTGGGGGAGCGCAGCGACACTGACCGTGGCGGTCAGTTGTTTGGTTACCACGCTTGCGTTCGTACTTCGGAACCGGCGGGCGCCGTCTCCGCTCGTCGACACGACGATCTTTCGCAATCGGCGTTTCGCTACGGCGTCCCTCGCTTCGGTGATGTGCCAGCTCGGCTTCTTCTCGGCCTACTTCGGTATCCCGCTCTACATGGCCGAAGTGTGGGGATGGAGCCCAGTGAAGGTCGGGCTGGGCTTGCTTCCTCTGAACGCTGTCTCCGTCATGGCTGCCGTGCCGCTGGGTCGGCTTGTCGATCGAGATGGCCCCAGGCGGATGATCCTCTTCGGCGGCAGTTTCGCCGCGTGCTGGTATCTCGCGATGGGGTTGTGGCTGACCGATGCTGGCTACGCGTGGCTCGCCGTCGGTATGGCATTTGCTGGACTCGGCGCCGTCGCGATTGGCAACCACACCACCGTTGCTGCGCTGCGCGACGTCGATGACGCCGATCTCGGATCAGCAAACGCCGGGTACTTCATGACGCGACGCCTAGGTTCGGCGCTCGGTGCCGTGGCCGTGCCGGCGATCGTCGGCAATCAAACGGGCGGCGATTTTGCAGACGCCTACCTTGGCGTGTGGATCTTTGGCGCGGCCGTCTATCTGGTCGGTGGTGTCGCGTTCTGGTTCTGCTATCCGCCTTGGACCCCGGCGCCGCTCGACCGCTGATGGCAGCGGGCCGGAGACTGGCGAGCCCGGGCGGCGGTCGCTTGGCCTCAGCGGTGGTAGTACTTGGGAGCCCAGACCGCCAGTGCGTCTTCGCCCTCGGCGGTCGGCATCCGCCATGTTTCGACTCGTGCCTGGGCGAGGTCGAGCGCCCAGAGGCCCCTCGGCTCGTCGTGGGTGTCGGTGAGGTAGGCGTCCGCGAAGCGGGGCGGCGTGTAGCGCAGTGCGATGTCTCGGTAGATGTCGCGCCACTGATCGTCGTTGCCGACATCGTGCACGAGTTCTGCTTCGCCCCGGGCAACGACCTTGCGCATCGAACCGGCCGACTCGTCGATGGTTGCGCAGACCTTGGGGGAGTGGCGCAGGTGGTCGAACCACTCGGAACGGGCTCGCGGCGTGAACCAGATCTTGTTTTCGCTGGCGAGGAACCAGATCGGTACCACCGACGGCATGCCGTCACGGTCGACGGTGCCGAGTCGGAGCAGGTGGCCGCGCTCTTGCAGGAACGCGTCAACCTCGGTGGCTGTCATCTTGGGCATGGCGAGATCTTAGGTAGGTGGCACTCGTCGAGGCGAAGAGTGGGTTGCGGACGCGGCGTAGTGTCTGCAACGTGGGAGAGGAACCGACGATCGAGCTCGACCCGAAGTCGGCGGTCCTACATCTGAGTTGTGGTGGTGAGCAGCTTGCGCTCCCCGCAGCGTGGATGCGGCTCCACTGCCCGTGCGAAGTGTGCATGCTGCCGGCCCTGGGCGAACGACGAGTGATGCTCGGCGATGCCCAAGATCGAACCTTTGCATCGGCGATGTGGGATGGCGCGATCTGCCAGGTCGTATGGCAGTCCGGGCATGTGTCTCGGTACCCGCCGGCCTTGCTCCAGGAATTGGTCGCCGCGCCGCAGCGCCGGCGCAGCGTGGCACAGCGCTGGGACAGTGCTCAGGTGCTGCCGGTGGTCGAAGCGCCAATGCTGTTCGCTGACGAGTCGGCTCGCCTCGACGCGATGCGTGCGCTGCGCGACTTCGGCGTGCTGCGAGTCCGTGGCTTGGACGTTGACGACGAGGCCACCGTTCGGTTCATGCGTGACCTGCGCCTTCCGATCTGGGAGGGTCCGTTCGGCGTGACCGTCGATGCCAAGCTCGTGGCCGAACCGTTCAATGTGTCGGAGTCGTCCGAGGCGCTGCCGATGCATACCGACCTGGCCGGCTATGCGTGGCCGCCCAGCGGGCAGTTCCTGCACATGCTGTCCAACGAGGCAACCGGCGGAGACTCGGTCGTCGTCGATGGATTTCAGGTGTTGGACCACCTGCGCGAAGAAGCGCCGGAGGCCTTCGATCTGCTGTCCGAAGTAGAGGTAGCGCATCGCTTGTTTTCGCCCGATCGCGAAACCTATGGGCGCGCACCGCTCGTGCGCCTTGGCCTTGACGGTTCAGTGATCGGGATCCGGTTCAGCAATCAAACGCTGGAGCCCTTGCCCCTCGAAGAGCCTCGGATCGGGGCCTGGTACGAGGCGTACGCGGAGCTCACGCAGCGGCTCCATGACGAGCGCTACACGGTGAGCTTCCGCCTCGAGGCCGGCGACGCGTATCTGATCCACTCGCATCGCGTGCTGCATGGTCGCAGCGCCTTTGATGCCGCGGGTATCCGGCACCTGCGCGACGCGTACTTCGAATTCGACAATCTGCTCGGTCTCATCGATCTCATGGAAGGCGTCGCTCGCTAATGGCTGAAAACGTGGTCCCCGATGGGTTGTTGCAGACGGCCTTCAACGATCTCGACACGCAAGGGTTCTGTGTCATCCCCGACGTGCTCGACTCCATCGAGGTAGCGGCGGTGCGGGAGCGCTTGCTCCACCAGGCCGAGGCTGAGCGAGCCGCCGCCCTTGACCACGAATACCCGGCAGAGGCCGAAGGTGACGACATCAACCAGTGGGTGTATCAGCTGGTGAACAAGGGCGAAGCGCTTCGACGCCTGCCGCTGCACGAGACGGCGGCGGCGCTCGCTGGTCACATCCTCGGACGCGAGTATCTGCTGTCGTCGATGGATGCACACATCACGTATCCAGGCAACCTTCTCATGCCGCTGCATGCGGATCAGTGGTGGATGCCGCCGCCCCAAGTCCGCGTCGGGGAGTACGTGCGCCAGGGAGACATCACCCGGTCTGGCGGTCCGATCGGGGATCCGACGCCGTCGCCGGAACCAATCACGGGACCACTCATCATCAACGTCATGTGGATGATCACCGACTTCACCGTCGACAATGGTGCGACGCGCTTTGTACCCGGAAGCCATCTGAGCGGCCGGCGCCCGGACCCGACCCGCGGCTACGACGAGGTCGTGGCCGAAGGGAGCGCGGGATCCATCGTTGCGTGGGACGGGCGAACGTGGCATGGCGCGGGTCTGAACGTGACCGACGCGCCGCGGGCCGGGTTGACCACCTATTTCTGTGGCCCGATGGTGCGCCAGCTGAGCAACGGGGTCTATGGACTCCGCTCCGATTTACGCGACGAACTGAGCGACGAGCTGCTGGCGCTGCTCGGGTTCAAGCCCTTCTCGAGCTACGGCATGACCGATGATCCCTCTGACGCACTGGTCCGCCCCGGTGATCAGACCGCCGCCATGATGGGCGCGGATCTCGACAGCTGATATCCAGCCATCCTGCGTCGATCGCTGCGTTCCCCCGCAGGTCCCGTTCCGTCAGAGCAGGTCACCACCGCAAGCTGCCGCCGTCGTGCCGTCGCGTTCGAAGGCCTTGATCACATTACGCCCGGTGCGCCACTTGTGGACCTCGTCGGGTCCATCGACGAGTCGCTGGCTTCGGATCGAGGTGTACCAGTCCGCTAGCGGGGTGTCGCGGCTGTAGCCCAGGGCGCCGTGCAGCTGAAGCGCGGTGTCGACAACCTTGTGCACCATGTTGGCCAGGAACACCTTGGCGATGCCGTTCTCTTGGCGGATGTCCATGCCCTTCTCGGCCTTGTAGGCGATGTGGAGCAGCATCAGTCGAGCCATGTAGAGCTCGCTGGCGCACTCGGCCAGCATCCACTGCACGCCCTGTCGATCCGCGACGCGCACGCCGAAGCTCGTGCGGCTCAGCACATGCTCGGTCGCCAGGTCGAGTGCTCGCTGGGCGCGGGCCACGTTGTGCATGCCGTGGCGCAGGCGGCCATAGGCCAGGCGGTGCTGGCCCATGTCGAAGCCGCCGCCTCGACCTCCCAAGATGTTCTCTTGGGGCACGACGAGGTTGTTGATCTTGACCTCGGCATGCGTGGCGCCGAGCGAGTCGGTGATCTCGTCGTGGTAACCCATCACGTCGATGTTGCGCACGATCTCGTAGCCGGGGTTCGGCAGCTCGACGATGAACGCACTGAACTGGCGGTGGCGTTCCGCATCGGGGTCGGTCTTGGCGATGACAACGGCCAGATCGGCGACCGAGGCTGACGAGCTGAACCACTTCTCACCATTGAGCACGTAATGGTCGCCGTCGAGCTCGGCGGTGGTCTGCAATCCAGTGGCGTCGGCGCCGCCTGGTTCTTTCTCCGTCATCGAGTAGCAGATCCGCATCTCGCCGTTCAGCAGGGGCTTGAGGTACTTGTCCCTTTGGTAGTCGGTGCCGAGTTGGAGCAGCGACAGCATCGTGGCGTCGTCGGGACCTTGCGTGTTGAGAGCGAGGGCGCCCAGCCGGCTTTCGCCCAGCTCCATTTGGACGAGCGCGTTCGCAAGCGGTCCGAGACCCATGCCGCCGTGCTCGGTCGGGATGAACGGACACCACAGGCCCTCGGCGCGAGCCTTGGTGCGCAACTCGCCGAGAATGTCGTCGAGCGGCCGGTTGCCGAGATCCGCTTCGGCCGGAATGCAGTGGTCGTGCACAAACTCGCGGACTTTGGCGCGAATTGCCTTGGCGTCGTCAGGAATCTCGAAGTCGATCATGGTGCCTTGTTAGCCCCCGGTGCGCTCGTGGTCCAAGAACGCGGCCCGAGGGTTTGGTCTGTTGGTCTCGACTTAGCGGAGCCGAGGCCCAAAACATTCAACCTCAAGTTGAGGTTGAGATTCATCCCGTCGTTGGGGTATGGGTTTTCGTAGGTCATCTCCTCATGGTCCGGACAATGTGGCCGAACAGTCACGAGAAGAACTGTTCGGGGGCGGCGGCCCGACAGCAACCGCATGACTCTCCCGAACCAAAGTGACCATCCAATGAAGCGAGTACAACGAACGAGTGGCCACGCCACTTCGCACCGGCGCCGTTCACGCAGAACTCTTCTCGCGATCACCGTGCTGCTGGGGATGTGCAGCAGCCTGCTGGCAACCGTCGACGCCGTGGTGCGTTCGGCCCCAGCATCGGCCGAGGTCCCGCTGACGACCAGGTACAGCGCTGACATCATCGGCGATGTTCTTATGACCGGCAACGCCACCCTCACTTGCCCTTCGACTGACTCGGTATGCATTGCGGCGTTAGCCGACGGGTCGGCCAACGGCAATGCCCGGGACATGCAATACATCGATATCGACGGCGATCCCGCGACCTTCCAGTCGAGCTCCGCCGGCGTTCAGCTTCCCGCAGGAGCGACCGTCGAGTTCGCTGGCCTCTACTGGGCGGGAACCACCGAGGCGGCCGGCGGCGATCCCGTCCCGGATGCCGGCGCCTTGAACCAGGTGTTGCTGGACTCGCCGGCAGCGGGTGGCTATGTCCCGATCGTGGGCAGCATCTTGAGCACCTCGACGTTGAACGACGACAGCTACGGCGCGTTCGCTGATGTCACGTCGGCGGTCGCTGGCGCAGGTTCGGGCACCTATACCGTCGCAAATGTTCAAACGACGAGTGGGCCAGGCAGCACGGGGTCGTGGGGCTCTTGGGCGATCGTTGTCGTCTACACCGACCCCTCGAGTCTGTATCGACGCGTACAGATCTGGGACGGCTACCAGGTTGCGTTCTTCGAAGATCTGACGTTCACCGTCGATGGAATCACAACCCCGTCAGTTGGACCGGTCGCTGCTGACATCGGTGTCTACGCCGGTGATGGCGAACCCGACATCGGCCCCGACAATCTGATCGTCAACGGCACGACGATCTCGGAACCACCGCTCAACCCTGCGGACTCCTTCTTCAATTCGACGGTGTCGCGCTATGGCGTGAACATCACCGACCGCAATCCCAACACCACCTATTCGTTGGTGTCGGACATCGACACCATCAATGCAGACGGTGTGATTGCGCCGGGCTCGACCGGCTTCGATGTAACCATCAACAGCAACGAAGGCATCTGGCCCGTGATGTTGTGGGCCTCGGTCGAGATCGACGCGATGCCGGACATCCAGGTCGTCAAGTCCGGGCCGAGTAGTGGGATGGCCGGTGACCCAGTCACGTTCTCGTTCGCCATCAGTCACACCGGCGCAAGCGACGGCAGCCCGGTTTCCATCACCGGCGTGACCGACGATGTCGCAGGCGCCGCGACGTATCTGTCCGGTGACGACGGAAACACCTTGCTGGATGCTGGCGAGACCTGGCTCTACGAAGCGAACTACACGCTGCAGACCGGCGACGCTCCAAGCGTGACCAACACCGTCACCGTGGACTATCGCGAAGGAGACGGCGATATCGGTGTCGTCGACGACAATCACGTCACGACGGTGATTCTTCCGTCGACGATCTCGGGCACCGTCTTCGTTGACAACGACGGCAGCGGCGATCAGCAGCTGAGCGAGCCCGGTATCGGGGGAGTGCTCATCACGCTGACGGGCACAGACGATCTGGGGAACCCGGTCCTGCTGACCACGAACACCTTGGCCGACGGCTCGTACAGCTTTGGTGACCTGCGCCCAGGTACCTACACCATCGCTGAGAGCCAGCCGGACCCGTATCTCGATGGCGCCGAGACGGCCGGGACCGCCGGCGGAACCAACGCGTCGAATGACGAGATCTCGGGCATCGTGCTCACCTCTGGCACAACGGCGACCGGCTACACATTTGCGGAGATCCCCCCGGCGCCGAGTTGGACGTTGGTGAAGTCGACGGTGTCGACGCCGACGCAGGCTGGTGACGCGCTCACCTACAGCTTCGAGGTTGACAACACGGGCACGCTTTCGATCAGTGACGTTGTGGTGTCCGATGCCAAGTGTGCTTCGACGCCGGTGCTCGCCTCGGGCGATACCAATGGCGACGACATTCTCGACACCACCGAAACCTGGACCTTCACCTGTACGTCGATCGCGGTCACGCAGGCCGAAGTTGATGCTGGTCAGGTCGACAACACCGCAACCGTGAGCGGTACGCCAGCGGGCGGGACCCTGGTGGACCAGACCGACGATGTTTCGGTGCCGATCACGCCAGCGCCGAGTTGGACGCTGGTGAAGTCCACCGCCTCGGCGCCTACGGGCGTGGGGGACACCTTGGACTACAGCTTTGTGGTTGATAACACGGGCAATGTTTCGATCAGTGCGGTGACGCTGGCTGATGCGAAGTGTGCTTCGACGCCGGTGTTGGCCGCTGGCGATACTGACGGCGACAGCGTCCTCGATGTGACTGAGACGTGGACGTTTACGTGTACGTCGATCGAAGTCACGCAGGCTGAGGTTGATGCTGGTCAGGTTGACAACACCGCAACGGTGAGTGGCACGCCTGCAGGCGGGACGCTCGCGGATGCCACCGATGATGTTTCGGTGCCGATTACGCCAGCGCCGGGTTGGACGCTGGTGAAGTCCACCGCCTCAGCACCAACGCAGGCTGGTGACACGCTCACGTACAGCTTCGAGGTTGCTAACACCGGCAATGTTTCGATCAGTGCGGTGACGCTGTCTGATGCGAAGTGTGCTTCGACGCCGGTACTGGCCTCTGGCGATACCGACGGCGACGATGTTCTTGATGTGACCGAAACCTGGACGTTTACGTGCACGTCGAGTGGTGTTACGCAGGCTGAGGTTGATGCTGGTCAGGTTGACAACACCG
>CALLPT010000101.1 GCA_938015575.1 uncultured Acidimicrobiales bacterium
CTGGTCGACCAATCTGGCGGCCGCGATCGCGGTGGGCGCGGGCACCGCACTCGCCGTTCGAATGAGCACGTGGCTGGCCGCACTCAACAGCTTGACCGCGCTCGCGGCGCTCGCCGCGCTGGCGACGTTGGGAGGTCCTCATCCGCCTCGCTTCTCGATGGTGTCACTGCTGGCCAATCTCGAGCGCCTCGGCGGCGGGTTCTATGGGCCCAAGATTCTGTTCGACGCCGCGCGACCACGAGCTGGGGTGACCAAGCGCCTGGCGCCGGTGATCCGCGGCGCCATCCTCGCGGTGGTTCCTGTCATTGGCCTCTCGGCACTTTTGGCCTCGGCTGACGCCGTGTTCGCGGAGACGATCGCGATCGACGTCGGCCTCGGGCGCGGAGTCGAACACTTCTTCGTGACCGCCCTGCTGCTGTTGGCGATCTCGGCGCTCGTTGCCTATGGCGGGACCTCCAAACCCCCGGCGACCGACGAGGTGCGCCCGCTCGGCACCATTGAGTCCTTGATGATCCTTGGTTCGGTCGCCGCGGTCTTTGCGCTGTTTGCGGCCACCCAACTGGCGAGCGCGATTGGCCAGACCGACGCCATCCTCCGTGAACAGGGAATCAGCCACGCCGCCTATGCACGAAGCGGGTACTTCCAGCTGCTGTGGGTGGCGGCGCTGACCGCGCTGCTGCTGAGCGCCGTTCGCTTGCTCGCCCGACCGGGCACCGGCACGCTGGCGCTCGCTCAACGGGCGCTCGCGGCCCTGGTCGCGTTGTTGACATGCGTGATCGTTGCGTCAGCGATCGTGCGCCTGAGCCTCTACACCGACACCTTTGGGCAGACGACCCTGCGCTGGTATTCCGCGGCGTTCGCCTGGATGCTCGGTGTCGGGTTCGTCCTAGCGGCGATCGCAGGTATCCGAGCGAGCGCCCGTTGGCTTCCGTTGTCGTTGATCAGCCTGACGGCCGTGACCTTGCTGATCGTGAACCTGGTCAACCCCGAGGCCCGGATCGCGGAGCACAACCTCGGCCGCACCGCCTCTGACCTCGAACTCGACGCCGAGTACCTGCTCGATCTCTCTGCCGACGCGTGGCCGACGCTCATCGAGCACCGCGAGCAGATCATTGCGTCACTGGGAACCGATCGCGACGGCGCGGATCCCGAAGAACGCTTCGTGCAGGCGTGCCACGTCGCCGATGCGTCCAACGGCTACGGCCCCATCGGGTTCAACGCGGCGCTCAGCCGTCTCGACTGCGCTAGTCGTCGCGCGTCTCGGCGAGCTTGCGCAGCGCGTCAGCCACGTTGGGAAGCGATGACAGCTCGTTGTTGAGGTCACGTGAGGTCACCGTGTCGACCCGAACCTCGGACTCGGCTCGCACGGCGGCTGTTCGATGCCCGGCCGAACTCGGCGGCGCGAGCAAAGCCAACTCGCCGAAGACATCGCCTGGGCTCAGGTCGGCGATGTGTTCGCCGTCCCTCCACACGCTCGCCTGTCCTTCGAGCAGCACCCCGATGGTCGAACCGAAGTCGCCCTGGCCGAGCACGTCGTTGCCCGCCCCGATCCGCATCGGCACCGCCATGGACTGCAGCAGCTCGCGTTCTTCGCGTGGACACGCAGAGAACAGTGGAGCGTCGCTCATTCGTCCCAGTTCGTTCGCCATGAGCGAACGGTAGTCGAGCGATGCGGCGCGCGTCCTAGGCTCGGGACATGACGGCAACCGTGGATGGCAACACATCGGAGCACTCGGCGGAACCACTCGAGCGCCACGTCGTTGGCGCTTGCCCTCTGGATTGCCCCGACGGGTGCTCGTGGGTCGTGACCGTGCGAGACGACGTGCCGGTCAAGATGCGGGGCAACCCGAACCATCCGGTGACCGACGGCGGACTGTGCAAAAAGGTCTACCCCTGGCTCGATTTCGCCGCCGACCCCAACCGGCTCATGACGCCGTTGCGACGCGTCGCTCCCAAAGGCAGCTCGGCAACGCCCGCTGACCAGATGGGAGCGTTCGAGCCGATCTCGTGGGACCAGGCGCTGTCCGAGATCGCCGACAACTTTCACCGAATCATCGCCGACAACGGACCTTCTGCCATCTGGCCGTTCTGGGGAACCGGAAACATGGGCTTCCTGCAGGGCGCAAATGGTCCCGTCGGCGATCGGCTGTGGAATCACCTGGGCGTGTCCGATCACGACCTGACCATCTGTTCACCGAGCGGCCACCTGGGTATGGGCTATTCGTGCGGCGTCGGACCAACGATGGACCCCGAAGACGTCGTGCACGCACGCACGGTCGTGATCTGGGGCGCCAACATTTTGGTCTCCGGCCAACACTGGTGGCCGTTCGTCGAACGAGCCCGCAAGAACGGGGCGACGATCGTCGTCATCGACCCGGTCCGCACGCGGACCGCGGAACGTGCCAACGTGCACCTCGCACCACGGGTGGGAACCGATGGAGCGCTCGCGCTTGGCGTGTGCCGAGCGCTGATTGAGCGTGGGCTCTCGAACGAGGCCTACGTGGCCGAGCGGACAGTGGGCTTCGACGAGTTCGCCGCATCGCTTGCAGAGTGGACGCCCGAACACACCGCCGAGGTATGCGGCATCAGCGTCGACGAGTTCGAAACGCTGGTCGCCGCGGTGAGCGCACCGGGCCCGCTCGCCGTCAAGTTCGGTCACGGCGCGCAACGCCATGCCGGCGGCGGGCAGGCGGCCCGCGTGGTGTCCTGCATTCCGGCGCTGCGCGGTTCGTTCGACGAGCTCGGCGGGGGCATGTTTTATTCGACCGGGCCTCGCTACCTGCTTAACCAGGCCAAGGCCGCTGGCGCTCGTGCCGGGGCACGTCCTCGCACGCTGGCGATGACGAATCTGGTGGCCAACCTGGACCGCACCGACGATCCGGTGAACGGCTTGTTTATCTACGGCGCGAATCCTGTGGTTTCGAACCCCGACACGGTCGGTGTGCGACGGGTGCTGTCTCGCGACGACCTGTTCACCGTCGTGTCCGAGCTGTACCTGACCGACACCACGAACTACGCCGACATCGTCTTGCCCTCTTCGATGGCGCATGAGCATCTCGACCTGAACAACTCGTTCGTCCACCTCTACCTGAACCTCAATCAGCCGGCTACGACGCCGCCAGGCGACTGCCTGCCCCAGACCGAGATGTTTCGCCGGTTGGCCACCGCGATGGGGATCGACGAACCGTCGCTTCAAGCCACCGACGAGGAGCTGCTCGACGCGCTGCTCGACACACCGACCTATCGCCACGCGGGCATCGACGCCGCGTATCTGCGACGCGAGGGGTTCGCTCGGCTGCCCGAGTCAGCGAAACCGTTCCGGCCGACCGCTGATCGCTTTGCGACCGCATCGGGACGCTTCGAGTTCGTGAGCGAGCGCGGCGAAGCCGACGGTGTCGGACGACTCCCCCACTACGTGCCGAGCGCCGAAGTCGGGTCGGC
>CALLPT010000102.1 GCA_938015575.1 uncultured Acidimicrobiales bacterium
GCAAGATCTCCTTGGGGAAGATCGACGCACCCGTCGGGATCTCCACCGGAGCGCGTTTCGTCTTGCCGAAGCTCTCCCAATAGATCCGAGCCGATGACGTTGCGTTGTTCGGCAGCCAATACAGCATCACATTGTCGAGCAACTCGTCACGGGTGAGGATGTCCTCGGGGTGACCGTCATGATCGACCCACGACCAGAACTTCTCGATGATCCAGGCCGCTTGGCCTGCCGGTGAATCCACCAGCCCATAGCCAACGGTCTGAGGACGCGTGCCCTGCTGCTTGGAGTACCCGCTATCCCAGTCCTGGTAGTACTGCATGCCAGCCAAGCAGTCTTTTTCCCGCTCGGTCAGGCTGTCCATGGTCGCCGGGTCAGGCCCCACCGACACCATGTTGATGTGGATGCCCTCACAATGCGCGGGATCCTGGGCACCAATCGCCGAGGTGATCATCGCGCCCCAGTCGCCGCCCTGAGCCAGGTAGCGGTCGTAGCCCAGGGTGGCCATGAGCTCGGCCCACTCGTCGGCGATGCGCTCGACCGACCAGCCGGTCTCGGTGGGCTTGCCGCTGAACCCGAATCCCGGAAGCGACGGTGCGACCACATGGAACGCGTCAGCAGCGTCGCCGCCGTGGGCAACCGGGTCGACGAGCGGCTCGATGACTTTGTGGAATTCGACGATCGAGCCCGGCCAGCCATGGGTAATCAGCAGTGGTCGAGCGTCGGGATGCGGACTGCGTTGATGGATGAAGTGGATCGGCACGCCTCCACTCAGCGTCGTGCGGAAGTGGTCGAACCGGTTCAAGCGCTCTTGAGCCGCGGGCCAGTCGTACTCAGTGGCCCAGTACTCACATAGCTCCTGGACATAGGCCAGCGGCGTTCCCTGGGACCAGTCGTCGACGAGTTCGCGATCGGGCCAGCGAGTGTTCACCAACCTCGCTCGCAGATCGTCGAGTTCCGCGTCGGTCGTGGTGATGGTGAACGGTTCGATCGCTGCCATGACCCGACACTATGCGTTCGCGCCAGCTGCGCTTCTTTGGCATGCGCAAGTTTGTGCAGTTGCGGTTCTCTGACACCCGCAACTGGCACCCGCAACTGGGGTCAGTTGGGGATGAGGCGCGGCGCGTTGATGCGGTGGCAGAACTCGGCGAAGCCGGGTTTGGGTCCGCTGTAGGCGAGGTCGTCAACCGTGCCGACGTCGGGGCCCTCGGTGTCCACGGTGGCGATGCGCCGGAACAGGTACGCGTCATCGCGATGCTCAACCAAGGTGGCCGCGAGCTTGGCGGCACCGCGCACGGTGATGTCCCACTGACCTGGCGCCTCGGGGATGTGTTCCAGATGGCCGTAGCGAGAAAGCACGGCCGCGGTCGATTTGGCACCCCATCCCTTCAGGCCCGGGAACCCATCCGCGGTGTCGCCAACCAGCGCCAGATAGTCGGGGATCGAAGCAGGCTTGACGCCGAACTTCTCGACCACGCCGGCTTCGTCGATCAGCAGGCGTTTCCGACGATCGAACTGCACGACCTTGCCGTCGGCGGTCACGCACTGGGCGAGATCCTTGTCCGGCGTGCAGATGAAGACTCGCTCGACTCGCGGATCTGCCGCCGCCATCGCCGCGCCGGCGGCGAGCCCGTCGTCGGCCTCGTACTCGATCATCGGCCACACCGTGAATCCGGCGAGCTCGAGGCCTTCTTCGACCAGCTCGAATTGGGCGAAGAGTTCTGGCGGAACCCCGGAACCGTCCTTGTACCCGTCGTAGAGATCATTGCGCCAAGACTCGATCACATGATCGGTGGCAACAGCGATGTGCGTGACGCCCTCGTTCACCATCGACAGCATCGAACGGATCACGCCCTCGGTCGCCCCGACTTCGAGCCCGTCAGCGCTGAGACGCTCAGGTCGACCTGGGGCAAAGTGGTAGCGGAACAGCTCGTACGTGCCGTCGATCAGATGCACCTGCATCGCTTGGTTCCTCCGGTGGTGAATGGGATCGGTAGCCTTGCAGGGTTGGTCCGTGCCGTCCACAGAAGGTCCACTTCGGCTCATGACACTCACTCCCGACGAGATCGCCAAGCGCGGCTTCACGCCGAGCGCCGATGGCTATCACCAAGGCGAGGTGCGTGACTTCCTGGGTCGCATCGCCGCGCAACATCGAGCCCTTGCGGCAGCCCTGCCCGATGGCGGACGTCAAGTGAGCGAGCTCATGCTCGCGGTCAGCAACCACGAGGCCCGCCTCCACGAGCTCGAATCGCGCCTACTCGCCGCGCTCGAACAGTTGGAACGCACGACGCAAACGCTCCAAGCCACCCAGGATCGGTCGTCGCAGCAGCTCGCGGCGGCCCGCAAGGTCACGAACGACCAGCGAGCAATGCTGAACAAGCTCGAGTCCGAGTTGGCGACCGCGACGGCCCAAGCGAACGCGGCGGCCCAGGCAAGTGCCGCGGCGCAGGCAAGCGCGGCCGCTCAAATCACCGCGGCTGCTCAGGCTGCGGCAGCATCGCAAGCCGCTGCCCAGGCCACCGCAGCCCAGAAGCCGCCAGCCCAGACATCGGGTGCCCAAACATCGGGTGCCCAAACATCGGGTGCCCAGAAGATGGCGACCGAGAAGACTGCGACCGAGACATCGGGTGCCCAAGCATCAGGTGCCCGATCGTCCGAAACGCCGAGTGCGGCGACCCAAGCGGGCGCGTCGGCGCCGACGGCTTCCAAGCCAGCGCCCGCCAACCCAGCACCGGCCAAGCCAGCGCCGAGCGCGGCCACACCTGCTCCAGCTTCGCCCAAGGCGCCCCCAGCGCGACCTCCGATCGACGAGCGTCCGAGCCGACCGACGATGGCGCCGCCCACGCCTGATCCCGTACCCGGGTCGAGGCCCAGCACGGCTCCCCCACCACCCACCGCCCCACGTACCAGCGCACCCGACAGCCCGAATCGCGCCGCCGCCCACTCCAGCGCGCCGGCCGCATCGGCGACACCGAGCGCGGGCGCTTCGATGCCCGACGGTGTCATGGGACAGCGGGTGCTTCGCCCTCAGCCGGCCACGTCACCCAATCCAGAGCGCGCCGCCGCCAACGAAGCGGCCAGCGTTCCGCCACCGGCGATGCCGACCGAAGAACTGCCCCAACCCAGCGTTGCGGTGACCGAGATCACCACGCCGGCGGGAAGTTCCCCCGAGCAGGTGCTGGCCGATTTCGACCGCAAACCCCTGATCGCCGACAATGCAAATGAACTGCTCGACGGGGTCCTCGACGACGTCATGGGCACCATCACAGAAAGACCAGAAGCATGACTGCAACCGTTCTCGCCGCCGGCGCCCGGACCCCGATCGGCCGACTCTCCGGCGGCTTCGCGAGCATGAGCGGAGCCGAACTCGGCGGTAAGGCCATCGCGGGCGCGCTCGCCCGAGCGGGCATCACCGGCGACCAGGTCAACTACGTGATCATGGGCCAGGTCCTTCAGGCAGGCGCGGGCCAAATCACCGCCCGCCAGGCAGCCAACCATGCGGGCATCCCGCTCGGTGTCCCTGCGACGACGATCAACAAGGTCTGCCTGTCCGGCATGAACGCGATCTACCTTGCGTGGCGCATGATCATGGCCGGCGACGCGGAGATCGTGGTCGCCGGCGGCATGGAGTCGATGACCAACGCTCCCCATCTGCTGACGGGAACCCGCAGCGGCTGGAAGCTCGGTGACGCGACGGCCATCGACTCGCTGAACTACGACGGCTTGTTCTGTGCGCTCGAGCATGAGCTGATGGGAGCGGCGACCGACCGCTATCTGGCGAGCACGAACTTCGACCGGACCATGCAGGACGAGATCGCCATGGCATCGCACGAGCGAGCGGCTGCGGCACAGAAGAACGGCACGCTGGCCGAAGAGATCGTGACCGTCGCGGTGCCCCAACGCCGGGGCGACGACATCGAAGTCGCCGACGACGAGGGCATCCGACCCAACACGACCATGGAATCGCTCGGTCGGCTACGTGCGGCCTTTACCGAGTCGGGCAACATCACGGCCGGCAACGCATCGCAAATCAGCGACGGTGCTTCGGCCACCGTGGTGATGAGTGCGGCCAAGGCAGCCGAACTCGGCATTGAGCCGATGGCTGAGCTCGTCAGCTACGGCCAGGTTGCGGGCCCCGATTGTTCGCTGCTCACGCAGCCGTCCAACGCAATCCGCGCTGCGCTCGCCAACACCGACGAGGTAAGCCAGAGCGATCTGTCGCTCTACGAGATCAACGAGGCGTTCGCGGCAGTCGCCGCTGCCTCGATCGACGACTTGGGCATCTCGTTCGACGACGTCAATGTCAACGGCGGCGCGGTCGCGTTGGGGCATCCGATTGGGGCCTCGGGTAACCGGTTGGTGCTCACGCTGGCGCATGAACTTCGTCGCCGTGGTGGCGGCGTCGCGGCCGCAGCATTGTGTGGCGGCGGTGGCCAGGGCGACGCGCTGATCATCCGGATCTGACGCGCCGCTTCCCCGTCGTTGTGGTTTTGCTGCCAAGCGACTTGACATTCACATTACGAACTGTAATCTGTTCGTAACAACGGGTGGAGGGGGCTTTCCCCTTTACCTACCCGTGTCTGGGTGCCGTCTCTCTCGTCTCTGCCCGTGCTTGAGAGAAGCGGCACCCAGATTACGTTTTCGACCGAAGCAGCGATTGCGTGGAAACTCCGCAGAGTGGCCCGAGGCCGCAGGCCGAAGCAGCGAGTGCGTGGGAACTCAGCCGTCGGTGATGAGGCGGCGACCGGTGAGTGCCCGACCGAGGGTGATCTCGTCGGCGTACTCAAGATCGCTACCGACCGGAAGCCCGCTGGCCAAGCGAGTGACGGTCAGCTCCGGCGTCGGTGAGAGAAGTCGCGCCAGGTACATGGCGGTCGCTTCGCCCTCGATGGTGGGATTCGTGCACACGATGACTTCGGCGATCTGCTGTTCGGTGATCCGACGCATGAGTTCGGCGATGCGAAGCTGCTCGGGTCCGATGCCCTCGATCGGGTTGATGCAGCCTTGCAGCACGTGATAGCGACCGTTGAATTCGCCGGTGCGCTCAACTGCGGAGATGTCGCGGGCATCTTCGACGACGCACAGGGTCGACCCTTCGCGCTGATCATCGGCGCAGATGTTGCACTCGACGCCCTCGGCGAGGTTGAAGCACGTCTCACAGAACCGGACCCGTCGTTTTGCTTCGACGATCGCGTTCGCGAGACGTTCCGCCTCGGTCGTCGGAATCCGAAGCATGTGAAAGGTGATGCGCTGCGCCGACTTGGGTCCGATGCCCGGGAGGCGTCCGAACTCGTCGATGAGGTCCTGAATCGGGCCGCTGTACACGCTGGCTAGTCGCCGCCGCCGAGCAACCCGCCCAGGTCGATACCGCCGAGGTCCATGCCACCCAGGTCGGGGCCCTCAACGAGATTCGCGGCATTTGCGACCGCGTCGTTGAGCGCGGCGAGCACCAGGTCTTCGAGCATCTCGACATCGTCGGGGTCGACCGCGCTCGGTTGGATCTTGACCGAGACGAACTCGCCGCCACCGGTCATGCGAATGGTGACGGCACCGCCGCCGGCGACGCCTTCGACCTCGGTCGAGGCAGCCTCGGCCTGCTGGGCCATGAGCTGTTGGCTCATCGCTTGGGCCTGCTGAAGCAGTGCGTTCATGTCGGGCATACCGCTGTCGGACATGGCCTCATCATCCCTCATTTTCCGCGCGCCATCATTCATTTCGCGAGTGGCTTCGTTCACGCCGCTCGCCGCGACCGCGACTACTCGTCGGGATTCTGCGATGCCGGGTCTTCCAGCAACTTGGAGCCCTCGAAAGTCGCCAACACCATGTCTACGCCAGACGCGGGCCCCGCATCGCCGGCATCGGTGAGGGCGTCGAGATCGACGACTTCCTCTTCTTCGACCGGTGGTGGGTCGTTCGAGGACGGGCCGACATCGGCCGGTTGGCTAGCGAAGATGTCGGGCTCTGGTTCCGACGTATCGACGACCAGATTGAGCGGCACCGGGGCGCCAAAGTGTGCCGCCAGTGCGTCGTCGACTTCGCCCCGAACTTCTTCGCATCGGTCGCGGTGTACGGGGTTCGGCAGGCCGAAGATTGCGCTGGCGCCGTCGTGGTCAAGCCATTTGCCGGCGCTGAACCGTGAGCGAACGCGCCCCGACATGGATTCGAGAAGCGCGCTCCATGCCGCTTCGATGTCGCCGCGGCTTGGGATTGCTCCGGCCGGAGCGGCTACTGCTGCTGGCGGTTGCGCAGGGTCAGCGGGTGGTGCGGTTGCAGCCGGCTCGACCTCGGGTGGCTGGTTGGGTACCGGACGGGGTTCGGGCATGGCCTGGTCAGCGACCGGCGCCTGCGTTGGCTCGCCATGGAGCGGCACGACGTCGGCGAGCCCTGCATCTGGCGATGCGGCGGTCGCTTCCGGCGGCGCGGCCGCGGGCGGTTGGGAAGCCGCCGGCGTGGCCACCGACGGCTCGGCCTGCGGAGGAGCACCGTCGCCCGTTGGAACACCGTCGCCCGTTGGAACACCGTCGCCCGAAGGAACAGATTCGGGCGCAGGCGTGTCCGCAGCCGTTCCGGATTCGGCGGCGGCGCGGCGCTGTCGACGCCGGTCGGCCAATGTCTGTGGCTCGCCTGCGGGTTCGGCCACGGCTGCCGGACCGGGGTTGGTTCCGGCTGGCGTTGGCGAGGCTGCTCCCCCGGAGCCGCGAGCGGCTGCCTGCTCGGCGAGCATGGCGCGAGCCATCTCGGCCCCGCGCTTGCCCGCAGACCCTCCACCGGCGGCCGGCGCCGATTGTGATGGAGCAGGTTGCGATGCCGCGGGTTGGGTGGGCGCTGGCTGGGCGGGCGCAGGTTCGGCGGTGGCC
>CALLPT010000103.1 GCA_938015575.1 uncultured Acidimicrobiales bacterium
TCGTCGAGTGTGCGCAACCCCGGCGCATACACCGCCGACGCGCCAGCAGCCTCGAACGATTGCAATCGTGCAATCGTGTCGTTCAGATCATCGATGCCATGCAAGTGGTTTTCGGCGCGGGCGACGAGCACGAATGGGGCATCACCCATCGCCTGGACCCCAGCAGCGATACGTTCGGCTGCCAATCCGGCATCGTAAATGACTGGATCATCGAGGCCCGTCGCGTCTTCGATGCAGCAACCAGCGAGGCCACCGTCGATCGCCGCTCGGACCGTCGCCGCGACCTCTTCTGGCTCGTCGCCATACCCGTTCTCGAAATCCCCGCTAATTGGGACCGTCGTGGCCTCGTGCATGGCGACCGCGTGATCGACGGACTCCGAGCGAGTGACCGCCCGGCAGCCGTCTTCGCGACCGAACGAGCGGGCGAGCGCCGCACTGGAGGTGCCGAGTGCCTGGAACCCGGCCTGTTCCAGCAGCACGGCGATGCCGATCGTCGTCGGATTCGCCATGACGAACAACTCATCGCTCGCATGCAAAGCGACGAAGGCTTCGGCCCGCTCGGTCGCGTTCATTCAGCCGGCCTCGTCGATCAGGCCGAAGTCGCCGTCGTGGCGGCGGTAGACGATCGCAGCACGGGCGGTCTCGCTGTTGTGGAAGAAGTAGAAGTCGTGGTTCACGAGTTCGAGCTCGAGCACGGCTTCGTCGGCCGTCATCGAAGCGATGTGGAACTTCTTCGACTTGACGATCTTGGGTGGTGTCGGTTCCTCGTCGGCTTCGGCTTCGGCTTGGTCGATACCTGCGTCGACCAACACGGCCTGATCGCCACTCGCATGCCATCGCCGGATGAGCCTGGTCTTCAGTTTCCGGAGCTGGCGCTCGAGCTTGTCGACCGCACCGTCGATCGCGGCAAAACCGTCGGGAGCGGTGTGTTTCGCACGGACATGGTGGCCGTGTCCCTCGACGGTGACTTCGCACAGAACCCGGTCGGCTATTCGGGGGTTCGCCTCTTCGACCATATGGACTTCGCCATGTTCCAAGCCGGCCACGAAACGGTCAAGCCGCTCGACCTTGTCCGTCACGTATTCCTCGAGGCGAGGGGTGATTTCGGTGCGCTTGGAGCTGATTTTGACTTCCATGAACGGATGGTAGACGAGTACCCGGGCGGCTGCACTGGACCTAGGTCATGTCTTTGGGCGTCGCGGCGAGGACGACGGGCACAACGAGCGCAGAACCAGAGGAGCGAAGCACGGCCTGAGCCGTCGCAACGGTCGCGCCCGTAGTGACAACGTCGTCGATCACGGCCACCAGCCCATCGGCGGGCGCCCGGGCGAACAGCTGCGGCCCTTGCGCACGCTCGTGGCGGGTCCGACTCGTCTGGCGTTGATCACGACTCGTACGACCCAGCAGACGCTCGCAAGGCACCCCGAGCGAACGAGCGACATGGGTCGCGATTTCTTGAGATTGGTCGTAGCCGCGCCAACGCACGCGCTCGGGTGTTGCCGGCACCCACGTGATCGCGTCGATGAGGGCGGGCACCAACGGCACCAGCTGGTCCCCGACCCAATGGGCGAGACGCCGCTCACGCCGATACTTGAGCGCGACGATCACCGACCGAACGGCCTCATCAAGAACAAACCTGGCCCGCACGTCACCCACCGTTGGGCCAGCTCGAAAGCGAACTGCGCAAGCTCCACAGACCGGTCCAGGAGCAGTGACACAAACGGCGCAGCGGCACTCGAAGAACATCGAGTGCGACGCTACGCCGTGGGTGAGACAGCCCTGCCGTGCAATCGCCGCTCTGGCGACACGCCCCTAGTAGCGCCTGGACCGACTAGTAGCGGTAGTGCTCCGGCTTGTAGGGACCCTCGACCGGGACACCGATGTAGTCGGCCTGTTCCTGTGAGAGCTCCGTCAGACGGACACCGAGATGCTCCAGATGCAGCCGGGCGACTTCTTCGTCGAGCTTCTTCGGCAGCGTCACGACATCGGTGTTGGAGTACGACTCGGCGTTGGCATGCAGTTCCATCTGAGCCAGCACCTGGTTCGTGAAGCTGAACGACATCACGAAACTCGGGTGGCCGGTCGCGTTGCCCAGGTTCAGCAGGCGGCCTTCGCTCAGCATGATCACCGAGTGGCCGTCGGGGAAGACGTATTCATCCACCTGCGGCTTGATGTTGATTCGCATCACGTCGCTGAGCCGCTCGAGTCCGGCCATGTCGATCTCGTTGTCGAAGTGACCGACGTTGCCGACAATCGCCTGGTGCTTCATGCGGGCCATGTGCTCGGCAGAGATGATCCCGAAGTTGCCGGTGGTCGTGATGAAGATGTCGGCGGTTTCCATCACATCTTCGATGCGGACGACCTCGTAGCCCTCCATTGCCGCCTGCAGCGCACAGATCGGGTCGATCTCGGTCACGACGACTCGACAGCCTTGGCCCGCGAGCGCCGCGGCACAGCCCTTGCCGACATCGCCATAGCCCGCGATCACCGCGACCTTGCCGCCGAGCATGACGTCGGTGCCTCGGTTGATGCCATCGACGAGCGAGTGGCGGATGCCGTAGAGGTTGTCGAACTTCGACTTCGTGACCGAGTCGTTGACATTGATCGCCGGGAACAGAAGATCCCCGGCCGAGGCCATGTGGTACAGCCGGTGCACGCCGGTCGTCGTCTCTTCGGAAACGCCGCGGATCCCGGGTGCGTTGCGGTGCCAGAACTCGGGATCGCGTCCGTACAGGTCGCGCAGCTGGTTGAGGAAGACGCCCCACTCTTCGCTGTCGTCTTCGGTCGCCTCGGGGACGGCTCCGGCCTTTTCGAACTCGAGTCCCTTGTGGACCATCATCGTGGCGTCGCCACCGTCGTCGAGGATCAGGTTCGGGCCTTGCCCGTCAGGCCAGTGGAAGAGCTGCTCGGTGGCCCACCAGTACTCCTCGAGCGTTTCGCCCTTCCAGGCGAACACCGGAGTTCCATTCGGAGCCTCCATCGTGCCGTCGGGTCCGACGGCGACCGCAGCCGCAGCATGATCCTGGGTTGAGAAAATGTTGCACGAGACCCAGCGGACGTCGGCGCCGAGCGCAACCAGGGTCTCGATCAAGACCGCAGTTTGGATCGTCATGTGGAGCGAACCGGCGATGCGAGCACCCTTGAGTGGCTGCTCGTCGCCGTACCGGGCGCGAAGAGCGATGAGGCCGGGCATTTCGTGCTCGGCCAATCGGATCTCTTTGCGACCGAACTCGGCGAGCGCAAGATCGGCGACCTTGAAGTCGGGCGTGGTAGTCATGAGGCACCTCGGAGGAGCGGAAGGGCACGAGGCCCACCGCTGATTCAGTGTGTGGGATTCAGTATGTGGGCGGGTCCCGTTCGGGACGTCGACCCGGCTGGTGTCGTCTGACACCCAGCGTCCGCTCAGCCTGAGTCAACGCCAATGCTATTCGCGTCGCGAACCGTTAGCAGTGTTGGTCGGGGTGGCGTTGGTCGCAGCGTCGGAGTAGCCCCGAGCGGCGGGCGCTCATTCGCCAGGGATGACACTGGCGACAAAGGCCAGCTGCTCGTCGGTGTAGGGGCCGTGAGGGCTCCGCGTCGGCGAGTCCAGCAGATAGGCGGCAACGGCTTCGGCAAAGTCCCCAGCGCCGACGTCGAAGTCGGCTTGAGCTTCGCCGGCCCACCAGCCCGTTTCGATATCGCGCATCGCCAGCCATGCCCGGCGACGTTCGTCGTCGAGCACATCGATGTCGACCGCGTGGCCGAGCTCGTGGGCGAGTACCGAAGCGGCCTCTTCGATCGAAGTGTCGGGTCGATCGAAAAGCGTGACCGTGCGTTCGACCGTGTTGGTTACGCCTCGCCACGCGGGGTGCGCATCGACGTGTTCAATGCGCCAAGTCGGAAGCGCAGCGCGAAAGTCCCAGCCGATGGCGGCTTCGATCGAACGGGCGCGCGCTGACAAAAGGGTGGCATCGCGGTCTCGTTCGTTCGAGACCGATGCCGCAGGCTCGACGCGCACGGGCACAGCCGGGACGTTGTCGGGCTGGGCCGCGAGGACCGCAAGTGGAGCAGCGGCTGCTGCTTGCTCCGCTGGCGGGGCTTGCGGAAGCGGGTCCGATGCCAAGAAGAACGCGCCGGCGAGGATCGCGAGCACCAGGCCGAGCGCCAGCAGCGGCCCGAGGGTCCGCACCGCACGGCGGGTTCGTCCACTGGTGCGTCCGCGTTCGCGAATGCGCTGACGAATCGCGTAGGACGGCTCGTCGAAGGTGATCGCGAGGGTGTCGAGATCATCGTCGCGTAGCCCGATGACGGTGCCTTGGGGCATTTCCTCGGCCCGCACCAGGTGCACCAAGGACACGTACTGTTCGAGCACGTCGTCGACTGCCGACGACGCCAGCGGCAGGCTCAGCTCGTCGATGCGAATCCGTTCGTCGATGAGGTCGATGACGAGCTCACCGCGACCAGGTTGCTCGAGGGGGCGTTCGACCTTGTAGAGGTCGAGCAGGGTCGCCATCGTGGCATCGTCGACAAACAGGACGCCCTCTTCGATTTCGCGAAGTTGTCGGGGCGAGAACACCGAGTTCGAGCGCCGCGACAGGTCTTCGACCGTCAGGTTGCTCGCGGCGCGCGACGACGCCAACAGTGCCCGAAAGCGTGTCGAGGGCATCGACAATGAGGTGGTCGCGACCATGGGATCACCAGCTTGGCCCACGGTGTCTTGGCCTGTCGCCAGTGCTGACCCGATTTGGTCCCGATGACCTACCGCGCCCCTTTGGGGTATGTCCGGCAAGTGAGCGCGCCGCTGCAGGGCGTGTCGCGAGGAAACAGGGCCGTGGCCGAATCAGGCCGTGAACGTCGGCTCGATGCCCTCGGCTTCGACCTTGGCCATGATCGACGCATGGCCCTCGTCGTCGACACTCTCGGCTTCGTCGATCAACATGACGGGGATGCCATCGGTGATGATGTAACGCCGTTGCAGGCGCGGGTTGTACAGGCCGTCCTCGTCGCCGAGGTACAGCAGCGGGCCCTTGTCCTCGGGACAAGCGAGCACAGCGAGAAGTTCGGTTGCGAGCGGCATGACCCGCAGGTTACGGGACCTCGGCCATGATTGCCTGCACTTCAGCCACTCGAGCTGCGCATGCGTCGGCGTCGCCAGCCTCGAGGTTGAGACGCAGGAGCGGCTCCGTGTTCGACGGGCGCATGTTGAACCACCACTCGCCGAAATCGACGGTCAGGCCGTCCATTCGGTCCGAGGTCGCTCCCTTCGCTTCCATGTCGGCGGCCACGTGGTCGATGACGGCGTCGATGTCGTTGACGGTCGTGTTGATCTCGCCCGATGCCACGTAGCGATCGAACGGCTTGCGCATCTCGCTGAGCGGCACGTCGCTGTTCGACATCATTTCGAGGATGACGAGCGCGGCGATCAGACCAGAGTCGGCCCGGTAGTTGTCGCGGAAGTAGTAGTGGCCCGAGTGTTCGCCGGCGAAGATCGCTCCGGTCTCGGCCATCTTCTGCTTGATGAACGAATGACCGACGCGGGTGCGCACAGCGGTGCCGCCGCCTTCGGCGACAACCTCGGCGACCGTCTTCGAGCAGATCAGGTTGTGGAGCACGGTTGCGCCAGGCTCGCGCTTGAGGATCGAGGCAGCGACCATGGCCGTCGTGATCGATCCCGACATCGGTTCTGCCCGTTCGTCGACGATGAACACGCGGTCTGCATCTCCGTCGAAGGCCAAGCCGATATCGGCGCCAAGCTCGCGGACACGGGCCCGCAGGTCTTCTTGGTTTTCAGGCTGGATGGGATCGGCAGGATGGTTCGGGAACGTGCCATCGAGTTCGGGATACAGATGATCGAGTTCGATGGGCAGACCGGCGAATGCGGCTGGCACAACTAAGCCGCCCATGCCGTTGGCCGTATCGGCGACGACTTTGAGCGGCTTGAGCGCGGCCGTGTCAATGAAGGTGTGCAGGTGAGCGACGTACGCGTCGAGCACGTCTTGGGACTCCATCGAGCCAGGCTCAGCGACCGGGTCAGGCTGTGGGCCAGCGGCTGCGTCTTTCATGGCGTACAGGCCGGTTTCGCCCGAGATGGGTGCGGCGCCTCGACGACACATCTTGATGCCGTTGTAGCCAGCCGGATTGTGGCTCGCGGTGAACACCGCGCCGGGCGCGTCGAGCTGGCCCGCGGCGAACGAAAGCTGATCGGTGGACACCAGGCCAACGTCGACGACATCGAATCCCTGGTTCATCAAACCGCGGGCAAAGGCTTCGGTGAGCTCAGGACCCGAGGGACGCATGTCACGGCCGAGGAGCACACGAGTGGCTGCCGGATCGTCCTCGCGAAGAAACTGGGCAAACGCGGTCCCGAGGCGTCCGGCGATGTCGGCGTCGAACTGGTCGGGATACGTGCCCCGGACGTCGTAGGCCTTAACGATCAGGTCAAGGCGCTGCTGCAAATCGGTCATACCCAAAAGGGTACGGACGCTTGGGCGATAAATGAAGGGTTGATGGGAATGATGTCCCGTTAGGCCCGGTTGGGTACAAGTCCGCCTTTCCCCCAATTCTCGCCTCGCTCGAGACGCGCCAACACAACCGCACCTCTGCGGTCCTCGCAGATTTGTCGCCCAATGCCCCATGTCGTCGCAGCACGACATGCCCTTTCACGAGAACGGACCTACCCTAAAGCCATGGCGAAACCCCCTCCTCCCCCTCCGCCCCGCACTGACGGCAGCGGTGAGAGTCGCTTCCCCAAGACCGACCCTCGCTGGTCCCGCCTACTGCTGTGGCTGGCCATGTTCGCGGTCTTGGCGATCTTTTTCGTGCCGTCGTTCACCCCATCGACCGCCGGTGACGAGATCAGCTACGACCAGTTCATCCAGCAGGTTGACGAAGGCCAGATCTGTCGGGCCGAGATCAACAACCTGACCGGCGAGATCGAGGGCAACTACTTGCCGGCCGAAGGCCAAAGCTGTCAGGCCGATGTCGAAGCCGTACAGGACAATCCGGCCTTTACCAGCAAGGGCCCGATCGAGCTCAGCGAGTCCGACCGCACCTTGCTCGACAATGCCGAGGGTCTCCACCTGAGCTTCACCACCCCGCAGTCGTCGTTCTGGGCGAATCTGATCCCCCTGCTGCTTCCGATCGGCCTGCTCATCGGCTTCTTCTGGTGGATGCAGCGCCGGGCCCAGGGCCAGATCGGCGGCATCATGTCGATCGGGCGAAGCAAGGCCAAGACCTATTCGACCGAACGTCCCGGTACGACCTTCGAAGACGTCGCCGGCTACGCGGGCGTCAAGCAGGAAATCACCGAGGTCGTCGAGTTCCTCAAGGAGCCCGAGAAGTACGCCGAGATCGGTGCTCGCATCCCCAAGGGCATGCTGCTGGTCGGTCCTCCCGGTACCGGTAAGACCTTGATCGCTCGTGCGGTCGCTGGCGAAGCCGGCGTGCCATTCCTGTCGGTGAGCGGCTCGGACTTCATGGAGATGTTCGTCGGTGTCGGCGCAAGCCGTGTCCGCGACCTCTTCGAGTCCGCCCGCAAGATGGGCAAGGCCATCATCTTCATCGACGAAATCGACTCGATCGGCCGCAAGCGTGGCGCAGGCCTTGGTGGTGGCCACGATGAACGTGAGCAGA
Source organism: uncultured Acidimicrobiales bacterium (assembly GCA_938015575.1). GTDB lineage: Bacteria > Actinomycetota > Acidimicrobiia > Acidimicrobiales > UBA10347 > UBA10347. The sequence goes on from CALLPT010000103.1 coordinate 7,612, forward strand.
CCCTGAACCAGATGCTGTCCGAGATGGACGGCTTCGAAACCACCGAAGGCATCGTGATGATGGCGGCCACGAACCGCCCCGACATTCTCGATCCGGCGCTGCTGCGTCCGGGCCGCTTCGACCGCCAGGTCGTGGTGCCCCTCCCTGAACTCGACGACCGACTCGCCATCTTGCGCGTCCATGTCAAGGGCAAGCGCACGGCTCCCGATGTCGATCTCAATACCGTCGCACGCGGCGCTCCCGGCATGAGCGGTGCTGACCTCGCCAACCTCGTCAACGAGGCCGCCCTGTTCGCCGTTCGCGGCGGCGACACCATGATCCGCATGCAGCACTTCGAGTCGGCCCGCGACCGGGTGCTGATGGGCCAGAAGCGCGAGTCGACGGCCCTGAGCCCAGCCGAGAAAGAAGCGATCGCCTACCACGAGGCCGGTCACGCGGTCTGTGCTGCGGTGCTTCCCACGGCCGATCCGCTCCACAAGGTCACGATCATCCCCAGCGGCATGGCCCTCGGCGTGACGATGCAGCTGCCCGAGTCCGAGCGCCACATCTACCGCCAGGACTACATCGAGGATTCGCTGGTCGTCCGCATGGGCGGTCGAGTGGCCGAAGACATGGTCTTTGGCCAGGTATCGACCGGCGCCAACGACGACCTCGTTCGCAACACCGACCTGGCCACCAAGATGGTCCGCGAGTGGGGAATGTCCGAAAAGGTCGGCCCGATGGCGTGGGGCTCCGACGGCGAAATGTTCCTGGGCGACCAAATGGTGTCCAGCAAGAACTACAGCGACGAGACAGCGACGATGATCGACGAAGAGGTCGGTCGCATCCTCCGAGAAGCCGAAGACCGCTGCCGCGACACGCTCACCACGCATCGCCTCGGCCTCGACCTCGTTGCCCGAGCCCTGCTTGAACGTGAGACGATCAGCGGCGAAGAAGTTGAGCGACTCTTGGCCCATGCCCAATCGGGACCGTCCGAGACAGCGCCGCAGAATGCGGCCCAGCTCACGACCATGCCGGAGAACCCGGCAAGCCCCTCGGACAACTGACACCGAGCTTCACTCGTGATCCTGACGCTTCTTCTGATGGCCGTCGTCGCAGCAGCGGCGGCGGCCCTCGCCTTTTGGCAACGACGCCAGCGCCGTGGCGCACCGACGGTGGCCCGAGGCGAGCCTCCGACCAGCCTGGATCGGCGTGACTTCCGCGCCCCCGATGCACCTTGGCTCATCGCGGTGTTCACGTCGGCGACCTGCTCATCGTGTGCGGCCGTTCTGACCGAACTGTCGGGCCACGAGAGCGGCGACGTCGTGGTGGTCGACGTCGAGGTCGGCGTCGACCCAAAACTGCACACAAAGTACGGCATCGACTCGGTACCGACCGCGGTGATCGCCGATTCCACCGGCGATGCGAAGCTGGCTTTCGTCGGACCGCTTGGTCCCGAGCACCGCGCCGCTTTGGCCACGACCTTGCATGGTGACCATGATCATCACGACCATGATCATCACCATCACGATCACGACTAGCGCCCAAGGTTCAGCTTGATGCCCGAGGATCAGTACACCCACGGCCACCACGCATCGGTGGTTGATGCCCATGCCACGCGCAACATTGCGAACTCAGCCGCGTATCTCGCGCCCCATCTTGCGCCCGGGCAGCGGCTGCTCGACGTCGGCTGCGGGCCGGGCACGATCACCGCAGAGTTCGCCGAACGCGTCGCTCCCGGCGAAGTGCTCGGCATCGACATCGGCGAAGACGTGATCGACCAAGCCGCCGAGCGGTTTCCCGATGTCCGCTTCGAGGTCCAGGACCTGTACGCACTCGACAGTCCCGACGACTCGTGGGACATCGTGCACGCACACCAGGTCTTGCAGCACGTCAGCGATCCTGTCGCTGCGCTGCGTGAGATGCGCCGTGTAGCCAAGCCGGGTGGCTTGGTTGCGGTTCGCGACGCTGACTACGCGGCGATGCATTGGTCGCCTCAGATCCCCGAGCTCGATCGATGGCTCCAGGTCTACCGCCAGGTCGCCTACGGCAACGATGCCGAGCCCGATGCCGGCCGCTGGCTTCTTGGTTGGGCTCGCGAGGCCGGCTTTACCGACATCACCCCCAACGTCAGCACCTGGCTCTTCGCCAACGACGAGGGTCGCCAATGGTGGGGTGGGACCTGGTCCCAGCGCGTGCTCCATTCTTCCCTGGCAACCCAGGCAGTCGAGATGGGCCACGCCACAATGGACGAACTGCAAGAACTCTCTGCGGGCTGGACCCGATGGAGCAACGAACCCAACGGCTGGTTCGTCGTCGTGCACGGCGAACTCTTGTGTCGGGCCTGACGCCTCGTCGCCCGCCCACCGCACCAGCCTGAGCACACGAGGACGAGACATGACGGCAACGACAACGGCGACCGAACTCAGCGTCGACGCGATGCTCGAAGACCTGCGGACACTCGTCGAGATCGAATCACCCTCCCGCGACCTCGACGCGCTCCAGACATCTGCCGAGGCCGTGGCACACATCATCGAGCAGCGCCTCGGCGGCACCGCTGAGCTCATCGACAGCCCCGCCGGCCCCCACGTGCACTGGAGCGGTGGAGGCGAGCCCAAGGTCCTGATCTTGGGCCATCACGACACGGTGTTCCCGCTGGGCACCCTCGCTCGCCGACCGTTCGCTGTCGTCGACGGCCACGCAACGGGTCCGGGCGTCTTCGACATGCTCGGCGGACTCGTCCAGGCCGTGCACGGCATCGCCAGCCTTGGGGACCGGTCCGGTGTCGAGATCCTCATGAGCGCCGACGAAGAAGTCGGTTCGCGTGCGTCACGGTCATTCATCGAGGAACGCGCCCGAGCCTGCGGCGCCGTGCTTGTGCTCGAGGGAGCCGCCGACGGCGGGGCCATCAAGACCGGACGCAAGGGCTGTGGCACGGTCTATCTGGACATCACCGGTCGAGCGTCGCACGCTGGCCTCGAGCCAGAAGCCGGCGTGAACGCGCTCATCGAGGCCGCTCATCAGGTCTTGGCGATTACCGAGATTGGCCGGCCCGAGATCGGCACCACCGTCACGCCGACGGTTGCGTCGGCAGGCACGGCGGACAATGTCGTGCCGGCCCAGGCCCAAGTCATCACCGATGTTCGCGTCGAGTCGGCCGAAGAGAAGAACCGGATCGAGGCCGCGTTCGCCGCGTTGCAGCCCCACCTCGACGAGGTCGAGATCACGATCAGCGGCGGTGTGAACCGCCCACCGATGCCCGAGTCGGCGTCGGCAGAGCTGTTCGCGATCGCCCGAGAGCTGTTTCCCGAGATCGAAGGCAAGGCGGTCGGCGGCGGCAGCGACGGCAACTTCACCGCCGCGATCGGCGTGCCGACCCTCGATGGCCTGGGAGCCGTCGGTGGGGGCGCGCACGCGGACCACGAATATCTCGTGGTCGACAAGATGGAAGAACGGGCCGCGCTCGTCGCCGGCCTCGCACGCGAGATCCAAAATCGGTTCTAGGCCGGATACTGACCCTGCCTTCTTGGTCGGTCAGGGCCTTCTTGGTCGGTCAGGGCCTTCTTGGTCGGTTAGGGCCTTCTTGGTCGGTTAGGGGTCGCCGCGGGGTTCGGTCCAGCGGTCGGATTTGGCTCGGTTGCTTTCGGAACAGAGCGGATCAAGGTTCCGGAAGTTCGTTTCGCCGCCTTTGGCCACCGGTTTGCGATGATCCATGTGCAGCCAGTGGTAGTCGGCGTCGCAGCCGTGCTCTGAGCACCGGCCACGGGTTTCAACGAGTGCGGCGTCTCGCATCCATTGGGGAAAGGCTCTGGTGTTGACGGATACGTCGAGTGCTCGTGAGTCGGCGTCGAGGATCATGCGGCGGAACTCGGCCACACCAAGCAGCGCCTGAGCCAGCTTGGGATGTACGGGTGTGCCGTCGAGGAACTCGCACCGGTAGTCGGGATCGTCGAAGCTCGGCGTGGCCGCCACATCCGGGTCGGCGTTCGCGAGGAGCAGTTGTTCGGCCAACTTCTGACCGAGCACGATTTTGAGGAGCGGGTTCCCGGTCGACCCATCAGCCCTAGCGGCGCCGCGTTCGATCAATGCTGCGTGGGCCGCCAACCGCAGCTGCGCGTTGGTGCGACGCACACC
>CALLPT010000104.1 GCA_938015575.1 uncultured Acidimicrobiales bacterium
GCCCGCGCCACCCGCACCGCCGAGTGCGCCACCAGCCCCGCCCGCGCCACCCGCACCGCCGAGTGCCCCGCCCGCGCCGCCGAGTGCGCCACCGGCTCCACCAGCCCCGCCCGCGCCGCCGAGTGCGCCACCGGTTCCACCAGCCCCGCCCGCGCCACCCGCACCGCCCGCGCCGCCGATGGCGACCGAAGCCGCCCCCGATCTCGATGGCCCTGATCTCGACGGCCCCGATCTTGATAGCGCCGATCTTGATTCGGTTGATGGCGAGTTCATCGAGGACGAGCTGGCCGAGGTTGGATCATTGGACGAAGGGGCACCCGTCGTGCCTGCCGCGGATGCCCCGGCACCGCCTCCAGCCCCCGACCTGCCCACTGCTGATGAGATCGCCCCCGATCTCGAGAACGCTGCGCCACCTGCGCCGCCAGCTCCGCCAGCTCCACCTGCTCCGCCAGCTCCACCTGCGCCACCGGCCCCCGCTGCGCCACCAGCGCCGCCAGCTCCGGCTGCTCCGCCAGCTCCGCCAGCTCCCGCTGCGCCACCTGCGGCTCCCGCGCCTCCCGCCGCGGCGCCTCCGGCAGCTCCAGCGAGTGAAGCTGCGCCGTCCAGCTCCCATGAATCCGGACGCCCGATGGATCCCCACGGCTTCGCCATGCACACGCAAGGCCTGTCGGGTTCGAGCCAGAAGCGCGCCAAAGCCGCAGCGATCGCTGCGTCGCTCTTGCTCGCCGACGGCGAGCAAGTCCAGGGACTCGTCTGCGGCGAATACCTCGCACACGACGCAGTCGCGGTGCTGACTGACCGGCGCCTGCTTTGCATCAACAGCCGAGCGTTCGCACCCGATCAAGACTCGATCGCCCTGTCGGACCTGCAAGAAGTCAGGGGCTGGATCGAAGGAAACCGCGCCACCCTGCAGGTCATCGGCGCAGGCGTGGACATCGTGATCGGCGACGTCAAAGAGGTCGAAACCGCTCAGCGGTTCGCCGCGGATCTCCGAACGAATCTGTAGGAAATTCGACCGCCGCATTCGCGTCGAATCCGCTACAGTAATCGGCCTTGCGGATGTAGCTCAGTTGGTAGAGCATCACCTTGCCAAGGTGAGGGTCGCGGGTTCAAGTCTCGTCATCCGCTCAGCAAGAACCGCCCCGGACTCAGGTCCGGGGCGGTTCCCGTTTTGGCGCCGAGGCGATGCTGCTTGGTTTCCAAAGTGCCCCGTCGCGGCGCGTGTCAGGCCGCAACGCTTAGCCGGACCTGGTGCGACAATCGACCCCTTGGCGGCTCTAGGATCGGCACATGGATCGCCCAGGAAAGTTCGAGCACTTCCGCTACATCGGAGACAAGCGTTCTCAGCGGGTCTTCGATCTCGATGAGTGGACTGACGAAGCAAGGATCGACGAGCTCATGGAGTCGGAGCAGTTCATCTGCTTCTCGCCCGACACGCTGGCCGAAGCTCGCAACCGCGGCTACCGACTCGCCAAGGCCTGACCTTGCAGTTTCGCTCCGATGAGCTGACACTCGAGGGGCATCTCGCACTGCCAGAACGCATCCCCAGCGCGGGTGCGCCCGGGTTCGTGATCTGTCACGGATTCCCGACCGCGGCAATCGGAGCAGACCGCTCGGGCCAGTCCTATCACTCGCTCGCCGACCGCATTGCCGAGGCCAAAGGAGCGGCGGTGCTCGCGATGCATTACCGCGGGTGCGGCGGAAGCGAAGGCGACTTTTCCCTTGGGGGCTGGCTACGCGACATCGAGGCCGCCATCGACACGATGGCGGAGCGCGATGACGTCTCCTCGGTCTCGGTCATTGGCTTTGGGACGGGCGCGGCGCTTTCGATCTGCGCAGCGGCGTCGCGTTCGCACGTGCGAGCGGTTGCCGCCGTTGCGCCACCAGCGGATTTCTCGGACTGGTCGAGCGACCCGGAACAGCTGCTTGAGCACGCCCGCTCCGTCGGAGCGATCAGCGACCCGGGCTTTCCTGACGATTTCGAAGCCTGGGCGGGCGAGTTGAGCTCGATCCAGGCAGTCATCGGCGCTGGCGATCTGGCGCCTCGACCGTTGCTGATTCTCCACGGTCAAGACGACGAACTTGTCCCGATCTTCGATAGCCGAATCGTCGCCGATGCTCACGGAAGCGCGGAGCTTCGGGTCATCCAGGGCGCAGGTCACCTGTTGCGCTACGACCCGCGGGCGATCGCCATCCTGCTTGGCTGGGTCGACCGACTGCGTTACAACACTTCGGTGATGTAACCCAAGCGTCGCCGACCCCGCTCAGTCCTGTTTGGTGCGGCCGTCGGCTCGCTGCTGTTTCTTCCAAGCCCGGACACGGGCACGCCCTTCCTCCGAATCCATGTCGGCGACCGAGCGGGGCTCGTTGTCGGCAAAGGCGCCCGCATGCTGCTTCCAGCCACGGGGCCGAACGCCGAATCTCTTGCCCAGCACGGCAATCAGGATCTTCGTCTTTTCGTCGCCGAAACCCGGTAGTGCACTGATGCGCTGATGCAGTTCCCGTGCAGTTGGTCCGTCGCTCCAGAGATCGGCTTGGCCGCCATGGTTGTCGACCAGGTAGGCACAGAGCGCCTGCGTCCGCTTGGACATCGCGGCCGGAAACCGATGGAGCGCAGGCTTTGTTGCGAACACCGCCGCCAACTCGTCGGGATCGGATGAAGCGACCGCGGTGGCATCGAGTGCGCCGAGCCGCTCGCGCAAGCGATACGGACCGGTGAACGCCAACTCGATGCTGATCTGTTGATCGAGCAGCATCGCGATCAGCAGCGCGAGCGGTTCGCTTCTGACCAGTTCGTCTGCCTCGGGGTTGCCGGTTGGCGCAAAGGCGACCTCAGCCACGGTTCTCGTGCAGCGCTGGGCCCGACTCGTGGAACAACGGGTTGACCCGGTTGCGGTCGATGCCATAACGCTCGATGGCTTGATCGAGGACCGAGCGATCGAGGGCACCTTCGGCGACCAGGGACTGAATCACGGTGACGACCAGGTGCGGGCCGTTGATTTCGAAGAAGTCGCGCAAGACGTCGCGGGTATCGCTTCGACCGAAGCCGTCGGTGCCGAGTGGAACAAAGCGACGGGGCGACCAGCGAGCGATCTGCTCGGGGACGATCGTCATGTAGTCGCTGACCGCCACGATTGGGCCTTCGCTGGTAGCGAGCTTGTCGGTGACTTCGACCGTGCGCTCCTGGTCGGGGTTGAAGCGGTTCCAACGTTCGACATCGAGTGCCTGTTCGCGCAGCCGCTTGTACGAGGTCGCCGACCAGAGTTCTGCGCCGATGGACCAGACCGAAGCGAGTTCCTCGCGTGCCCAACGAGCTGCTGCATGCGAGGGGCCCGAGAACAGGATCGTCGCTGAATGCTCGGTGCCGGCAGGACGCGTATCGAAGCGGTACAGGCCGCTCATGATGTCGTCATCGCTGACCTGATCGGCCTGAGGTGGCTGTTCGTAGTTCTCGTTGTAGATGGTGACGTAGTAGTAGACGTCGTCGCCATCTTGGCTTCCGGTCGCCGGGTACATCCGCTCGAGGCCGCGCTTGAGGATCGTCGCCAGCTCATAGGCAAACGCCGGGTCATAGGCCTCGCACGCCGGCACGGTCGATGCAAGCAAGTGGCTGTGGCCGTCTTGGTGCTGGAGTCCTTCGCCCTCGAGTGTGGTGCGACCGGCGGTGGCACCGAGGAGGAACCCGCGGGCCCGGCTGTCGGCGGCGCTCCACATCAGGTCGCCGACTCGTTGGAAGCCGAACATCGAATAGAAGGTGTAGATCGGCACCATCGGCACGCCGAGGTTGGCATAGCTCGTCGCGGCCGCGATCCATTCGGCCATCGAACCGGCTTCGGTGATGCCCTCTTCGAGGAGTTGGCCGTCTTGGCCTTCGGCGTAGCTGAGCAGCAGGTCGTGATCGACGGGCTCGTACAACTGGCCTTCGTGGGCGTAGATCTTGAACTCGCGGAACAGCGAGTCCATACCGAAGGTGCGGGCTTCGTCGGCCACGATCGGCACGATGCGGTCACCAATAGCGTCGTCGCGCAGCAGGCTGCGGAGCATCGCGGTGAAGGCCATGGTCGTCGAGACCTCGCGGCCGCCTGAGCCATCGTCGAAGTCGGCAAAGATCTTCGGATCGGGGAGCGAGAGCGGGCGTCGATCGCGGACCTCGCGACTGGGCACCGGACCGTTCATGGCCCGGATCCGCTGCTTGAGGTACTGACCTTCGGGCGAATCCTCGTCGGGCCGGAAGTACGGGGGAAGACCGTCCTGGAGTTCCTCGATCGGAATCTCATCGAACAGATGCAGACGTTCGCGTAGTACCTGCATCTGCTCGACGGTCATTTTCTTGATCTGGTGGGTTGCGTTGCGGCCCTCGAAGCCCTCGCCGAGGGTCCAGCCCTTCACCGTCTGAGCCAGAATCACCGTGGGCTGGTCGCGGTGCTCGGTCGCGGCCTTGTAGGCGGCGTAGACCTTTTGGTAGTCGTGGCCGCCGCGGGGAAGCGTGCGCAGTTCGTCGTCGCTCAGGTGTTCGACGAGTTTGCGTAACCGTGGATCGGGGCCGAAGAAGTGCTCGCGGATGTAAGCCCCGGTCTCGGTCACGAGGCGTTGGTACTGGCCGTCGACGGTCGAGTTGAACTTGTCGACCAGGACATTGTCGGTGTCGGCGGCCAAGAGGTCGTCCCACTTGCCGCCCCACAGGACCTTGATCACGTTCCAACCAGCGCCACGGAACACGCCTTCGAGTTCTTCGACGATGCGGCCGTTGCCAAGCACCGGACCGTCGAGTCGTTGGAGGTTGCAGTTCACGACCCACGTCAGATTGTCGAGGCCGGCACGACCCGCGAGTGCGATCGCGCCGAGCGTTTCAGGTTCGCCGGTCTCGCCGTCGCCGACGAAGCACCAGACCTGGGAGTTCGAGGTGTCCTCGATGCGGCGATGTTGGAGGTACCGGTTGAAGCGCGCGTGGTAGATCGAGTTGATCGGGCCGAGGCCCATCGACACGGTTGGGAACTCCCAGAAGTCCGGCATGAGCCGGGGGTGCGGATAGCTCGACAGGCCGTTGCCGCCGACTTCTTGACGGAAGTTGTCGAGCTGGGCCTCGGTCAGGCGGCCTTCGATGAAGGCTCGGCTGTAGATACCCGGCGCCGCGTGACCCTGGAAGTAGATGTGGTCGCCCGGTTCGCCGTCGCTCTTGCCCCGGAAGAAGTGGTTGAAGCCGACCTCGTAGAGCGACGACGAACTTGCGTAGGTTGATAGGTGGCCGCCGACGCCGGTGTCGGTATTCGCCCGCACCACCATGGCCGCAGCATTCCAACGGATGAACGCCCGAATGCGGCGTTCGAGTTCTTCGTCGCCGGGGAAGAATGGCTCGGCATCAGGCGGGATCGTGTTGATGTGGGGTGTCTTGGTGAACGGCGGAAGACCAAGCGAGAGTTCCTCGTCGGCATGCTCCATAAGCCTGGCCAACACGTATCGGGCTCGAGCCTTGCCCTGAACAGCGGCCAGCGCATCGAGCGAGTCGAGCCACTCCTTGGTCTCGCCCGGATCGATGTCAGGTAGGGCCCGCGTGTAGTGGTCAGACATGTCGTCATCTTCGCACCGTCGACGCGAAAAACGTGCGTTCTTTAGCTTGCAATCCTGAGAATTCGGACACATCGCGGCCATCGACCGCGACCGGGCTTCACCCGGTTGGCTTCTAAGGGTCGCCTCGGGGTTCGGTCCAGCGGTCGGATTTGGCTCGGTTGCTCTCCGAACACAGCGTGTCAAGGTTCCGGAAGTTCGTTTCGCCGCCTTTGGCCACCGGTTTGCGGTGATCGGCGTGGAGCCAGTGGTAGTGGGCGTCGCAGCCGTGTTCGGAGCAGCGGCCGCGGGTTTCGACGAGGGCTGCGTCTCGCATCCATTGCGGAAAGGCTCTGGTGTTGACGGATACGTCGAGGGCTCGTGAGTCGGCGTTGAGGATCATGCGGCGGAACTCGGCCACACCGAGCAGCGCTTGCGCGAGCCGAGGATGTACGGGTGTGCCGTCGAGGAACTCGCACCGGTAGTCGGGATCGTCGAAGCTCGGCGTGGCCGCCACATCCGGGTCGGCGTTCGCGAGGAGTAGTTGTTCGGCCAGCTTCTCGCCGAGCACGATTTTGATGAGCGGGTTCCCGGTCGAACCATCAGCCCGAGTCGCGCCGCGTTCGATCAATGCCGCATGGGCAGCGAGTCGCAGTTGGGCGTTGGTGCGACGGATGCCGGTTTCTTGGTCGTGGGCGCGTAGCCGTTTCATTTCGCGTTCGATCGCTTCGTGCAGCTGGGTCATCAACAGCGGGTTGAGTTCGGCTTCGCCGGTGCCCGAACCATCGCGGCGACGCCGCA
>CALLPT010000105.1 GCA_938015575.1 uncultured Acidimicrobiales bacterium
GTCCATGTAACAGGCCTCGACGCCGAGCACGCCGCCGATCTCGGTCGAGACCTTGTGCAGGTCAGCGGCAACGAGGGCAATTTGGCGCAGGCGAATCCACATGGCCCCGACGCTACGACGGCCGCTCACCTGCCGCGAAACTCGCGCTTCTCTGACACCCGCAACTTTCAGATGCGGACCCAACCGTGTTCGATCTCGAGGTCGGCCGTTTCGTAGCCCGGATCCCCGGGCAGCACGACGTGGTACTCGCCGTCGGGATCGATCACCCGCACCCGATGCGTCGGCGGATGCTTGCTCGCGGTCGCCATCAGCTCCTCGACGGACTCGTAGCGGGCGATGCAGGCCAGCATGCGATGCGTCACCGACATGAGCGGAAACTCGTCGTTGCGAAACAACTCGATGGCCTCGGCCGGAGCGATCCATCGATGCTCGACGACCTCTTCTTCGTCGTGGCTTGCCGCTTGATCGGGCGGGGCTGCCGCCACGAAGAACCGGGTGTCGAAGCGACGGGGCGGCCCGACGGGGGTGACGAAGCGGGCGACCTCGTGGACCTGGGACAGGTCCAGCTTCACGCCATGGTCCAGCAGCGCGTCGGCGAACACGGCAGCGTCGGCGTGCACCGCTTGGCGGATCGCGTCGACGGTGCTGGCCGAAGCGTCACCGGCGCCGAGCAGCAGGCCGGCTTCTTCGACCGTTTCACGCAACCCGGCGAACCACCAGGCGCGCCCATTCTTTTCGACGCCGAGCATCGTCGAGGCAGACGCGTCGTCAAGCCCCGTCGTCACTGCGTCGAGGTGGGTGGCGTCGTCGGGATCAACCCGGCCGCCGGGAAACACCCATGCGCTCGCAGCGAAAACGGCGCGCGAAGTGCGTTGCACCATGAGCACCTGCAGGTCGGGTCGCTGATCGACGATCAGGACCGTCGCCGCATGGCGAATCGGCACCTGCTCGGCGTCCTCGACTCGTTGGTTGCTCGAGAATTTGGTCACCGGCGAAACCTAGCGGTGACCGCGCGCTCGAGAGGAGCCCACCGCATCGCTCACGATCTAGTGTCGACCCATGCCTGCACCCGCTCGCCCCAGTCGTTCGTTCGCTCCCGATGGTGCGAACACGATCACACTCGACGACGGACGCGTCGCGCACGCCGCGCACATCGCCCAGTCCGACTTGGTCGAACGGCGAATGCACGAGGTCTGTCCAGGCGTCTGGAGTTTGGTGGGCAACGGCCTATCGAACCAGGGATTCATCGAGGCACCGGACGGCATCATCGCCATCGATACCGGCGAGTCGAACGAGGAAATGGCCGAAGCGCTCGGTGAACTCGCCGCAGTGACCGATCGACCCGTCGTGGCGGTCATGTACACCCACTTCCATTACGTAGCGGGCACCCAGGCCGTCATCGACCAGTTCGGCGACGTGCCGGTCCATGGGCATGCGCTGATCGACGCCAACCGAACGCGGACGGCTTCGGTCATTTCGCCCGCGTACGGCCGAGGGTTGGTCGAACAATTCGGTATGACGCTGCCGCCCGACGGGCCAGACGGGCTCGTCAATGTCGGACTCGGGCACTTCTTCCGCAACCCGGGGCATGCGCCATTCACGCCCGGGTATGTGTCGCCGAGCAGCACCTTTGACAGCGCTACTTCGCTCAATGTCGCGGGCCTCGAGGTCCAGGTGCTCCCGGCGCCAAGCGACGCCGACGACTCGGTCACGTTCTGGTTCCCGGCCCATGGTGTCGCGGTGAACAACCTGGTTTGGCCGGTGCTGTTCAACGTATTCGCGATTCGCGGCGAGGAGTATCGCGATCCGCGGATCCTGTTGGCTGGCCTCGACGACCTGTTGTCGCTCGGCGCCGAGCATCTCGTCGGCGCGCACGGACCGCCACTCAGCGGAGCCGACGAGGTCGCGGGTCGGGTCACTCGCGCCCGAGACTCGATTCAGTTCATGTGGGACCAAACGGTTCGCCACACGAACCGGGGCGCCACAAGTCCCGCGATCGGTCACTCGGTTCGACTGCCCGACCACTGCGACGGCGACGCGTTGACCAGCGAGCTCTATGGCGTTGCCGAGCATCACGTGCGCCAGATCCGCACGGGTCTGTTCGGGTTCTTCGACGGGGACCCGGCCCAGCTGTTCCCGGTCGAGCCGGTCGAACGAGCGACCAAGCTGGTCGCCGGATTCGGCGGCGCCGACGCCGTACGAAGCCAGGCCGAGCAGGCGCTCGCCGACGATGACCTTCGGTGGGCGATCGAGCTCAGTTCGTGGCTGGTGCAGGACCCCGACGCATCCGATGCGGATAGGCAGCTGTTAGCCCGCTCGTTGCGAACGGTGGGGCAGCGAACGTCATCGGCGAACGTGCGCAACTGGTGTTTGACCCGGGCGCGCGACCTCGACGGCAGCTTCTCGATGGATCGCTATCGCACCCACCGCTTCCCTCGCCGCGCCGTCATCGCGGATCCCGCCGCCTCGGTCGAGGCGTTGCGGGTGCTGGCGCAGCCCGAAGCACTCGTCGGCGTCGACCTGCGCATCGGCTGGGACTTCGAATCGGCGAGTGCGGCGCTCCACATCCGCAACTGCGTCGCCGTGCCGATCAACCCCGAAGACACCACAGCGTTCGACGCGGTCGTGCGCGTGGGTGCCGAAGCGTGGGCAACGGTCATGGCGCGGACAGCTTCGATGGCCGATCTCGTCGCGTCGGGCGACGCAACGATCGAAGGCGATGGCGACGCGGTCATGGCCGCGCTCGCCGGCTTCGAGATCGGGACGCCGCCGGCCTGATGACGAACCTGCCACGCCCCACGCCGGCCTTTGGCGGGACCATCGAGCGACTCATCGAGGACTCGACGCCGCGTCGCCTCGATGCGCCCGAGCCGCCACCGAGCGCCCCCAACGTGTTGGTGATCATGATCGACGACGTCGGCTTCGGGTCCTGTGGCACCTTTGGCGGGCCGGTACCGATGCCCGCGCTCGATCGCGTCGCCGACATCGGGCTTCGCTACAACCAGTTCCATACGACGGCGTTGTGCTCGCCGACCCGCGCCTCGCTGCTCACGGGACGCAACCACCACAGCGTGCACATGGGCGGGATCACCGAGATCGCGAACTCCTATCCCGGCTACGACTCGGCCATTCCGCCCGAAGCCGCGACGGTCGCGCAAGTGCTGCGCATGTCCGGCTATGCGACGGGCTGCTTCGGCAAGTGGCACCTGACGCCGTCTTGGGAACAGGGCCCGGCCGGACCGTTCGATCGCTGGCCGACGGGCATGGGCTTTGACCGCTTCTACGGCATCATCGGCGCCGAGGCGTCACAGTACGAGCCGGCGGTCTATGACCAGATCACGCCAATCTCGCCCCACGTGGGGCGTGATGACTACCACCTGAGCGAGGATCTCGCCGACCAGGCGCTCACCTGGATCGAGCGGCATCGGGCGTCGAGCCCGCACCGTCCGTTCTTCTGCTACTTCACGCCTCCCGCAGTGCACGCTCCACACCAGGTCGATCGCGAATGGTCGGACCGGTTTGTCGGCGCATTCGATGAAGGCTGGGACGTGTTGCGTGAGACGATCCACGCGCGCCAGCTGCAAATGGGCGTGATCCCCGAAGGAACCCAGCTCACGCCGCGACCCGACGAGGTGCCCGCGTGGGATGACTATCCCGAGCGCTACCGGCCGGTCGCCACTCGTCTCATGGAGGTTTTCGCCGGATTTCTGGCACATACCGATGCCCAGATCGGACGCGTGATCGATGCCATCGATCGCCTGGGTCAACTCGAGGACACCCTCGTCATCTACCTGAGCGGCGACAACGGCGCCTCGGCCGAAGGCACGATCCACGGCGCATGGAGCGCACCGAGCTTCCAGAACGGGGTGCACGAGGACCCCGAGTGGCTGCTCGAGCACATGGACGACTTCGGCACGGCGCGCTGCGAGAACCACTTCAACGTCGGGTGGGCGTGGGCACTCGACGCGCCGTTCCAGTGGATGAAACAGGTGGCTTCGCACTTCGGTGGCACGCGCAACGGCCTGGCGGTGTCGTGGCCCAACGGCATGGACGCATCGAGTGTCGGCGGGTTGCGCTCGCAGTTCGGTCACGTCACCGACCTGGCGCCGACCATCTATGCCGCCGCGGGAATCGACCCGCCCGAAGCGGTAAACGGCATCGAGCAGATGCCGCTTCACGGTGTGTCGATGCTGGCGACCTTCGACGATGCCGAGGCGCCGTCGGAGCATCGATCGCAGTACTTCGAGATCCTGGGAAACCGGGCGATGTATCACGACGGCTGGATGGCGTCGTGTTTCCACGGACGCGTGCCGTGGATCCGCTTGCAGGGCCTCGATTTCGATGGCCCCCAGGAGCACTGGGAGCTCTACGACATCACCAATGACTTCAGCCAGGCAGTCGATCTTGCCCAGGAGCATCCCGAGCGGCTCGCCGAGTTGCGTGAGCGATTTCACCAGGCGGCGCAGGAGTATGGCGTGTACCCGTTGCGTGACGCCGGGTCACCTCGTGGCGGCGAGTTGCAGGTACCGCGGTCGCTGCAATCACGGAAGATGACCTACACGACCGCGCATGTGCGGATGCCCGAGCGCTCGATCGTGAACCTGAAGAACTGTTCGTATCGGATCACCGCAGAGCTCCGCGTGAGCGACGATGCCCAGGGCGTCATCGCCTGCCAAGGCGGCAACATGGCCGGCTGGTCGCTCTGGCTTGACGATGGACGCCCGACCTATCACTACAACTGGTTCGGCCACGAGCACACGATCATTGCGGCCGCCGACCGGCTCGGCGCCGGCGAGCATCGCGTCGTGGTGGACTTCGTCTACGACGGCGGCTTCGGCGCCGGCGGTGACCTGATGCTGAGCGTCGATGGCCAGGCCGTCGACCACGCGCGGGTCGAGCGCACCGTTCCGATCGTGTTCTCGATGAGCGGTGAGACGTTCGACGTCGGCGTCGACACCGGAGCCCCGGTCGGCCCGTATCCGCATCAGCATCCGTGCACGGCCGAGATCGTCGGCGTCACGCTGGAGCGCCTCACCGAGCCCGACGCGGCCGTTGCTGCTCGCATCGCCGAAGGCGAATTCCGCGCCGGCCTCAGCACCCAATAACCCGCCCCGCAACGCCCGGGGTCGCACCCAAAACGCTGCACGATGCAACGTTTTGGCTGCGACCCCGGAATGTTGCGGCTGGGTGGTGCGGGAGGTGCAACACTTCGCGGGTGGCGGATGCAACGACCGAACGGACGAATGACCCGAAGCGTCCGCTGGGGCGTCCGTATCGCACGCTCTTCGCGGCGAGCACGATTTCGAACCTGGGCGACGGCATCGGCATGGTGGCGTATCCATGGCTCGCGTCGGCCGTCACCCGTGACCCGCTGCTGGTGTCGCTGATCATCGTCGCCCAGCGCCTGCCCTGGCTGGTTTTCAGTCTGCCCGCTGGCGTCATTGCCGATCGGTTCGAACGACGCCGGATCATGGTGCTGGCGAACACCGCCCGCGCCGTGCTCACCGCTGTCGTCGCGATCAGTGTGCTGGCGATCGGCGACCGGTTGCCCGGTCCCGACGAGCTCGACGGACTCGAGGCGGCGCTCGACACCAATGTGGCCGGCTACCTCGTGGTGCTGACTGCCACGTTGCTGCTCGGCATCGCCGAGGTGCTGTACGACAACACGGCCCAGACGATCATGCCGTCGCTGGTCGACGACGATCAGCTCGAACGAGCGAACGGGCGCTTGTGGAGCACCGAGCAGGTCATGAACACGCTGCTCGGGCCGGCACTTGGAGCGGCCCTGCTGATCGCAACGTTTGCGCTTCCGTTCGGCGTCGACGCGGTGACGTTTGCCCTCTCCGCGTTCCTGATCAGTCGCCTACCTCGCCGGACCAAGCCAGTCGCGGGCGACGCTGTTGTTGCGAAACCGCCGGGGTCGATGAAGGCCGAAATCGCCGAAGGGCTGCGCTGGCTCTGGAAGCACCCGTTGCTCAAGCCACTGGCGATCACCTTGGGCCTGCTGAACGCCTTGGCGACAATGACGACGGCCTCGTTCGTGCTGTTCGCACAAGAGGTCCTGCGCACGGAACCGATCGAGTTCGCATTGGTCGAAACCGGTGGCGCGGCCGGTGGGATCCTCGCCGGCTGGATCGCAGGCGATGTGAGCCGCAAGCTCGGTCAAGGTCCGTCGCTGTGGGCGACGCTGCTGGTGAGTGGGTTGACATCAATCGCCATTGGGCTCATGTCGAACTGGCTCTTCGTTTGGGTCATGTTCGCGGTCTCGATGTTCTTCGGCGTCTTGTGGAACGTGATCACCGTCTCGCTGCGTCAGACGATCATTCCCGACGAACTGCTCGGCCGGGTGAACAGCGTGTACCGCTTCTTTGCGTGGGGAATGATGCCGTTCGGTGCGATCCTTGGTGGCGTGTTGGTTGCCATTGGCGAAGCCTGGAGCTCGCGGTCGTTCGGGCTGCGGTTGCCCTGGCTTGTCGGCGGGGTGTTGCAGCTCCTTTTGCTCGCCTATGCCGCGCCACGACTCACGACCGCCCGCATTGAAGCGTCGCGGGCCGCCGCGGTCGAGGCTTCGTGACCGTCGGCTCGAACGACATGGCCCCAACCGAGTTCACGGCGACGGATCGGCGGGCCCTGGCCTCGGTCGGGACCCAGTTCTTTGTCAACGGGGCCGTCTTCGCCTCGTTCATTCCCCGGCTGCCGGAGATTCGCGATCGCATCGACGTATCGCTGGGCGAACTCGGCGCCACGATGACCGCCGCGGCTGTCGTCGGTGTGGCTGGCGGCTTCGCCGCGCCGGTGTTGCTCGGCAGGTTCGGCTCGCGTCGAGCCTTGATCGTCGGCGCGGTGGTTCTGATCTCGATGCTGCCCGCGATCGGTTTCTCGACCACGCTGCTCGCGTTCGGTGTGTCGCTCGCGGTCATGCAGGCGTTCGATGTAGTGGTCGATGTCGCCATGAACCTTCAAGGTTCCTGGTTGAGCGCCCGTCGACATGCGCCGGTGATGAATCGGCTCCACGGGTTGTGGAGCTTGGGCACGGTCGTCGGTGGCCTCGCCGCCGCCCAGGTCGCCGCAGCCGGGGTTTCGCTTCAAGCCCACATGCTTGTGGTGACCGGCGTGCTGGCG
>CALLPT010000106.1 GCA_938015575.1 uncultured Acidimicrobiales bacterium
ACCCCGGGGTCGCAGCCAAAACGCTGCACTCGCCTGCAACACCCCGGGGTCGCAGCCAAAATGCTGCACCAGAAGTTGCGGGTGTCAGAGACACGCAACCTCGTTGGGACCCGTCGACTGCTCTCAGTCGCCGTTGCTGGCGTCGGCGCGGGTGCCGAGCGAAACCTCGGCGGACTCGGCGGCGCCGGCTCGCTCGAAATCGATGTCGATGACATCGCCGGGGTCGAGGCGTCGAATGATGCGGGCGACATCTTCGGGCGTCTCCACGGCGGCGCCGTTGATGCCGGTGATGACATCGCCGGGCTCGAGGCCGGCACGGTCCGCAGCGCTTCCACCAAACACGTCGATCACGAAGACGCCCGACTCCGCCGTGGCGCCCGCTTCGTCGCGATCGGCTTGGGGCACGGTGGCGATGGAGCGGCTCGACGCGCCGAACCAGGCCGTATCCGGCGTGAGCAAACTGTCGCCCGACGCAAATCCTTCGAGGAACTCCTGCACCGACTCGATGGCGATCGCGAAACCGACATTCTGCGAGCCCTCGATGATGGCCGTGTTGATGCCGACCACTTCGCCTGCCGCATTGACGAGAGGCCCACCGGAGTTGCCCGGATTGATGGCTGCGTCGGTCTGAAGAAGATTGTCGAAGCTCAGCCGGCCAGCCTCGAGTTGACGATTCTTCGCCGACAAGATTCCAAGGGTGACGGTCGGGTCGCCTCCGAGGCCAAGTGCGTTGCCGATCGCGAGCACCTGATCGCCGACGAGAAGTTGCTCCGACGTGCCCAGCGTTGCCGGCAGCGTGTCGGTCACGCCCTCGGCCTGGACGAGTGCGACGTCGTCGGCGACGATCGAAGACACGACACGCGCCGGCGCTCGGGTGCCGTCGTAGAACACGATCGTGACTTCGTCAGCATCATCGATGACGTGTGCGTTGGTCAGGATCAGGCCGTTCGAGTCAATGACGATGCCCGAACCGGCGCCGCCGAAAACACCCCGCAGCGTTTCCTGATTCACCTCGATCGAGACCACGGACTGGCTCACGACCGACAGCACGCCTTGAACGTCGAGCGCATCGCCGCGCAAGGACAAGTTCTCGCCACCGACAATGCCGGCACCACCACCGAGGCTCACGAGAGGCCCGCTCGCACGCTCGTCATCGAACAAGAGGAACGCGCCGATAACCGAGGCCGCAACGACCAACGCTATGGCCGCGGCGATCGCAGCCAGGGGCCACGGGTTGGCCCACCACGCGTCCTCGGCGGACGTTTCGGTTTGCACCTGCTGCGGGGTCGGGTCGGGAAGCGGCGCGAACAACCGCTCAGACGGGTTGTACGTCGGAGGCGCCGATGGCAGCGAACCCAGCGGGTTGCGCGTCGAGGCGCCGTAGTTCGGCCGTTGCGCCGAAGGGTCGAGATCGGTCACGCCTCTTCATCATCGCCCAGTTCGCGCCGAATCACCACGCGGTGCGACGCCAACCTGGGCCATCGGGTCGATGAGGGGATTCTTGCGGCCGCTTCCCGCGGGACTTCAGGTCGCATGCTCGGCGCCGACGGATCCCGCATGAACCAGGCGAAGCCCGCTCCGACATCACCCACCCTTCGCCGTGACCTGACCGACCCCGAACAACAAGCTCGTGTGCTTTCGGTCGCTGACGAACTCGTCGCCGACCCCGACGCGCTCGCGGAGCTACAAGTCCTGGTCGGCGATGCCTCGCAACTCCCGTCAATCGACCCGATCATCGTCGAAGCAGCTAGCTGCGCAGCCTCGGCCATGAACCTGCGTGCGATCGCCACACCTGTGCACTTCTCGATCGTGTGGGCGATGTACCGCGAGACCGAACGCATCGTGTCACGCGACCAGCACCCGCACGGCGAGGACTTCTTGTTCGAGAAGCTGCGCCAAATCGCGTGGCTCGCCGACCACAACTCGCTCGTGTCGTGGAACCTGATCGCGGTTGACGACGGATGCCCGGCACAACCATCGAGCGGTGACGTCGCCGAATCCCTCGTGAACGAAGCGGGGCTTTCGAGCCGCGTGCGGGTGTTGCGGCTGGCCGACGCCCTGGCTCGGCGACACCCGATCAGCGATGGGTTCTCGGCGTTGGAGAGCACCGACGACAGCCGCAAGGGTGGAGCGATCGCGTATGGCATGTGGGCAGCCGTGACCGGTCGCGGTGGCGTGCTTCCCGTTGGCGCCGAGCACGTCGTGATCTACACCGACGCTGATCTTTCGACGAACCTGGCCCAGGCCGGATCACTTGTCCTTCCCGTCTTGCAAGGCGCGAGCGCTGCGGCCGGCCAGCGCTACGGCGTCCCCGGCGCCGTGTTGGTGAAGGAAGCCGGCGCCATGGCCGAGCCTCAGTCGACGGGCACGAAACCCGACAAGATGATCGTGCTCTTGCGCCACCACGTGCGGGCAACCCTTGTCCCGCAGCTCGCGCCGGTGCTCGATACGCAGGCCGGCTTCAAAGCACTACGAGCGGACGTCGTTGGCGCCGCGCTCTCACGGCTCGATGCATTCACCGAGACGTTCGATGTCGAACTACTGCTTCATGCAGTCGACGTCGGCGAGGCCGAGATCGCGCCCGTGCCAATCGTGTTCACCGAAGACTTCGCCGCGACCAACTTCCCCTCGGTCGATCCCGAGCAACGACACGTCGACATGCTGCACCAGATTGTCGAGATTCACGACCGGCTCGTGGCACCCGGATCGGATACAGCCACAGCACGTGAGCTGCGCAACTTCGTCGCCGATCTGGATCTCGCCGGCTATGCGGCAATCATCGAAGCACTGCGGGCTCGCGACGTGTCACGGACCGGTCCCGATCCTCTTTTCGGGCAGCATTGGGACCTCGCCACCTTGCGCTCGCTCGCCGCTGGCTGATTCCGACGAAACCCGCTCTTCACGTCTAGAACCGCATAGTTCCAGCGAATCTGAGAAGAAAAAGCGGAGAAATCGACGATTTACGGGCGCTTTCGGTCCCCTGTGGCTGAATACGTCTCGTAAGCGACGTCAATGAGGTTCTCTCGTGGACACAACATGGATGGCAGAAGGCAATTGCGCCGGCCAGGCACCTGATCTCTTCTTCCCCAGCGACGGGGTCGGGGTCGAGGTCGCCAAGAAGGTCTGCGACGGATGCCCGTCACTCGAACCGTGCCTTGAGTACGCACTGACCTACCGCATCGAACACGGTGTGTGGGGCGGCTGCTCGGAACGTCAGCGTCGTCGCATACTCAAGGCACGCCGACTCGCTGTGCAGAGCGAAGCGGCAGCTATCGCCTGAAGGTTTCTCCCACCTTCGTCGACAATCAACGAACGGACACGCCGTGCAGGGCGTGTCCGTTCCATTTTTATGCCGTTACGGGTTAGATCCGCTCGATCAAGGTTCCTGTACCGAGGCCGCCGGGCTCGAACCCCGCAGACACCGAGGCCGACTCAGATCCGCTCGATCAAAGTGCCTGTACCGAGGCCGCCGCCACAGCACATGGTGATCACGCCATAGCGGCCGCCGGTGCGCCGCAGCTCGTGCACGGCCTTAGTCGTAAGGAAGCAGCCAGTGCCACCCAGCGGGTGACCGAGCGAGATCGCTCCGCCGTTCGGGTTGACCTTGGCCGGATCAGGGTTGAGCGTCTTCTGCCAGGCGAGCACCACTGACGCAAAAGCCTCGTTGATCTCGAAGACGTCGACATCGTCGACCGTGATGCCCTCACGTTCGAGCACCCGCTGCGTTGCCGGAATCGGCCCTTCCAACATGAGGACCGGGTCGCAGCCGACCAGCGCTGTCTGAAGCACCCGGGCGAGCGGCTTGCAGCCGAGCTCTTGGGCCTTTTCGGCGCTCATCAACAACACGGCACTTGCCCCGTCGGCGATCTGCGACGACGAGCCAGCGGTGTGTACACCGTCTTCGCGGGCGACCGGCTTGAGCTGCGCCAACTTCTCCATGCTGGTGTCACGAGGAATCTCGTCGCGGGTGACATTGATCTTCTCGTCGGTCTTATTGCCCTCGGCGTCGAGCACGGGAGCATCGACCGGGATGATCTGGGTTTCGAAGCGGCCCTCGGCGATCGCCGTCGCCGCACGTTCTTGCGACTGCAGACCGAAGCGGTCGGTGTCGTTGCGGTCGATCTCGTACTTCTCGGCAATGCGCTCGGCGCCCTCGAACTGACTGACGAACTCGTAGTTCTCGAAGTAGCTGCGGCTGACCGGCTTGCCGAGGCCGGCCTTGGCGCCGGCGAACGCATCGCTGCCGATCGGGAGCAGGCTCATCGCTTCGACGCCGCAGGCGAGCACGACGTCTTCAGCCCCGCTCGCAATCAGCGCGAACGCCGTGTTCACCGCGTGCTGGCTGCTCCCGCATTGCGCGTCGACGGTGGTTGCGGCGACTTCCTCGGCGCCGCCGTGGCTGAGCCACGCGGTGCGGGTGATGTTCATCGCCTGGGCACCAACCTTGTTGATGCAGCCGCCGACTACCTGGCCGACATCGCTCGACTGCACGCCGGCACGAGCGATGACTTCCATCATCACCGGGCCGAGCACGTCGGCGGGATGCGCACCAGCGAGGCTTCCATTGCGCTTGCCAATAGGCGAGCGGCCGGCTTCGACAATGACGACGTCAGTCATGAGGGCTCCTGCGATTAGGACGACGCCGTCAGCGTAGTGAGCGGTTTCGCAACGGCCGAATCCTCAGATCGGACAAGCCGCCAGCTGATACGTGTTGAGACGTTGGTGGAGCGTGTAGAGCAGGAGCCCGATGGCGACAAGGCCGACGACCGGCTGCACGGGTGCCCACCAGCTGAGCGCACCGCTTGTGCCGACGAGCGCGACTACGGCCTGGTTGCAAACCGGGCACCCCACGGCGAGGAAGCCAACTGCGCCGCCCCAGAGCGTGCGTCGCTCCTGTGCGTCGGCGGCGTTCGATTCGGGCGCACGAATGGCAAGGATCAAACCGATGAGTCCGGCCGTGAGCGCGAGGATCACATAGTCGATCGCCTTGGGTGCGATCGGACGGCCGAAGAACGGCGTATCGAGCAGGTCCGCGGGAACGGCGATGAGTAGCGCCGCGGCGAAGGTCAAAGGGATCGCACGAAGCCACGTAGCGCGATCAAGCAGGCGAAGCCGCTCGTAGACGGTCATCCGTGGGGTGCGGCTCGCTGCTGGTGAGGTGGATCAAGCCTCGTCGTCGCTGATGCCCTCGGTAACGCCCTCTTGGAATTCCTTTTGGGCCTGGCCGATGGAGCGAGCGAGCTTGGGCAGCTTGGCGCCGCCGAAGACCACAAGGACAATGACGAGAACGATGAGAAGCTCTGTTGCGCCGAGGTTCATACGGTCACCCTACCTGGCAATCTCGATCGGTGAGTCTCAGGCAGTTGCGATCTCGGTCATGGCAGCCTGACGGGCGGCGTTGCGCTGGCGACGGATGCGGCGACGCTCGCGCTCGCTCATGCCACCCCAGATGCCGAACTTCTCGGAATTCGCCAGTGCGTACTCAAGGCAGTCGTTCTGCACGATGCAGTTGCGGCAGACTTCTTTGGCCTCGCGGGTCGATGCCCCGCGCTCGGGGAAGAACAGGTCGGGATCGACTCCCAGGCAGTTTGAGAACTCTTGCCACGAACGGTCGAGCGTGATTTTGCGACGCATGGCGCCTCCTCGCAGAGGGAAATCCACCCTCTGTAATTACATCGGTGTCATCATTGTGCTCGGAGCGAGGGCGAAAACGCAAGGCCGATCACCGGTTTTGCGCGATTTTTGGCGTGTTCTAGCGGGTTTTTGTACTCGACGAGGGGCGAAATCGGCCCGACGCTTAGCCCAGATAGGCCCGGACGACCTCGGCGAGACCGTCTCGAAAGTCCGGGAGCGGCGCGAATTGCTCGTCGAATCGCGTATTGGCCAACACCGAATTGGCCGGGCGTGGGGCTGG
>CALLPT010000107.1 GCA_938015575.1 uncultured Acidimicrobiales bacterium
TGGGAAGACCACATCCGCTTCGCGGTCACGAGCGAAGAATGGCAGCTCCGCGGCGCCGAATGGTCCGCCAACTGGCTCTAAGTCGCTCGGCTTCGCCTCGCTTACACAGTTCGACTCCGTCGAACTGCCGCCGTGCTCTACGTCGCTCGGCTTCGCCTCGCTTACCGAGTTGTTCGCTGGGGCTCACAACTCGTCGCGCCACTATGCGTGAACCCTCGAGGCTGCGATCCCGTGATCGGATGCAGCGTTTTGGCTGCGACCCCAGGTGCATGCAGCGTTTTGGCTGCGACCCCAGGTGCACGTGATCGGATGCAGCGTTTTGGCTGCGACCCCACGTGCAACGGTGTGGATGCAGCGTTTTGGCTGCGACCCCAGGTGCAGCAGGTGCAACGGGTTAGGGGAGGATGTCGTGTTCGTCTTCGTGGGTGGCGTCGAGCCAGGCGGTGCCGGTCTCACAGGTGCTGAGCATGGGGCACCACCGACAGGCCAGGCTCGGCCGGAACTCGGCGGCGTCTTCGCCGGCGACGAGCTTGAGGTGGCGTTCGACGCCGCCGATCACTCGCTCGGTGGCCGCCCACAAAACGTCGGCGGTCACATGCTCGACGACCAGCCTCGATTCGTCGAGGTAGTAGCTGGCCAGCGCCCTCGGTGGTGTCCCGAAGCGGACCGTCTCGATGAGCGCGTAGTAGCGCAGGTCATAGGCGTGGTTGCGGTTCCGCCGCCCGGTCTTGAGGTCGATGAAGACGCGCCCGCTTCGGTCGCCGCTCGGCCCACCCAGGCTCAGGTCGACCTTGCCGGACAAGACCAGCTTCCCCTCGAGGAACTCGTAGCGACCCCGCACCTCGACCGCCGGTCGCCACTGGGGCTTGGTTCGCAGCGGGGGAAAGCCGTCAAGAAACGCCTGCGCCGAGTTGGCGGCCTCGGACCGCAACTGCGCACGTTCGGCTTCGGGCAGTTCACGCAGGTACTCCGAAATGGGGGAGCCGTCGTTCGAAAGCGACCCGATCGCCTCGTCGACCAGTTCGTTGGCGACGGGCACTGTTCGCCAATGCACCGAGAGCTCGATCGCCTTGTGGGCGACGGTGCCGCGTGCGACCGGAACGCTCCAGTTGAACGGCCGTCGCAGCTCGAACAGGTGCCGCGCCTCGCACCCGAGAACCTGGCTGAGCAGGAACTTATTGACAAAGACGGTCTCGCCCGGTGGCAGGTTCGCGACGACCGGTTCGAGGCCTTCTTTGAGGTGCTGTCGGAGCCCGACGGCGAGCCCATCGGGGAACGTCGGGCGGTGCTCGGCCGTTGCGCCGAGCTCGTCGACGACTCGTTGCTGTGCCTCGTTCAGCTCGCTCACCGGACCGACTCCACGACGGACTACCCTAAGGCGTCGCTCGGGACACATGTCACCAGCGGATCTGCTGTCACAATTTCGCTTTCATTCAGGGGAAGGGAGCCACATGCAACGGCGTCGTAGCCTCGTCGTGCTCGCCGGCGTGATCCTGTTCGGTCTCCTGTTTTTGGGACCGGTCTTTTCGGGTCATTTCGGCCGGTGGTTCAACGGTTGGTCGGGTGTCGCCGGGATCGAGGATCACCTCGAAGGCGAAGCTCGCGAGGTCTTGAGCGCGCTCGATATCGAGGGTGCGACGGTCGAGGCCGATGGTCGAAATCTGCGCATCTCGACGCCCGATGGCCTTGCCCGGGCCGCGCAGAACAATCTCAAGGCAATCGACGGCGTCGGCTCGATCGACTTCTTGAGCACAAATGATGGTGGCGAAGTCGACGCCGGTGATGGCGCCGACGGCGCCGAGTCGGCGACCGACGCAGACGCAGACGACGGCGATAGTACGGCAGGCGCCGACAGCGGCAGCGACGGCGGTGCCGATACTGATGCCGAAGCCGCTGCCGATCCGGAGCCGACGGCTACGCCGGTGCCCACCGGCGGCGACGTCTCGATGGTGTTCGACGGCGACCAGGTCACGCTGACCGGCGAGGTCCAGACCGAAGAGGGCCGCGAGGCGCTGCTGCGCGCCGCCCGCCGCATCGCCGACGATGGCGAAGTCGTCGATGAACTGACCGTTTCCGGCGGCACCGGGAGCGACCTCGAGGTCGTGAGCACGACCGCTGCAGTCGTCCGGCGGGTCGACGAGTGGTACGACGCTGCGACCGTCGAACTCAGCGGTGACGAACTCGTCGTGACCGGCCAGGCCAAGAGCGAACAAGACGCCGACCGGGCCCGCCAGGTCGTTGAGCAGCTGGCCGAACGTGTCGGCCTCAACGCCACCGTCGATGCTGAGATCGTCACGCCCGAACCGACGCCCGAACCGGCCGCTGAGCCGACCGCGACCCCCGAAGACGCTTCGACGGACTCCTCCGCGGCGGCCGAGGTCGTTGCTGGCTTGGATCTTTCCGGCGTGACCTTCGAACTCGGCACCGCCGAGCTGACCTCCGAAGCCCAAGCTGTCCTCGACGATGTTGCGGGCCAGCTCCGAGAGCTGCCTGGCGTCAACGTCCAGGTGCAGGGCCACACCGACAACCAGGGCGACCCCGACGTGAACCTCTTGCTGAGCCAGGAGCGCGCCGAGGCTGTCCGCGACTATCTGATCGGCGCCGGCATCGGCGCCGACACCCTCACTGCACGAGGCTTCGGCGCCGCCCAGCCGATTGCCGACAACTCGACTCCCGAAGGCCAGGCCGCCAACCGCCGCGTTGACCTGACCGTCGTCGAAGGGAACTGATCATGGGACTGTTGCTTTCCTCCATCTTCATGTGGATGCTGCTCGCGCTCTTGCTCGGCATCTTGTTGACCTGGTTCCTCATGCGGGGCCGGGCACGAGTGAGTGCCAAAGAGTGGGAAGAGACCCAGCGCCGCCTGAACCGAGCCGAAGATGACCGCTCGGCGATCGAGACCGAACGTCAGCGTCTGACGGCCGATCTCGACGACCGCACCCGGCGTATCGGCGATCTGCAGCAGTCGTTGCGGGCGACCGAGGCCGAGCGTGACCGACTGGCGCTCGAGGTCGATGCGGGCCCGAGCGGGCGAGGTCGCGCGGTTGACCTCGATCTCGATGCTGACCTCGCGAGCGACCTCGATATTGGTGAGACCGCGCGTCTGGCGCCAGCGATCGAGCTTCCCTCGCCGAGCCTCGACGCCGACCTTCCGGCCATTGAACTGCCCTCTGTCGAAATGCCCGCGGTCGAGATGCCCGCGGTTGAGCTTCCCGACGTCGACGCCGATGTGACGGCCGACGCTGATGTCGAGGTGCAAGGCATCGCCGGCATCGACGCCTCGGCCGATATTGCCGACCTCGAGGCCCGCCTCGCCGCGGCCCAGATGGAGGCATCGCGGGTATCGGACCTCGAAGCCCGCATCGAAGAACTCACCCTGTCGTCCAACGATGCAGCCGAGGCCGCTGCTGCAGGTTCGGCGTCGCAGATCGCCGAGCTCGAAGCCGAAGTGCGTGACCTGCGCGGCCGTCTCGGGTCGGCTCGTTCGCTCGAAAGCCGCCTTGCTGACCTCGAAGTCGAGGCAGGACGAGTCGCCGGCCTCGAGGCCCAGCTCGAAGCAATGCGCGCCGAGCGCGATGCACTGGTCGAGGGTGGTGCCGCTTCGGCCGAGGCATCCGCGTCGGTCGCCGAGCTCGAGCGTGACCTCGAAATCGCTCGGGCCGAATCGACCGCCGAAATCAGCGCACTCCGAGGCCGCATCGCTGAGCTTCAGGCCGATGTCGAGCGGGTGCCGGCGCTCGAAGCGGAGATCACCCGTCTCCAGAACGAGGTCGCCGATGCTCGCAGCGAACTGGAACTGACCCGTAGTGAACTGGCATCGAGCCAGGAACAAGCAACGGCGTTTGCCAACCTGGTGACCGAGTCCGACGCAGGCAGCGACGCCGCTGACGACGGCGCGACGGCCGAGCCGGCTTCCGGCGATGACGATGCTGCCGACGATGACGATGCCGTGTCTGCGCTCGAAGCTGAGCTGGCTGCCGCCCGGGCGCGGGCGGTCGGCCTGGAAAACATGCTCGCTCAGGCCGAAGAGTCGAGCGAGTCGTCCGAGCTCCAGGCCCGTATCGAGGAGCTCGAAGCCGAACTCGAATTGGCTCGCAACGCAACGCAAGAGAGCGCGTCGCTGCAGTCCGAGATCCTGACCCTGCGTGCCGATGCCCAGCGTCTTGTCGATCTCGAAGCGGAGACGGTCGAGCTGCGTCAGACGGCGGCGCAGGTGCCGACGTTGGAGCAGCGCCTGGTCGAAGCCGAGGCCGCGATTGCTCGCACCGACGAGCTCGAGCTCGAGCTGGACCGTGTGACCGAGGCTCGCGATGCAGCCCAGCTCGCCCGTGACGATGCCGAGGCGGCGGCCTCGACCGCTCGCGATCGTGTCGCGACGCTCGAAGCCGAAGTCGCTGGCGTTCGTGCTGAACTCGATGGGGCCTCTGCTCGATCTGTCGAAGCTGCCGATGCTTCCGCCGCTGCAGCGGCTCGGGTAGCTGAGCTCGAAGCCCAGGTCGCGGCCGTAGAGCGCGACGGCGCAGCAGCTCAGGAACGGGTGGCAGGCATCGAAGCCGAGCTGGCAACGGCACGGTCCGAAGCCTCAGCAGCTCGCGCCGAGGCCGAGGCTGCAGCGTCGGCTCGTTCCAGCCTCGAGGCGCAGCTCGCCGAGGCCCAGGCCGCTTCGGCTGACGCCGACAGCCGCGCCGCAGCGCTCGAGGAGCAGCTGGGGCTGCTTCGTGCCGAGTACTCGACCGCAACCGAGCGTGCCCAGGCAGCCGAAGCGAGCGCGGCTGCGGTCGACGCCGAGTTGGCGGCGGCGCGTTCGCTGGCCGAAGAACGTGCTGAAGCGGCGGCAGCGTCTGACGCGTTGCGTTCCCAGCTTGCCGAGAGCCGCACGGATCTCGACCGCATGGCGGCGCTACAGGCCCAGGTCGCCGGTATGCGTGCTGATGCCGAGTCGGCGATTGCCCTGCAGCGTGAGAACGAGGCACTGCGGGTGCAGATTGCCGAACGCGATGCGCTCGAAGCCGCGCTCAACGATGCCAAGCGTGACCTGAATTCGGCCCGTTTGCGGGCGTCTGATGTCGAAGCGTCGCTGGTGACCGCTCGTCACAACCTCGAGACCGCGAACAAGGCTCGTGCCGATGCCGAAGAGGCAGCGACCTACGCCACCAATGTGGCGGGGGAGAGCCTGCAGATCGCTGCTGATCTGAACACGGCTCGTGAGCAGGTGGCCCAGCTCGAAATGCAGCTGGCCGGGGCCCGTGCGGCACGGGGCGAAGCCGAGGCTGCTGCGCAGGCTGCCGCCAAGCAGGTACAGGCGTCGGAGCGTGCCGTCGTCGCTGCCCAGAAGAAGACCGACGCCGAGGTCGCCAAGGCCGAAAAGGCCGCTGCAGCTCGCCTGGCCAAGGTCGAGAAGAGCGTCGAGACGCAGGCCAAGCGTGCCGAGCGGGCACAAGCTGATGCTGAGCGTCGCAAGGCGGCCGAGGCCGAGGCCAAGGCTGCTGCACGCGAGGCAGCGACGCGTGCCCGCCAGGCCGAGCGCGAGGCTGCTGCGGCAGCCAAGCGGATTGCCCAGGCCGAAGCCCGTTCTCAGACGGTGGCCAAGAAGGCAGCTGCTGCTCCGGCTCCAGCGAAGAAGGCCGTCGCCAAGAAGGCAGCTGCTGCTCCGGCTCCAGCGAAGAAGGCCGTCGCTACGAAAGCGCCCGCCAAAAAGGCTCCCGCAAAGAAGGCCGCGGCTGGGCCGGTCTCGTCGATGTCGGCCCTCAAGGCTGGCGCGTGGAAGCAGGGCACCACCAAGCTCGGCACGCCAGGTGCGAACCACAAGGACGATCTCAAAGAGATCAGCGGCATCGGCCCCAAGATGGAGCGGTTGCTGAACGGCTTCGGCATCCAGAGCTGGGAACAGGTCGCGGCGCTGACCAAGGCCGAGGTCGCCACTGTCGACGCGGCGCTCGACGAGTTCCCGGGGCGCATTGAGCGTGACGAATGGGTGGCGCAGGCGCAGGCGTTCATCAAGAACGGTCACCAGCCGGTCGCTCGCACTCGGAATCCCGTCAAGAAGGCCACGGCGAAACGTGCGGCCAAGAAGGCAGCAAAGAAGGCCGCGGCGCCTCGCCGTGATGACCTCAAGCTGATCAGCGGTGTCGGTCCCAAGTTGGAGCGCACGCTGAACCGCTTGGGTGTCTACAACTTCGACCAGGTCGCGGCGTTCACCAAGGCGGACATTGCCCGTATCGACGAGCAGCTCGAAATCAAGGGCCGCATCGAACGCGACGACTGGAAGAGCCAAGC
>CALLPT010000108.1 GCA_938015575.1 uncultured Acidimicrobiales bacterium
TTCGGCGGCCACGCCTGCGCTCGCTCACTCATCGTCAAGCCACACAACGTCGCCACCACCCGACCAGGTGTTCCCAGGCTCGCATCGATCTTGCCGACATCGTGAAGCGCCGAAGCAACGATCACTTCGGTCGGGTGATCCTGCACCGCCTGCGCACAGCCGATGGCGTGGGCACGATCGACTTCGTCGAGTTGCCAGTACAGCTCCGCTTCGGAGGCGCTGAGCAAGCCGACCAACCAGCGCTCGCCATCGGGGTCCGGCGCCGGCTTGCGCAGCGACCACAACGTCCGTTTGGCCAGGTGCGGGATCTCGGACAGCTGGTACGAGCGCTCACCCATTGGCCACCGCTTCTCTCCCGAACAGACCTTGCTCGCGTGCCCAGAACAGTCCGATGACGGTCTTCGAATCGCCGTAACCGCCGCTGGCGGCGGTTGCGAACGCCTCGGCAACGGGCACCCGGAGGACCTCGGAGTATTCCTCTTCGACGCCATCGACCGCTCGCTCGACCTCGGTGAATTCGGTCGCCCCAAAGATCGTGATCTCTTCGTCGCAGAAACCGGCAGCGGTCACGTACCGCCCCAGCTCAACCAAGGACACCGGGTCGAGGCCGACCTCTTCGATCAGCTCCCGACGAGCCGCTTGGGCCCGGTCCTCGCCATCGATATCAAGCTTGCCGGCCGGGATCTCGACCAGGTCGCGATCGAGAGCGGCTCGGTACTGGCGCACCATGACGACATGATCGTCGTGCACCGCCACCACGGCAACGGCACCCGGGTGGCGCACGACCTGGCGTTCAATCAGGCTGCCGTCGGGCGTACGGATCGACAGGACCTCGCTGCGCACCACGAAGCCTTCATGAATCACCTCGGTGGCCTCGACGCTGAACTCTGCCATGACTTCGAGCGGCTGTCTTCGAGCGACCGGTCGGCTACTGCGCCGACAGGTTCGTTGGTTCGTCGAGCGTCAACAGGTGCGGGTTACGACCTTCGTGACGATCCACGGCGGCAGCGATCAGCCCTTGGAACAGCGGCGCCGGACGATTCGGCCGGCTCTTGAACTCGGGATGGGCCTGGGTGGCAACCCAGAATGGGTGCTCGGGAAGTTCGATGAACTCGACCAACTTGCCGTCGGGCGATTGACCCGAGCAGCGCAATCCAAGTTCTTCGAACCGCGCCCGGTACGAGGGGTTGACCTCGTAGCGGTGCCGGTGACGTTCCGACACAACGTTCTTGCCGTAGAGCGTCGCGACCTGCGAGCGAGGCTCGAGCTCGGCGACATAAGCGCCCAAACGCATCGTGCCACCCATGTCGATGACGTTGCGCTGCTCGTCCATCAGATGGATGACAGGATCCGGTGTCGGCTTGCCGGCCACGTCGAATTCAGACGAGTTGGCGTACGGAAGACCGAGTTTGTTGCGGGAGAACTCGATGACCATGACCTGCAAGCCAAGGCAGATCCCGAGGCACGGGATGTCATGTTCCCGGGTATAGGCGGCCGCCGCGATCTTGCCTTCGATGCCTCGCTCGCCGAAGCCGGGAGCGATGATCACGCCGTCGAGATCGCTGAGTCGCCCGGCGGCGAGGAGACCCTCGACATCTTCGGCCTGGATCCAGTCCAGATCAACCTTGATCCCACGCTCGAACCCGGCATGGTTCAGGGCTTCGACAATGGAGAGGTAGGCGTCGGGGAGGCTGACGTACTTGCCAACCAGGCCGATGCGGACCGTGCGAGTAGATGACTGCACCCGATCCACGAGGTGGCGCCAGTCGTCGAGGTCCGGTTCGCCTTCGAGCCCCAGCAGCTCACACACACAGGCATCGAGGCCCTCGTCGTGCATCACCAGAGGGATTTCATAGATCGAATCGGCGTCGGCAGCATTGACGACGGCATCGACGGGCACGTCGCAGAGCCGCGAAATCTTCTCTTTGAGCGAGTCGCTGATCGGATCGTCGCTGCGACACACAATCGCGTCGGGTTGGATGCCTCGACTGCGGAGCTCGGTCACCGAGTGCTGGGTCGGCTTGGTCTTTTGTTCGCCGCTGGGGCCGATGTAGGGCACCAGGGTGACGTGGACGTAGCAGACGTTGTTGCGGCCGGCGTCGAGGCGGAGTTGGCGGATGGCCTCGAGGAACGGGAGGATCTCGATATCGCCGACCGTGCCGCCGATCTCGGTGATGACAACGTCGACGTCGTCGCTGGCCAGTCTCGTGATCCGGCTCTTGATCTCATCGGTGACGTGCGGAATGACCTGGACCGTCTTGCCGAGATAGTCACCGCGGCGCTCCGCGGCAAGCACGGCCGAATAGATCGATCCGGTCGTGGCGTTGGAGCCACGCGACAGGTTCTCGTCGATGAAACGTTCGTAATGCCCGAGGTCGAGGTCGGTCTCACCGCCGTCCTCGGTCACGAAAACCTCGCCGTGTTCGAACGGGTTCATCGTCCCGGGATCGACGTTGATGTATGGATCCAGCTTCTGCATCGTGACGCGCAAGCCACGATTCTTCAGGAGTCGCCCGAGGGACGAAGCCGTGAGTCCTTTGCCAAGCGAACTGGCGACACCGCCAGTTACGAAGATGTGCTTCGTCACGGGATCTCACCCTATAGCGGTTTGGAGGTCCGGGCGCGGAGGCCCGCATGGGTCGTTCGGCTCACTTGTCCGACAATGTCGGGCAGGGACCACGCCAGCAACACAAGCAACGGACACGAGGTACCTCAACCTCGGGAACCGAGTAGCTCCGCGGCGTGGGCTCGAGCATTGTCGCTGTCGGGCGAGCCCGAAAGCATGCGGGCAAGTTCGATGATCCGGCCGTCATAGTCGAGCTCGTGGAGTTCGGTCAGCGTCTTGCGCCCCGTCGCCGACTTGACAATGTTCACCTGGTGATCCGCACACGCGGCGACCTGAGGCAAGTGTGTGACCACGAGGACCTGGTGGCCGGCACCCACGCCGGCCAACGCGCGCCCGATGGAGGTCGCCGCCTCGCCGCCGACACCAGCGTCGACTTCGTCGTAGATCACGGTGCTTGTATTGCCACCGACCACCAGCTGCAGCGCCAACATGACTCGGCTCAGTTCGCCGCCCGAGGCGACCTTGGCGATGGGCAAGACCGGCGCCCCTGGGTTCATCGAGACCGCAAAGTCGATGTCATGGCCGGCAGGGCCCTCGACGACGACCTCGAACTTGGCCTTGGGAAGCGCAAGCTTGCGCAGCTCTTTTTGCACCGCGGCGGCCAGCTTGGGAGCCGATGCCTGACGTGCGGCCAGCAGCTTGGCCGCTTCGTGCGCCTGTGCAGCCTCGAGCTTGGCGATGTGAACTTCGAGCGCCGCGGCCCGCTCGCCATGGTGCTCCAACTCATCGAGACGCTTGGCCGTTTGTTCACCGAACGACAGCACTTCGGCCAGGTTCGCCCCGTACTTGCGGCGCAGGCCGGTGAGGACCTCGCGACGGGCTTGAACCTGGGCCAGCGATTCGGGATCGTCGTCGATGCCCGAGGATGCAGCCCGCAGCTCCTCGACCAGATCGGCAAGCTCAGCCTGGATCGAAAACAGCCGTCCGGTCGATTCAACGAACGGGCTGCGATCGCCAAGCGCAGCA
>CALLPT010000109.1 GCA_938015575.1 uncultured Acidimicrobiales bacterium
GAACCGCCGTGACCGTCGAGGCGCACGAGCACCTCGTACTCGCGATGCGTCATGGCATGATCCGCGATCAAATCCCGTTCGAGCTCCGAGTCCAGAATGCGGGCGGTGTCAAGCAGTCCGGTCCATGCTCGCAGTTCGGTCGAGGACAAGAACCGACCGGTTCCGTCGAGACGCTCGTCGCCCATGACTGCCGACCGTATCCGGCCGCTCTTCGTTCAGCAGCGGATCCCGCCGTAGTGTGGCGGCCATGAGCGAGCCCCTGCTGTACGACGTTGCCGATCGCATCGCGACGATCACCTTCAACCGGCCGGACCTGATGAACACCATCACCCGACGCATGCTCGAGCAGTTCAGCGAGCTGCTCTTGCGAGCCGACCGTGATCCCGAGGTGCGGGCAATCATCATCACTGGCAATGGCAAGGCATGGTGCGCCGGTCTAGATCTCGCCGCCGCCCAAGCCGGCGACGCGTTCGAAAACGATGGCAAGCCCACGCTGCCGCCCGGCGAGTTCGACCTGCGCGAAGCCCCGCCGATCGTGCTGAACAAGATCGACACGCCGACGATCGCGGCACTCAACGGCGGCGCGGCCGGCTACGGCATGGACTTGGCACTCGGCTGCGATTTGCGGATTGCGTCGAACAAGGCGAAGTTGTCGGCGGCCTATACCGCTCGCAACTTGGTTCCCGAAAGCGGCGGCACCTGGCTCCTCCCCCGCATCATTGGTTGGTCGCAGGCAGCGGATCTGCTGTTCACCGCTCGGACGCTGACGGCTGACGAGGCCCTCGACATGGGCCTGGTGAGCGAGGTCGTCGAACCCGACGCATTGCCCGACGCGGCCCGCCTGCTGGCAGGGCGAATCGCTGCGAACGGACCACTCGCGGTGCGGGCCGCGAAGCGGATGATGCGTCATGCAATGAGCGAGGATTTCGAGGACCATGTGCAACGCCAGTACCTGGCGTTGCTGCCGTTGTTCGCCACCAAAGATTTCCGAGAAGGCATCGCCGCCTACATGGAAAAGCGCGAGGCGGACTTCACCGGCGAGTAGCCGCGCTTGGGCCCGAGCCGATCAGTCTCCGAGCGGCACCGCTGCGCCTGGCAGCGTCCCCTTGTACTCGTTGAAGTGAAGCTCGAGGCCGGCGTCGGTCACATCGACCCACAAGCTCGACTCGCGGGAGCTCTCGAACGGCTCGAGGTCTTCGAGCTCGCACTCGCGCAGCTCGACCGAGTCATGCACGCCCTCAAAGATGATGACGTACCGATCGTTCGGCGTTGTGTCTTGGAAGGTTCCGGTACCGACAAAAGTCACGTTGGTCAGTGTGCGGCAATAGTTCGGCTCGAATGTGTCGATCACGTCTGCGTCGAGCAGTGCCTGCAACGCC
This sequence comes from uncultured Acidimicrobiales bacterium, assembly GCA_938015575.1. Lineage (GTDB taxonomy): Bacteria > Actinomycetota > Acidimicrobiia > Acidimicrobiales > UBA10347 > UBA10347. The sequence continues at coordinate 1,380 of CALLPT010000109.1, forward strand.
TCGGATGAGAGCGCGTACTTTTTGGCGCTTTCTCTTGTGGCCTCGATCGTGATTGCGAAGTCGTTGGTTCCACTGGTCCGAGTAATCTCGACCAGCGCATCGCCGAGCACATAGGGGAAGACCCGCACCTCGTCGGGCGGGTCGACGAGCGTCACGGTCTGAGGCGCGTCGGGAATTGGGCCGATGGTGTCGAGCCACGTCGTCCGACCGCTGTCGACCAAACCAGCTCGAACGGGTACCTCGGTCGCGACGGTTGGGCTGGGCGACGGAGAAGAAGCGGCACCGGAGGCGTCGCTCTCGCTTCTGTCGTCTGCATCTGACGAGGCGTCGGCACATGACGCGATCGCGGGGCGAAGGTCGAGCCCGGCTGTCATTGCATCTCCCACGCAACGTGTCGACACGGTGACGCCGGTCGGCGAGGTGCGTCGAACCAATGCGGTCGCACAGAAGCTCAATGCTCGATCGACAGCGAACCCCGTGGTCTCGCCATCGTTCGCAAAACCGCCGAACATTCCCGCGATCGCCAACGAGCAGATCGACAGGAACTCAGCATCGGCCTCTCGATCGGCAAGAGAGTTCGCTGTCGCCCGTGCCGGATCGAGCCCTTCACCGAACAGCGTGACGACATCGGAGAAATGCTTCACCTCGACACTCGCCCGATCGGTGCCGCTGACCAGTGCCGTCGAGACAACGCCGTCCGCAACTTGCGCGGCTGCCAGCTTGGCGGCGGGCCGATCGACTTCGACAATCACCGGCTGACCGAGGTCAACATCGACGGGGGTCGAGGCGACAACTGCGGTCAGCCAGGGAGCGGGGTCACTGAGCGCGGACGAATCGATGGCGAAACGTTGCAGGGTCACGTCTGTCGCCGTCGGGAATGCGCCAGACGGAGCGATCAGCCTTGTTCCGTCGCCCAGCTCGATCGTCGCCCCTGCGCCATCGATCGTCATCGTGACGGCCTCGGTCACCGCGGTCGCGCTGTCGCCGAGAAAGGCCACCGCGGTACTCAAGTCACCCTCGGACCCCTCACTGACTTCTCCCGCGCCGACCACGGTCTCAGCGCCGGCGCATGATGCCGCTGCGAGCACCACCACGAGTCCAATGACGGCCGAGCGGAGAACTGCCGTCCACCTACACCTGTGCAAGTCCCACCTCCACACACTCATGGTGGAGCCTAGAAGCCCGGCGCGTCCTGTATCAGCAAACCGGTCGCAAACGGTTCCAAGGCGGGCCGTCCGAGGACGACCCGCCTTGTGGTTGCCGTCAGTCTCGCCCCTCTGCCAAGAGCGGGACTGCGGAACGTTTTTCGAACGACTCAGCCGTTGTTGGTGACCGTCACCGCAACGACAGGACCGCTCCAATCGAAGGACGCTGGCAGGTCGCCGATGCCCTGGAGGCTGTCGTGGCGGGTGATCACGCCCGATTCGTCGATGGCGGGCTGGTCGGCTCCGGTGCCGCCCGGACCGTTGCAGAACGGAGCGGGAACGATGTCGGCTCGGTTCTCGGTGTTCAGCTCGGTGCCGGCGTCGTAGGCCCGCAGGTAGAAGGTCTTCGATTCGCCTTCACCCTTTGGCAGCGTGCGGCTGTCGAGACCGGCGAAGCCGTCGTTGGTGCAGATGATCATCGACACGATGCTGAGTCGGTTGGCTGCGGTGGTGAAGTCGAAGCTCGCTGAGCCGCCGGGGCCGATGGGTGCTGCCGCACCAACACCGGAGACGCCAAGGCCGGCAGCATCGACGGCGCCAGCAAGCTCTGCGGCGAGTTCGCCCACGCCGCCACGCTCGGCGACGGCCTCGACGCCAGCGGTTGCCGATTCGCCGGCTTCGAAGACGTCGACTGCGCCCGTGTGCGCGGCCCAGTTCGGCGGGGTGAAGTACTGGCCTTCGGTGAGGTTCTCAAAGGTGACGGAGTAGTTGGTCGGCGCATCGACACGGGTGATCGTGACTTCGGCGACAGGACCGCTCCAGTCGAAGCTGGCCGGCAGGTCGCCAACACCTTCGAGCGTGCGATGGCGGGTGATCACGCCGGACTCATCGATGGCGGGCTGGTCGGCTCCAGTGCCGCCGGGACCGTTACAGAACGGGGCCGGGACAATGTCAGCGCGATTCTCGGTGTTCAGCTCCGTGCCAGCGTCGTAGCTGCGGACGTTGTAGGTGCGGGACTTGCCGTCTTGGTTGGGCAGGCGCACCGAATCGAGTCCACCGAAGCCATCGTTGGTGCAGATGATCATCGACACCAGACTGAATCGCGTTTGCGCGGTGGCGAACTCGAACGAGGCAGTTGCGCCAGGGCGAATGGGAGCCTCGGCACCCACGCCGGAGACGCCGAGGCCAGCCGCATCGACAGCCGCGGCGAGCTCTGCGGCCAGGACATCAACGCCGCCTCGTTCGGCGACGGCCTCGACTCCGGGGCTCGCCGGTTCGTCGATCTGGAAGACGTCGGCGGCCTCGCTGTGCGCCGCCCAGTTCGGTGGCGTCAGGTATTGGCCCGACGTCGTGTTGCGGATTTCCACAAGATAGGTGGCCTCGCCCGAGGCCGATGCATCGCTGGCGCTCGCCAGGAACAGAAGTGGGGCCAGCAGCAGTGCCGTCAGCACGCTCGCCAGCGCTTTCGTGTGGTTCATAGTCAAAGATCCCCAATCCCGCTTGCAGCGGAAAGACGTGGTCGGCCGAGTGCCGGACCTGGGGACGAAAGCCACGAGCGTCGGCTCGGGATTCCCGCTTTCGCAGCTGTTGCGGATTCGTTGGCGTGTGTTTCCGAGCTGGCAAGACATGTGAACCACCGACGCTTCTCGAGCGCCGAAATAGGGCATCGGCGTCGGACTCATTTCCTTGCAGCGCTGGGGCGACGACCGGCCTACGATGCAGCCATGGCAAGTGCAGATCCATTCAGCGAACCGTTCGGCACCCTCTTCGGCGACATGATTACCGTGGCGCGCGGCGGTCCTGACGGCTACGTCTATTCGGGAGCCGCCGAGCCGCTGGCCGACTTCTCCATCCACCCGGGTACGCACGCCCTGCACTACGGAAGCACCTGTTTCGAGGGTCTCAAGGCGCACCGCCAGGCTGATGGTTCGGTGGCGATCTTCCGTCTCGACGACCATGTCCAGCGCTTCATCAACTCGATCTCGCTGCTGCGTTTGCCTGTGCCTGATGCCGACCTATTGCGCCAGATGATGATCGATTCGGCCACCGCCAACCTCGATCACACGCCGGACCAGCCGGGCTCGCTGTATCTGCGGCCGACGATCATCGGTGCGGACCACAACATTGGCGCCGCGGCGGCCCCAAGCCAGACGTCGTTGCTGTACATCTTGTGCAGCCCCGTGGGCGACTATTTCGCTGGCGGTATCCGACCCCTGAGCCTGTTGGTCGAGACGAAGACCCCTCGCACCACGCCGCAGTTCGGGTCGATCAAGAGCGGCGCGAATTATGTGATGGCGCTCGGTCCGACGCTCGAGGCCAAGGCGGCCCACGGCGTCGATCAGGTGCTGTTCGCGACCGATGGCGACACGACCGAAACCGGTGCTGCGAACTTTTTCATGATCACCGACGACAAGCTGATCACTCGCAACCTCGACGACTCGTTCCTGCACGGCATCACGCGTTCGTCGATCATCCAGATGGCAACCGACCTGGGTTACGAGGTCGAGGAACGTTCACTGCCGGTGAGCGAAATTCTTGACGGCGCCGAGACGGTCGAGATGTTCTTGTCTGGCACTGCGGCGGTGATCGCTCCCGTTGGTTCGCTCATTCACGAGGGTGAGGCCCGCACGGTGCGTGACGGCCAACCCGGACCGAACACCTTGCGTCTGCGCGAGGCACTGGTCGCCGTCCAGTCCGGCACCGCCGAGGACCCCCACGGCTGGCGCACCCCGATCAGCTGACATCGCAACCGCGAAATAGCTCGACCGCTCGGTCTCTGATGCGCAGCAGTCGACAGATTTCGGGCAGGCGCGGTCAGCCGGGAGGGTTGCCTTCGGTGGCCCAGTTGGACAGGCGGCGATAGCCGAGCAGGCGGCCAATGGACACGGCCGTCGTTTCGCGGACGAGGTCGTTTCCGGTTGCCTCGATCGAGGTCGGCGCGACGTAGGCCTGGACACCGACCTCGTCGGCGATCGAGCGCAGCCGATGCGAGTGATAGCCGTCGGACACCAATAAGGCCGTCGCCAGGTCTCGCTCCTGCATCTGCACCCACGAGGCCGAGATCTGCTGGTACGTGTCCGCGCCGTCGATGATGGTCAGGATCGCCTGTTCTGGCACGCCGGCCTCTCGCAGGTAGACGAAGCCAGAGAACCCTTCGGTGAAACGGTCCCCTTCTTGGTTCGAGCCCGTTGTGGCGATGAACTGCACCGTGTTGTCGCCCCACAATTCCAGCGCTCGATCCAGGCGAGCGGCGAGGACCGGCGACGGCGTGCCGTCGAACTGGGCGGCCCCGAGCACCACGGCGACGTCGGCGGGACGAGTCTCATCGTCGTCGGCCGATGTCCACACTTGCAGGAACGTGACACCCCAGTACAGGGCGCCCAGCAGAACAAGCGCCACGAGGCCGAGCGCGAAGTTCCGCCAGCGAAGCGGCCGCAGCGCCTCTTCGTAAGTCATGCCGGGACGGGCTTTGGGCTCGTCGGCGGGCGCCGTGCTCGACGAAGCTGCGGTGTCAGACACCGTTACGTTTTCGCCGCGGCGTTTCTTGGCTTCGGCGTCGGCGACGTTGATGACGCCGCGTTCGAACGACGCCAGAAGGTGGCCGAAGCCCTCCTCCAGCTCCTGGAGCATGCCCTTCGGCTGCTCCTCGGCCGCTTCCTCCTCAGGTGGCTGCGGCGAGTCGCTCACGGGCAGCACGGAGGCGGGCGAGGGCGACGTCGCGTCCCAGCTTCTCCAACGGTTCGTACAACGGGATCCCGCCCATACGGCCAGTCACGGCCACACGAACTGGCACGGCGGAACGCACGCCAAGCTCATCGCCGACCGCCCGCACGGTCTGGTTCAGCACATCGGCGTCCCATTCGCAGTCTTCGAATGCGGCGATCACACCATCAAGCACTTCGAGCCCCGACTTGGCCTTGACCAAGCCCTTGTTGAAGCTCTTCTCGTCGATCTCGACCTGGTCGAGGAACAGCCAGTCGTACCAGTCCCCCGCTTCGCTGAGCGTGTTGACTCGCTGCTGCACTTCGCCGGCGAATTCGCCGACCCATGGCACCTTCACGGCCTCGGCGTCCCAGCGCTCGTCGGCTTGCAGGTGAGGAAGCACCTGGTCGACGAAATCGGTCGTCTCGAGATCCTGGATGTAGGTGTTGTTGAAATGGTTCAGCTTGGCGATGTCGAAGAATGCGGCGGCCTTGTTCACCCGATCCAGGCTGAACTTCTGCACCAGCTCGTCGACGGGGCGGATCTCGATGTCGTCGTCGGGTCCCCAGCCGAGAAGCGCCAGGTAGTTGACCATCGCCTCGGGCAGGTACCCGCGCTCGCGGTAGTCAGCGATCGAGACATCGTCGCGGCGCTTGGACAGCTTCTTGCGTTGCTCGTTGACGAGCAGCGGCAGGTGGGCATAGAGCGGGGAAGGCGCGCCGATCTCTTCGAGCAGCAGCTGGACCTTGGGCACGGTGTTGAGCAGGTCCTCACCACGAATGGCGTGGGTAATGCCCATGTCGGCATCGTCGACGGCGTTGGCCAGCAGGAACATCGGCGTGCCGTTGCCGCGCCAGACGACGAAGTCCTCGATCTCGTCGGTCGAGAAGGTGACCTCGCCGCGGACCGCATCGTTGAACGAGACCGTGCGGCCCTTGGGCGTGCGGTAACGGACCGCCATGTCATCGAGCAGTTCGGTAGATTCGACGACCTCTTCGGTCATCTCGCCGTCGGCGCCTCCGACCTTGCGCACGTGGTACGCCTTGCCTGCCGCCAGCAGGTCAGCGACGACCTGACGGTGACGGTCGCGTCGTTCGCTCTGGAAGACCGGCTCTTCGTCCCAGTCGATACCGAGCCACTTGAGCTCGTCGAAGATGACGTCGATCAGGTCGTTGCGGTTGCGGTCACCGTCAGTGTCTTCGATGCGGATGACGAACGTGCCGCCGGTCGCCCGAGCGAACAGCCAGTTGAACAACGCCGTGCGGGCACTGCCGACGTGCAGGTAGCCGGTCGGCGATGGGGCGAAGCGGCACCGGATGTTGTTGGCGGCGGGCGTGTCAGTCATTGGCGTCCTGAGATTCTTCTGGTGAGGCGGCGACGACAGCAGTGTCGGCGGCCAGGTCGTGGAGGGAGGTTCCCGATGCGGTGAATGCGCCAACGATAAAGGTGAGCAGTGAGAGTCCGAGTGCACCGAAGAAGACGATCGCGGGCACGCCAACCGAGATCGGCGATGCGGCGAGGAACAGGAACGCCCAGATCCAAACGCCTTGGCGGGCGAATGAGCGAACCACGCCTCGCCCGAGTCCTATCGGAGGCTGGTCGGGCCTCGCTGCGCTCTGCGCATCAACCACACGCAGGCCCATCCACCGCTTTCCCGGCGTTGCGCCAAAGGCGCCGTCGAACCAGGCGTGGTAGCCGAACGTGGAGATCACGATGAGCAGGAAGAGGATGATCCAGAGTGCCGTGTTAGGGCCCTCGCAGATGATCGGCGAGTCGATGCTGCATGGTTCGGCCGACGCCATGCCGGCGGCCTGCAGCTGACGCGAGAGAACGATCACGACAATCCACTGCAGACCGAAAAGCAGGCACGCGTCGATCATCCACGCCGCGAAGCGTGTGCCGAAGAGCGCCGGCTCAACGCGCTCTCGCGAGTCGTCAGGCGCGGCCGATGCGACCTGCTCCCCGATCTCCCCGCTGAAGCTCACGGGCTCAGGCCAGAACGCGGCTCAGCACCGAGCGCCAGTCGGCCGCATCGACGATCACCTTTTGGTGCGGGCGCCGCAGGAAGTCGGTCGGAACCGCGTCGGCGATCGCCCGACGCTCGGCGTAATGGTGTGGGTGGTGGACTTCTTCGAAGAGCTGACGCCGGAGTTTGACGAGTTCCTTATCCGCGCCAGCATCGTCGAAACCGAAGACCGCGTACGCGCAGCGCAGGTCGTGCACGACCGGGGCGCGACCAAAGGCCGAGGCTCGCTTGAGGGCCACGGCGACGCAGCCGGCGACAACGTCGTCGAAATGCTCGCCCTTGGTCAGCGTGAGTTCATCTTCGAGTTCGCGGGCCAGCTTGATCGCGAAGCCTTGGTCAGGCCCTTGCGAGCCGATGAGGTCGCCCTCGGGCTGACCGGTGGCGAAGACATCGCCAGGGCGGTCGGCGTTCCATTCGCGGTCGCGGCGCGGCGGCGATTCGTAGTGCGGTGTCGCAACCGGGCTGACCGGCACGTTCTGCGGTTGACTCACGTCGGACATCCTACGTGCCCGCACGCCTGGCATGGCGGTGTCAGAAGACGAGCGTCCCCGGACGAGACGGGACCATGCGAACCAGAACCCCCAGAGCGAGTGATGATGGCCGCTCCGAATGTCACACGGCCCTGCCAAGGTGATGACGCTTCCCGCCGTGCCCTTCGAACCATCTGGCGGCTATGCGCATATTCGGACACACTCTACGTATGCCCAATCGGACGATCCCTTCCACCGAGCAGCACTCCGACGTTGTGTCGGCTCATCAGAACTACAGATCCTGAACCTGACGAGAGCTGAAGCCCTCATCCACCCGACCAGGGCAGGTGTATCCGAGCAAGCTGCCGCGGCGCTCGACGCGCTCGGCCTCACGACCCACCCGGTTTCTGATGACATTGCCGACCGCGCCCGGCTGCTCCGGGCGGCACATGGCAATCGCAACTTCCCGCTGATCGATGCAATCGTCGTCGCATTTGGCCTACTCAACGAAGCGACGATCATCACGACGGATGCGCAGTGGCCGATCATCCCAGCCGCCGAGATCGAAGTCCTGAGTCCCACTGAATGGGACCTGTGATCGAGGTCTAGTTCGGCGCAGAACGTGGCGAGGGCAGCCGACTCGTCAATTCGAAACCAGCGTCTGCGAGCCGGCGAGCAAACGCGTACTACTAGTTCGAGGCGTGGAGAAGGCCGTAGACGATGCCGTCAACGAGGGCCTGCCACGACGCTTCGACGATGTTCTCGCTGACGCCGATCGTCGTCCAGCGACGTTCGCCGTCGCCCATGTCGATCAAAACCCGCGTGACCGCGCCGGTACCGGCAGCCGTGTCGAGCACACGGACCTTGTAGTCCGTCAAGGCGATCCGGTCGAAAGCCGGATAGCGGTTTGCGATCGCCTCGCCGAGTGCGGCGTGTAGTGCATTGACCGGGCCGTTGCCCTCGCCGATCGCGACGAGGCGCTCACCTCCGACAAGGACTTTGACGGTCGCCTCGGTTTCCATGTCGACGGCCACGTCGTTCCAAGCCCGAGCGCCGCTACCGGAGCGATGCTGCGTCGACACTCGGAAGCTCTCGAGCTCGAAGAATTCCTGCGTCCAACCGGCGGCGCCACGGAGCAGCAGTTCGAGTGACGCGTCGGCGACCTCGAACTGGTAGCCCTCGTACTCGAGCCGCTTGAGGATCTCGATGACCTCGCCGCTGGCCTTGCCGTCGAGTTCGATACCGATCTCGCGGGCCCGGATCTCGATGCCGGCCTTGCCTGCCATCTCGCTGACGACGAAGCGAGCCCGGTTGCCGACGGTCGACGGATCGATGTGCTCGTACGCATCAGGACGGCGGGCGATCGCGCTGGTGTGGAGGCCGGCCTTGTGGGCGAATGCCGACTGGCCGACGTAGGCCTGTTGCGGGTCGGGCACGAAGTTCGCCAGCTCCGCGATCTGGTTGGCGACCGAGGTGAGATGCACCATGCGGTCCGCAGGAATCGTCTCGATGCCCATCTTCAGCGACAAGTTGCCGATGATCGGCACCAGATTGCAGTTGCCCGTGCGCTCGCCGTACCCATTGATCGTGCCTTGGACCTGCACCGCGCCACCTTCGACGCCGGCGATCGCGTTGGCGACGCCGCAGGCGGTGTCGTCGTGGAGGTGCACGCCGACGCCGACGTCGCCGCCGAAGTAGTCGACGATCTCGCTCACGGTCTGGCGCACCTGGCTCGGCAGCGAACCACCGTTGGTGTCACAGAGGACCAGGCGGCTTGCGCCCGCGGTCGCGGCAGCTTCGAGCACCCGCAGGCTGAACTCGGGATTGTTCTTGTACCCGTCGAAGAGGTGCTCGGCGTCGAAGAAGACGTCGAGACCCTGCGACACCAGGTACTCGACCGACTCGCGCACCATGGCGACGCCCTCGTCGAGTTCGACTCGCAGCGCCTCGGTGACGTGGTAGTCCCAGCACTTGCCCACGATGCAGACAGTGGTGGTGCCGGCGTTGACGAGGTTTTGCAGGGTCAGGTCTTCGTCGACGCGGCCACGGGGACGACGGGTCGAACCGAACGCGACGAACGTGCTGTTCTCGAGTTCGAGCTCGTGCGCAGCCCGCTGGAAGAATTCGTCGTCCTTGGGATTCGCTCCCGGCCAGCCGCCCTCGATGTAGTGCACGCCGAGCCGGTCGAGCTGGCGGGCAATGCGAAGCTTGTCCTCGACGGTGAACGAGATGCCCTCGAGTTGGCTTCCGTCTCGAAGCGTTGTGTCGTAGATCTCAACCGAAGTCGGTGCCGTAGCCATCGTCGCTTCCTAGCTCGAAACGGCGGCAGCGATTGCGTCGCCGACGGCGGCGGTGCCGCCCTCGGTGTTGCCGTGCTCAAGTGCGGCGGCCATGACCTTGGCGGCGGCCTCGGTTTCGCCCAGATGGTCGAGCATGAGTGCACCGCTGATGATGGCAGCGGTCGGATTGGCGAGGCCCTTGCCGGCAATGTCGGGGGCCGAGCCGTGGACCGGCTCGAACATCGACGGGCTGTTGCGGCTCGGATCGAGGTTGGCCGAAGCGGCGAAGCCGATGCCGCCGCTCACGGCGCCACCGAGGTCGGTCAAGATGTCGCCGAACAGGTTGTCGGTGACGATCACGTCGTAGCGCTGCGGGTCCTCGACGAAGTAGATGCAGGCAGCGTCGATGTGGTTGTAGGCCGTCTCGACCTGCGGGTACTCCTGGCCGACCTCGTTGAAGGTGCGCTCCCACAGGTCACCGGAGAAGGTGAGCACGTTGGTCTTGTGCACCAGGGTCAGGTGCTTGCGCTCGGACTTGCTGGCCAGGTCGTAGGCGTAGCGGACGCAACGTTCGACACCCATGCGGGTGTTGACCGAACCCTGCGTGGCGATCTCGTGCGGGGTGCCGTGGCGGAGGAAACCACCCTCACCGGCGTAGGTGCCTTCGGTGTTCTCACGGATGACCGTGAAGTTCACGTTGTCGGCTTCGGACACGAACGGACGCTGGTTCACGTACAGGTCGAGGGCGAAGCGCATCTTGAGCAGCAGGCCCCGCTCGATCACGCCCGGGGGAACCTCCGGCGTGCCCACGGCGCCCAAATAGATGGCGTCGAGGCCGCGCCACTCTTCGAGTGTGGCGTCGTCGAGGACGGTGCCGTCACGCAGGTAGCGGGCGCCGCCCAGGTCGTAGTCGACGGTGTCGAGCTCGACACCGGCGGCTTCGATGACCTTGAGGCCTTCGGCGATGACCTCGGGACCAATCCCGTCACCGCCGAGAATCCCGACCTTGTGCCCCATTGCTGTCACTCCCCTATCGAACGAGCGCTCAAGGGTACGTACCCGTAACGGTGTCTGACACCTGTCACGCCCCGTAACAGGTGTCAGACACGGTTACGGGGAGGTGGGGCTAGCGGCGGAGGAGGCGGGATAGCCAGCTGCCGTTGCCGGAAACAGACGCGGTGTCGTGGTCGCGGGGACAGCGGTCGTCGGGAGCGACGTCGCCGAGCACCTGCTCAATATGAGCGCCGCAACCCTTCCAATCCGGCTTGCCACAGGTTCGACACGTCACACGACGACACATGGCGTCAACGCTACCAACCGGCCTAGATCACGAAGCTGTTCCATATGTCGCCGGCACGGGCCTTTTCGAACATCTGGGCACCAACGACGACCTGGCCGTCGGTTCGCACATTGATCAGACCGAAGTGAATCCGGCGAGCGGTCTGGGAGCGGGCCAACTCGGTCGAGAAGATGAGCGGCCGCTCCCCTGCCGAATACTTGCCGATCGACCCGACCGCGTCAGGTTGCGGATGGCCGTAGTTCTCGTTGTCGCCCGACGAGATCACCGTCATGAACGGGTTCACGGCAGCGAGGAAGTCGGTCGTGAACTCCGACGCGCCGTGGTGACACGCCTTGGTCACGTCGACCTTGAACACACCGGCGCCGAGTTCGTCGAGCAACTCGACTTCGGCTTCGCTATTCAGGTCACCGCCCAGAAGAAAGGTGCGCTCGCCGGCGGTGAACTTGAGTACGACGCTGTGGCCGTTGCGGGTGTGCGACGAGTCCGTGTACCAGCTGAAGTGGTTCGAGTTCTCGGGTCGGGTGATCGGGCCGAGCACCTCGGTCTCGACGCCTTGGATCCGCTCGAGCGGGGCGGAACCGTGCCGCAACCGCTTCATCGCGCCGAGCCGGCCGTCGGCGTGAGCTTGGGTCGCCGCTTCGAGGAAGTCGCGGAACGTCGCCATCAGGCCTCCCCCATCGAGCAAGGCCTGCGCTTGGCCAATCGTCGAGAAGCTCGTTTCGAGTACCGCCCGCACCCCATCGATCTCCGAGGTCCGACCCAGATCGGTGTCCATACCCGGCGGCCGGTCGGCGCTTCGACGCTGAAAGCGAGCGATGCCGTTGTGGTAGATCGTGCCGAACGTAAACCGGTCGTCGTTGAGCAGCGGGATCAGGCCCGCGAAGTGGTCGGCGTCGAAGTGGCTGACGACCATCGCTTCGATGTGCACCTTTTGCCTGGCCTGGAGCAGCCAGCGGTACTTCCACGCCGTGAGGTAGCGATAGAAGTTCTTGCCCGGTCCGCCATCGACGATGATTCGATCGGTCGGTGTCTCCACCAGCACCGCGTCGCCTTGGCCGACATCGACGAAGAAGAACTTCACCGCCGGGTTGTCGGCACTCACCTCGGTCTCGTGGACCCAGCCCGTCTCGCCGAACGCTCCCACCTCGATCCAACCGTCGGGCTCTCGAGCGAGCACGCGCATCCACGCTCCCATCAACACGGTGGTGTTGCCGCTACGTGCGTCGAGGGACTTGTTCTTTCGCAGGGGCAGCTCGGGAACTGCCGCATACACCGCCTCGGTCATGCCTTCCGCCTTTATCTTTTCGCCGCCTTCACCGTCGCATACCGACCGGGCGAGTGCAAGCGTTGGCCGCGGGCGAGCTAGGTGACTCGTGTCGCAGTCAACCGAAGCCCGCCGAGGTTGCCGCCGGCGAAGAGGGTCGACACGGCGTCGTAGAACCGGTCGAGCGAGTCGAAGGTCTGCTGGTTGTATCGACGGGTGAGCTCGACTCGGCGATCCCGAAATGCCTCGAGACGGTTGGCGACGAACCAGGTCCAATCCTCGGTCATGTCTTCGACGACGATGTGGACGAAGCCGGCCGCTTCGAGATCGTGGCGGTACGCGTCGAGGCTCGGGAGGTAGGGACACGACACTTCGTGTCCGAGCAGATCCTGTTCGTGAGCAGTGAACGGGCCGCGGGCATAGAAGTCCTCGACGAAGACGCGACCTTCACCACGCAGCGCAGCTGCGCATCGTTCGAAGAGCAGCGGACGGTCCGGGATGTGCAAGATGCACAGCATCGACATCATCGCGTCGAAGCGACCAGCCCCGAGACGATCGCCAAGCTCAGCGTCGAGGATGTTGCCGTTCACGTGTTCGACCCGCGGTTCGAGCCCGCAGCGCTGCGTCAGGGAGCGAGCGACGGCGTCGAGGTCGGGCTGCAACTCGAGCGCAGTGACCGTCGCACCGGTCCGATCCGCCAGATAGCGGGCGGGACCGCCCAGACCGGAGCCGACGTCGAGGACCTGTTGTCCGGTCGTCGCACCCAGTGCAGCAGCGGCCACGTCGACCGCCTCGGCCCCGTGGTAGTGGTATTGATCGAAGGGAACAAGATCGTCGACCTGCAACGGCGCATCGTCGGCGATTCCGACGGCGGCCAGGTCCGCCATGATGCGCTCGACGTTGCCGTAGAGCCCCATCGTCTTGATCCCCGTCATGGCCTCCCGCTCTGACACCGAAAGGACACTAGTTGGCACCCCTTCGACGGATCGCACCGCATTTCCGCTGGCCCATGACGGGGGCCACTCGATAGCCTTAGGCGCTTATGGCTGACCAGAAGCAACTCTCGCGAGACGCCTTCGACCGGCTCACGGCCGAACACAAGGATCTCACCGGGCGTGGACGCATCGACATCGCACGCAAGATCGAAGCGGCACGTGAACTCGGCGACCTCAAGGAGAACGGCGACTACCACGCCGCCAAAGAGGAGCAGGGCAAGATGGAGGGCCGAATCATGGCCCTCGAGGCCATGCTCGAAGACGTTGAGATCGTCGATGCCGTCGAGGTCAGCGACAAGGTCCAGTCGGGCAACCTCGTCACGATTCGCTACGAAGGCGACACCGAGACCGAGCAGTATCTGATCGGCTCGATCGAAGAGCGCCGCGCCGGCATCACCGTGATGTCGCCCGGCTCACCACTCGGCGCCGCACTCCTGGGCGGCAAGGTCGGCGAGACCGTTAGTTACGAAGCCCCCGGCGGTTCCCTGGCCGTCGAGATTGTGAAGATCGAAGCATGAGTAATCAACCACGCACGCTGAGCCAGAAGGTGTGGGACAACCACGTCGTCAAGGCCGAAGACGACGGGACCGCCCTCCTCTACATCGACCTGCATCTGGTCCACGAGGTCACCTCGCCCCAGGCGTTCGAAGGCCTGCGCATGACCGGCCGCACGGTTCGTCGTCCCGACCTGACGGTCGCAACCGAGGACCACAACGTCCCAACCGAAAACCAGCACCTGCCGATCGCCGATGAGATCGGCCGCAAGCAGGTCGAGACGCTGCGGGCCAACACGGCCGAGTTCGGCATCACGAACTATCCGATGGGGCACAAGAACCAGGGCATCGTCCACGTCATTGGTCCAGAACTCGGGCTGACGCTCCCGGGCATGACCGTGGTGTGCGGTGACAGCCACACCAGCACCCACGGCGCCTTCGGTGCGCTGGCCTTCGGCATCGGCACGAGCGAGGTCGAGCACGTACTCGCCACCCAGACGCTTCCTCAGCCGCCGCAAGAGACGATGGCGATCACGATCAACGGTGAGTTGCCCGAGGGCGCGACCGCCAAGGACGTGGTGCTCGCCGTGCTCGCTCGCACCGGCACCAGCGGCGGCATCGGCGCCATTGCCGAATACCGAGGTTCGGTCATCGAGAACCTGTCGATGGAAGGCCGCATGACGGTCTGCAACATGTCGATCGAATGGGGCGCCAAGGCTGGCCTCATCGCTCCCGACGAGGTGACGTTCGAGTACCTCAAGGGCCGCCCGCACGCGCCAACCGGCGCCGACTGGGACGCAGCGGTCGAAGCGTGGCGGGCACTCGCCACCGACGAGGGCGCAACGTTCGATCGTGAGATCGTGATGGACGGCAGCGAGTGCGTGCCGCACATCACCTGGGGCACCAACCCCGGCCAGGTCGCACCGATCGACTCCAACGTGCCTGCGCCTGAATCGTTCGAGTCGCCCGAAGAGCGCGACGCCGCCGAGCGGGCCCTCGAGTACATGGGCCTCAGCGCCGGCATGGCGATGCGCGACATCGAGATCGACACGGTGTTCATCGGCAGTTGCACGAACAGCCGCATCGAAGATCTTCGGGCTGCTGCGGCCGTCGCCCAAGGTCGCTCGGTCAAGAACGGCGTGCGCACGCTCGTGGTGCCAGGCTCCGGGCTCGTCGAGGAACAGGCAAAGGCCGAGGGCCTCGACAAGATCTTCACCGACGCCGGCTTCGACTGGCGTGAACCGGGCTGCTCGATGTGCCTGGCCATGAACCCCGACAAGCTCGCTCCGGGCGAGCGGTCGGCTTCGACCAGCAACCGCAACTTCGAAGGCCGCCAGGGCCGAGGCGGGCGCACCCACCTCGTGTCACCCCAGGTCGCCGCCGCCACCGCAATCATGGGCCACGTCGCCCTGCCAGAGGACCTGGCATGACACCCAAACTCCGCCCTTGCGTTCCTCGGGGCAATTTTGGACATTTGAAGCCACGCCGTGGCGCCAAATGTCCACAGATCACTTGGGAAGGCCGGTCGGCCGCAAGCATGGGAGCTCAGTAATGGAAGCCGTACGCATTGTCCAGGGTCGCGCCGTTCCCCTCGATCGCAGCGACGTCGACACCGACCAGATCATCCCGAGCGACTGGCTCAAGCAGGTCGAGCGGACTGGCTTCGAAAAGGGCCTGTTCAGCGAGTGGCGCGACGAGCCCGACTTCGTGATGAACAAAGAAGAGCATGCGGGCGCCAAGGTCCTCGTCGCTGGTCCGAACTTCGGCACCGGCTCATCTCGTGAGCACGCGGTGTGGGCGATCATGCAGTACGGCTTCGAAGCCGTCATCTCGCCCCGCTTCGGCCCGATCTTCGCCAACAACTCGACCAAGAATGGTCTGGTGTGCGTGCAGGTCGATGGCGAGATCGTGCAGCAGATCATGGCGGCCGTGGTGGCCGATCCGACGACCGAGATCGTCATCGACGTCGAGCGCTTGACGCTCGAGGTGCAATCGCTCGACATCACGGTGCCGTTCCATCTGAGCGAGTCGGTTCAGCACCGGTTCCTGAATGGCCTCGATGACATTGGCCTGACCATGCAAAAGGCCGACGACATCTCCGCATTCGAGACGGGGCGCCCGGCGTACATGCCGAGCGCGGGCTAACACATGCCGGCTTGGCTGCGGTCGCTGGCGTGGAAGGGTGCGTTCAGCGCGCTCCTTGCTCGCACAATCAAGGGCCTGAAGCGCCTCGACGAGCTTCCGCCCGAGCCGGTGCCGGCCAAGTGGCCTCCGCTCGTCTTCGACCAGCCTGAATGATTCGCGCCGCGACCTCGGCTGACGTCGAGGGCCTGCGCGCGTTAACCGAGGCCGCCTACGCGGACTATGTCGATGCAATCGGAAAACGACCCGCTCCCATGGATGCGGACTTCGCTGCTGATGTCGTCGCCGGGCACGTGTGGGTGCATGACTCGATGCTCGACGCGATCACGATGTTCGCAGATGGTGACGACTGGCATGTCGCTTCGGTCGCGGTCTCCCCTGCAGCGCAAGGGCGAGGTCTCGGCCGAGCGCTGATGGCGCATGCCGAGGTCGTGGCCGCCGAGCGAGGCCACGGACAGATCACGCTCTACACGCACATCGTGATGGAAGGGCCGGCCGCGCTGTATCCCCGACTGGGCTACGAAGAGACAGCCCGTCGCACCGTCGATGGCTTCGGGCGCATCTACTTCGCCAAGGAGCTGAGCTAAGCGAACGGCGCCGCTTCGGAGTGAGGGGCCGTAGGCCCGCACCAAGCCCAGCGCCTCAGATCAGCTAAGGGCCGTGGTTCGTGCCACCATGGACGGGTGACCAACGGAGAGGAGCTCGCGGACCTCGTCCGAGCGGGCGACGTGGACGCGGTTCGACGTGCGTGCGTCAAGATTGCCAGCGACCGAACGACGAAGGTTCAAGACAACGTCGCCGCGCTCTCGCTCGACCTGATCCGGCTTGGCTTGTCCGAGATATCCCACGAGGTACGCACCGCTGCGTGGTACGTGGCGCTACTAAGCGCAACGCCAAAGCAAATGACGTCGACACGAGTGCCGCCGTACCTGGATCCCGAGACAACGGCAGCACTCATCGGGTCTCGTCCCAGAGCAGAACGAGACGCCTGGGTCGCTCTCGGTTTCGACCGGCATCTCACCGCAGCACTTCGGCTCGTCGCCCGAGGTTGTGCATCACGCCCACCTGGAGCGGGGTACACGTTGGCCCTGATCCGTCGTCCACTCGACTTCCATCTCGGCAAGGGGAAAGCCGAGACGGTGCTCGACATGTTGCGCCAGAATCCCCACCTCCTCGAGGAAGAGATCTGGCATTT
>CALLPT010000110.1 GCA_938015575.1 uncultured Acidimicrobiales bacterium
AGCTGATCGCCGATCTCGAGCGGTTCTTGACGCCCGAGCAACGCGCCACGGTCCCGTGGCCGGACCTTCGCAACCCAGACCCGATCGCCGTCTACCGCAGCTGTGCCGAGTTCCAGAACTGGATGATGGAGAACAACACAGCGCCGTCGCTGGTCGAGGCCTACACCGCTCCGGCCAGCCCTGAGCGCGGGTGGGATGTCGACATGTTCGCAACGTGGGAGGTACTCGACGCGCTCTCGACACCGAGTGAGCCGCCCTATTCGATGGATGTACGCGGCGTCGTTCATCCGGCAGCGACCGATATTACGGACGAACTCCTGTCCCGGATTCCTGTGGGAAGCGCCGCCGTCGTCTACTGGGACTCCGCCGGCCGAAGCCAGATGATCACCGCGGACGGAACCATCGTCGGGCAGTCCAACGGCTGGCAGAACCTGGGACCGTGGGTCGCGATCATGGCCCCGACCGACGTCGGCTGGCAGGTCTGGTGGGACGAACTCACCGACACTCCACCGCCGGGGCTGCAAAGCGAGCAGGGGCTACCGCAAACCCCTGACCCGCGCAGCGACCTCTGACTAGATCGGCACCGCTCGAGCGCTCAGAAACATCGGCACATCGACGTATGCGGGCCGATCCTCGGCCAAACGTCCCGTTGCCCCGAGCTCCTCGGCTTCGACGATCCGAAGTCCGGCATTGGCGAGCGCCGTGAGATAGGTGGCCATCGTGCGGTGGTAGTTCCCGGCCCGACGTACGCCTTCGGGATTCGACGAGCGCCAGAAATGCTCGTTGAGGTAGCCGGCAACCGTCACGTCATAGCCGTCGCCTTCGCGCTGCGCCAGGCGGGCACCGGGCGTCAGGAACACCGGGTGCCCGATCACGAACACAAACGACGCGCCTGGCCGCATCACGCGGCGTATCGAACCCAGCGCGGCGTCGAGATCGGGAATGTCCATCAGCGCCAGCTGGCACGTCACAAGATCGAACGAGGCATCGCGGAACGGCTCGAGGCGCTCGGCGTTGCACGCGACCCACTCGATGTCGTGACCGGTTGCGGCCGCGTGACGTCGAGCATTGTCGAGCATGCTTGCGGAGAAGTCGGTCCCGGTGACCGTGGCGCCGAGGTCGGCGAGGTGACGGGCGGCTATCCCCTGCCCGCAGGCAACATCGAGCGCGTCGGTGGTCTCATCGATATCTGGCAACAGGCGATCGAGACACTCGATCGCGTGCTCATGAGGACCGCTTCCAGCGGTCAGCAATTTGTCGTACCAATCGGCGATGTCGGACCAGCTCGGACCGTCAGCGCCGTCGGGCATGATCAGCGGCTGAAGAACAGCTGGAGTTCCATGGTCGCGATCTCCTCGACCGACAACACCACCACGCTCGTCGGTTTCGGAATGTCGTAATCCCCAAGTTGCATGTCGACGAGGCTTCCGTACACGACTACCAGGCCGGCCTGGAGTTCGGCGGTTAGTGGGATCGTGACTCGATTGGTCACGCCATGGACGGTCAGATCCCCAACGGCGTTGACCTCGATGGGAACGCCCTCGACCGGCACCGAACCGAGCTCGATCGGTTCCACGAGCACAAACGTCGCCTCGGGGAAACGCTGAGTTTCGAGCCCGCCCGCCGCACTCTTCAGCGCCGACGTGCGGCCGGAGTCATCGGTCTCGATGGCTGTCATGTCTGCAACGATTTCGACGCTCGTGATCTGCGTGCCCGCCACCTGCATGGTGCCGGTCACGTTGGGTGTGCGTCCGACGACGGTCTTGGCGCCGAAGCCGACCAGTTCCTCGTTGATGCGGAAGCCCACGAACCCGGAACTGCACGCGACGTCGAGACACGCATCGTCGAACGTGCCGATCGAAGAGTCGACGGCCCACAATCCCTCGATCGGGCTCCCCGCTGACGTTGCCGAATCGGCCTGGCCGCTGTCGACGGCGCTGCCGGCCCCGTCTGCGGCCTGGTTCTCGTCTTCTTCCATGTCGGCCGACGCTGGCGCCTCAGCGCTCTCGTTGTTAGCGGCCGCTTCGGCGATGGCTTCTTCTCGGGCCTCGGCCGCAGCGACTGAATCGACCGAGGCGGCCGAGGTGTCGCGGAACATGAACCACCACACCAAGAAGCCGACCGCGATCAAGCCGAGCAGCCCGATGAGAGCAAGATTTCGAGTTCGATTGTTCCGCGCTTGCGCCATCGTCTGAGACTAGGTCAGGTCATCGCCGAGCTTGAGGCACCCGCCTGGTGAACCCGCGGGTGCTCCCGCTCAACCAGGTCGGCCGGCAAGCACCGGCGCCAGGAACTGGCCGGTGAAGCTGTCGGGATTCGCGGCCACATCTTCGGGGGTTCCCTCGGCAACAACCAGACCGCCGCCGTCACCTCCGTTGGGGCCGAGATCGATGATCCAGTCGGCGGTCTTGATGACGTCGAGGTTGTGCTCGATGACCAACACCGTGTTGCCCTGGTCGACCAGGCGACTCAACACATTGAGCAGCTTGCGGATGTCTTCGAAGTGCAGACCAGTCGTCGGCTCGTCGAGGATGTAGATCGTGTGCCCGGTGCTGCGCTTGGCCAGCTCGCTGGCGAGCTTGACCCGCTGGGCTTCGCCGCCCGACAGCGTCGGCGCCGACTGGCCCAGGCGCACGTAGCCGAGACCGACGTCGACGAGCGTCTGCATGTGCCGGGCGATCGGGGGCTGGTTGGAGAAGAACTCGAGCGCTTCTTCGGCCGGCATGTCGAGCACATCGGCGATCGTCTTGCCCTTGAACAAGATGTCGAGCGTGTCCCGGTTGTACCGACTGCCTTTGCAGACCTCGCACGGC
>CALLPT010000111.1 GCA_938015575.1 uncultured Acidimicrobiales bacterium
TCGAAGGCGACCGGATCGTTGCCGTCGGGGCGGCCGATGCCGTACCTCCGACGGGCGCTGAACAGATCGATGCCACCGGGCTGGTGCTTGCGCCGGGCTTCGTCGACGTGCACACCCACGACGACATCGCCGTCGTGCGCCGGCCGGAGCATGGATGCAAGACGTTGCAAGGCGTGACCTCGGTCGTGGTCGGCAACTGCGGCATCTCGCCCGCACCGCCCGCCGATGACAATGCGCTTGGTCCCGCAACGCACCAGTCGATGCGCGAGTACCTCGACGCGGTCGAAGCAGCCCAGCCGGCGGTCAACGTCGCCGCGCTTGTCGGTCACGGAACCATTCGCAGCCATGTGATGGGTCTGTACAACGACGCAGATCCGACCGCCGAACAGATGGGCGAGATGCTCGATGTGTTGCGCCAGGCATTCGACGACGGCGCCGTCGGCTGGTCCACTGGGCTCGCCTATGAACCCGGGCGCTACTCCCCCGAATCGGAGCTGCACGCATTCGCCGCCGTGGCCGCCGAACAGGGCGCCATCTACACCACCCACATGCGCAACGAAAGCGATGGACTTCTCGACTCGATCGACGAGAGCATCGCGTTGGCCGAAGCCCACGACATGGCGCTGCAGATCTCGCACCTCAAGGCTGCCGGCGATCACGTGTGGGGCGACGTCGTGCCCGCGCTCGAGCGCATCGACGCCGCTCGTGATCGGGGCGTCGACGTGATGGCCGACCAGTACCCCTACACACGCGGTAGCACGTTGCTCGAACAGGTGGTCCGAGGCGGCGCCCTCGACGGTGGCTCCGCGTTTGCCAAGATGACACCGGCTCAGATTCTGGTCGCGTCAGCCCCTGGACATCCCGAGTGGGAAGGCAAGACGCTGGTCGAGATCGCCGAGGACAACGGCATGGATCCGCGCGAGATGGCCGACGTGATCGTCGAAGCCGAGGGTCGCGAATGCATCGTGGTACTCGACAACATGAGCGAAGACGATGTGCAGACGGTGCTCGCCCACCCGGCAGTGATGGTCGGCAGCGATGGCATTCCCGCCGGACGCAAGCCGCACCCACGCTTGGGCCATACCTATCCCCGGATCCTCGGCCGCTATGTGCGAGAGCAGGGACTCGTCGGGCTCGCCGACATGATTCGCCGTATGACCGCGGTGCCCGCGGCTCGTTTCGGCTTCGTGGATCGCGGCGAGATTCGGCCGGGTGCATTTGCCGATGTCGTGTTGTTCGACCCGGCCACCATCGTGGACACGGGCACTTGGACCGAACCGAATCTGCCCCCAGCGGGCATCGTCGGCGTGTGGATCAATGGCGAACGTGTCGTCGACGGCCAGTCGGTGACGGGCGCCCGCCCGGGCCGCATCGTGCGTGGGCGAACGATCGAAGGAGCAACGTCGTGAACGAAGCCGAGTTCCGAGCCGCCTGTGTCGGCGAGGGGTGGGACGCGCCGTCGCCCAAGTCGTACCCGGCCAACGACACGCCTGCCATGCATAGCCACGACTTCGACGCCACGGTGCTCATTGTCGACGGCGAGTTGCAGATGGCGTTTCCCGACCGGGTCGACGTGCTGGGACCGGGCGATCGATGCATCGTGCCTGCCGGAACGGTGCACTCCGAACAGACCGGGGCTGCGGGCGCGACCGGCTGGCTCGCCACCCGCCAACGCCGGTCATCGTCAGACGCCTGAGCTCGCTCGTTCGGTTCAGGCCGCGGCTGCGGCTCGGGTCGCTGTCCGCTTCGACTGCTTGGCCGGTGCGTCGACGAACCGGCTCGCGACCGACCCGACGATGCGGGCGATGCCGATCAGCAACACGGTCGGAAGGATGAACGGCAAGGCGCCGACACCGATCAGCGCCACACCCCACTGCCCTCCCCAACTCACGGTTGCTGGGATTACCGGCACAAACGAGAGCAGGCCGAGCGTCAAGGATCCGGCGACGAGCGCCCAGGCAAACAGCACGAGCCCGATCAGTGCGCACAGTGCCCAAATGCCGAGGGCCGCCTGGTGGCGCCGACCGTTCTGGGCTTTCGTGCGAATGGCAACGCCCGCCCACATGACCCACCGGGTAACCCACGGGATGCCGACGTCGGCCAGCATGTGCCGGAAATAGCGATCGGCTTTGACGTCGGCTTCGTGGCTTCCGCCGGGGATGAGCTTGTCGTGGATCAGCGCTGCCGGCGTGTGCGCGCCGTAGCTGTTCACCATCCACCGCATGACTGCAGGGATTGATGCGAGGTCGGTCTCGAAACCCGGTCCAACGACGCGCCAGTCCTCGTCGAGCGGTGTGCCATCGGCATGGCGATAGTCGCCCTGGTAGGTGATCGCGCAGTCCAAGAGAAACGTGGTCGCGCTGGTTTGGTGAAGCTCGATCTGGCCGGAGCAGTCGGTGCTTCCGTCGTCAGATCCGGGATTGCAGACCGTGAAGGCCCTGTCCCATGGTCGCTGTTCGGTACCCGCCGTACTCAACATCGTGGTGTCCTGTCTTTGTCGCCTTTCGACAAGTCTGAAGACAGGGCCGCACCACGACTGTGCAAAAGTGCACAGAGGTCAGGTGACTGCGGTCACGGCCGCGCTGGTGATGATCAACCGTGCTTGGCGAGGTGGGCGATGCTCGCCGCGGTCTCTTTGGCGACGTCGGGACAGCTGACGGCAAAGATTTCACTGCCGTGCACGGTGCCCATGACCTGGCGACAGCGCGCTGGCACCTCCGCACTGTTCAGGAACCGGTAGAACTCGATCCCCTCGTCACGTAGAGGGTCGCATTCGTTGACCGAGATGACGGTCGTTGGCAGTCCTTGCACATCGCTGGCCTCGGCAAACATTGGCCAGGCCAATGGGTTCTTGGCTTCGAGGTGCTCGATCCCGTACGCGATCTGGCCGGTGTTGCCGGAGAGGTCGAGGAAGATGCCGTTGTTCTCGATCGACGACGGAAACCGTTCGTCGGGCCAGTTCCCGGCGATGTAGGGACACAGTGCGTACAGCCCGCTGATCAGCTCGATGTCGCCGTCGGCGAGCAGCTTCATCCCGGTCGCCAGCGTGAGATTGCCGCCGCCGCTCTCCCCCGACACGATGATGCGATCGGGGTCGATGCCGAACTCAGCGGCATTGGCCGCGATGTGCTTGACGCCCGATACGCAATCGTTCAGGCCTGCGGGGAACGGGGCG
>CALLPT010000112.1 GCA_938015575.1 uncultured Acidimicrobiales bacterium
CCACGCCGCTGACGATCCTGATCCGACGGTCGACCAAGACGATTGGTTCATCATCCGCCACACCGGTGGCACGACCGGACCTTCGAAAGGCGTCGGCTATACCCACAAGACCTGGCTCGATGCCGGGAGGGACTGGTTCTACGCGTTTCCTCCGGTGCAAAAGGGCGACGTCTGTCAGCACGTGGGTCCGATCTCACACGGGTCGGGGTACCTCTTCACTCCGATGTGGCTCAGCGGGGGGACGAACCTGCTGATCGGCGAGTTCGATCCACCGACCGTCATCGACACGATGGCCCGAGAACGGGTCGCCTATGGATTCCTGGTGCCGACCATGCTCAACGCATTGGCGCGTGAGCCTCGTGCCCGCGATCACGACTGGTCGACGCACCTCAAGTGCCTCCAGATTGGTGGTGCTCCGATTGCCGACGACACGGCTTTGCTCGCTCGCGAGGTCTTCGGCAATGTGCTGTATCAGGGCTATGGGCAGACCGAGGCTGTCCCGATCACCATGATGGGTCCCGACGAATGGTTCAGCGAGGTCGAGGGATCCAATCCGTTGCGCTCTGCAGGACGTCCCCTCCCCTTTGGCGATCTCGCCATCGTCGACCCCGAAACTGGCGAGGAGCTGGCGGTGGGCTCCGAGGGCGAGATCGCCATTCGCTGCGACGGCCAGATGACCGGCTTCTGGGACAATCCAGCGGCCACCGCGGAACGCATGCGCGATGGTTGGGTACTGTCCGGCGACATCGGCCTGCTGGACAACAACGGCTACCTCTACGTGCTCGACCGCAAAGACGACATGATCATCAGTGGCGGCTTCAACATCTGGCCGGCCGAGCTCGAAAACGTGTTGACCGACCACCCCGACGTGATCGAGGCCGCCGTGTTCGGGGTGCCGAGTGAACGCTGGGGTGAAAGCCCGCACGCAGTGTGCACGGTTACCGAGGCGGCCACCGTCACTGCCGACGAGCTCATCGCTCTGTGTGCAGACCGCCTCGGCTCCTACAAGAAGCCAGCGACGGTTGAACTCACCACCGATCCCCTGCCCAAGTCACCGGTCGGCAAGCTCGCACGCAAGGTCTTGCGCGAACCGCATTGGCTGGGTCACGACCGGCGCGTCGCCGGCAACTGATCGCGACGACTCGCGCTAGGCGTGGGTGATGATCTGCGCCGGCGGGCTCAACAGGTCGCCGAGGTGATTCGTGTCATTGAACGAACGAAGGAACCAGCGGTCCTCGGTGATGACCAGGCGATGGATTGCACCGTTGTCGGAACCGGCGAAGCCTCGCATATGTGACCCGGTCGCATGGGCGCAGAGGGCTGCGACCACACCGCCATGGACAAATGCCACGACATGCTCGTCGGGATGCGCTTGGTGGATTCGTCCGACCGCCTGGCTGGTTCGAGCCTGAAGCTCATCGTTGGTCTCAGCACCCGGGACATGGCCCCACTCGTAGGTCTCGCGAAAAGCGATCGCACCGGGGTGGGTGAGCTCGTGCAGCATCTTGCGGAAAACGCCTGCTTCCCAGTCGCCGAGAAAGACCTCGCGCAGGTCATGTTCTTCGGAGGGGTCCATGCCGACCCGCTCGGCCAACGGGGCCGCCGTTTGATGGGTTCGTGTCAGCGAACTCACGTAGAGATGGTCGATCGCTTCGGTATGCAGACGACTGCCAACGGCATCGGCTTGGCGATGGCCAAGCTCGGTGAGCAGCGGATCCCCGTGGCCGTGCTTGACCTCGAACAGTTCCCCCTCGGGCAGGCCTTGGGTTTGGCCGTGGCGCACCAGCGTGAGCTGGGTCGCCCCCGGAGGGATCGCGAACGAGGTCTGGGCTTGCGAGGACATCGAGAATCTCCGTGGATCAGTTGGAACGCTTGAAGACGGGACGCTCCGGCGTCGAGTCGGCTTCGTCGTAGGCGTAGCCCATGCCGGTGAACCCGGTGATGCCCGGCGCCGCCGTGATGCGTTCTTGAATCAGGTACCGGCTCATCGCCCCGCGTGCTCGCTTGGCGAAGAAGCTGATGTTCTTGTACGGGCCACCGTCTTTGGAGTCGAGGAACGCCGGCGAGATGATCTTCGCGTCGAGCCGCTTCTTGTCGACGGCGTTGAAGTACTCGTTCGATGCAAGGTTCACGAGCACCTTTGAACCAGGGCTTGCGGCCATGTCCTCGTTGATCATGTCGACGATCTCGGCTCGCCAGAACTCGTAGAGGTTGGCGCCGCGGCGGTTCGACAGCTTGGTGCCCATCTCGAGCCGGTACGGCATCATCAGGTCGAGCGGGCGAAGCACGCCGTAGAGGCCAGAGAGGATGCGCAGCGTTTTCTGCGCGTGGGTGAAGTCGCGTTCGTTGAATGTTCCCGCCGCATCGAGTCCGGCGTAGACGTCACCGTTGAAGGCAAGCACGGCAGGTCGGGCGTTGTCCGCGGTGAACGGGCGCTGCCAGTCCTGGAAGCGTTCGAAGTTCAGCTCCGCGAGCGCGGGCGAAACCTTCATCAGCTTCTGGATCTCGCCCGGCGATTTGGCCGCCATGATCGAGACCAGCTTCTCTGCCGACTCCAGCATGCGGGGCTCACTCGACTTCTGTGTGGCCAATGGGGTCTCGTAGTCGAGCGACTTTGCAGGTGACACAACGATCAGCACGTGTCCTAGCTTAGGAGTCATGCAGGACATCGACCCGACCGTTTGGGTGCACGAATCATCATTTCTTTTCGGTCGTATCCAAATTGGGAGAGGAAGTTCGGTCTGGCCGCAGGTGGTAATGCGTGCGGAGAATGCACGGATCGAAATCGGCCACATGACCAACATCCAGGACTTCACGATGATTCATGTCGGCGCGACCCAGCCGACGATCATCGGTGACTTCTGTTCGATCACCCATCACTGCACGATTCACGGCGCGACGATCGGCGATCATTGTCTGATCGGGATCAATGCGACGATCATGGATGGGGCCGAGATCGGGGCGGGCTCGATCGTGGCCGGCGGTGCGTTCGTGACCGAAGGCTCGGTCTTCCCCGAGAACTCGATCATCATGGGAGCGCCCGCCAAGCTCAAGACCGAGCGCGATAATCGTCGAGCGAATCGGTTCAATGCCTGGATGTACAACCGCAATGCCGAGTTCTACGCGCAGGGTCGTCACGATGCGTGGAGTTCCGACGACTTCGACGAATGGATGCAGGCGAAGCAGACCGAGATCGCCACCGACGCCGACCTGGACCTCTACTGATGCCGACTCCTCATATCTCTGCTACCGACGGGGCATTCGCGCCGACCTTGTTGATGCCTGGTGACCCGAAGCGGGCCGCCCGCATCGCCGAGGTCTTCCTGGACAACGCGGAATTGGTCACCGATGTCCGAGGAATGACGGGCTTCACGGGTACGTGGAAAGGCCTTCCGGTGTCCGTCATGCCCTCGGGGATGGGCGTGCCGTCTGCGGCGATCTACATCACCGAACTGGCGCGTCACTATGGCGTGCAGCGCATGATCCGGGTGGGCACGGCGGGTGTGTACGCGCCCGAGCTTGGCCTGCGCGAGATCGTGGCCGCGACAGCGGCGGTGACGAACAGTGCGCTTCCGGGCGCGCTCGGCGCTCCCGAGGAGCTCGTGGCGACGGCGTCGCTGCTGGCCAAGGCGAACGAGGTCGCTGCCGGCTCTGGGGTGTCACTCGTGACCGGCACGGTTTTCACGAGCGACATCTTCTACGAGCCTGATGACGACGCCCGACTCGCCCACACGGCCAATGGTGTGTTGTGCGTCGAGATGGAGACCGCGGCGTTGTATTCGCTTGCCGCACTCGAAGGGTTCGAGGCACTGGCCATGTTCACCATGACCGACCATTTGGTCACGGGTGAACATCTTTCCTCGGATGAACGCCAGCAGGGCGTCGACGAGATGCTGGCGCTCGCCCTCGACATCGCCATCGCCTAGACCTCGATACGCAGACAAAGGGCCGCCACGGACAAAGGGCCGCCACGGACAAAGGGCCGATCGCGAAGCGGGCTTGAAGAACTACGCGATCGGCCGTGCATTGTCCGCATCGGGCGGATGCACTGAGTACACGTCTGCGAGGCTGCTCATGGTCCTTCGTCTTCGAGATTTTTCGCATCGGCGGCGAGACGGATGAGGCAACTGACGTCGCCGATGCCATCACCGGTCGTGTCACAGGTGGTTTGCACAACGGCCACGCAGGTGTCGACCAGTTGGTCTCCGTCAAGATCGAGCGCCTGGTAGTCGTCTCGCACTTCGTCGGGCCCGTTGCAGCGATACATCGGCAGCGGCTGGCAGTACGCGTCAGCGGTTCCGTCGAAGTCGACGTCGCAGGTTGCCTCGGTGCCGTTACGGGCGGCGTCGGGTGCGATCACGGCGTCGGCAGGGAGCCCGAGTCGGGAAGCAGGTGGCGCATCGGTGGTGAGGGGAGCACCTGGCGTCTCGGCCAGCCCCGTCCCGGCGCCGTCATCGCCG
>CALLPT010000113.1 GCA_938015575.1 uncultured Acidimicrobiales bacterium
TGCCGTGCGGCGATCGACGGCGGGATCGTCGATATGCGTTTTGCGGAGCTGACCGAGAAGTAGGCCGGCGGTCGCGAAGTCGGCCTAGGGCCGACGTCCACGCATCAGGGCTTCGGTCGCAGAATGCAGCTGGTCGGACAATGCCTGGATGTTCGAGGGCGTCGCGGACGCCTCGCCCCGCTGCTCGGCGCGGTCGGCCACTGCGGTGGTGAGGCGATCGTCGAGTTCTTCGTCAATTGCCTGCAAGGTTGCTTCGTCGGCGTCGAGGCGACGGCTCCGTGCGCCACGTTCGCTGGTCGGCTTCGCTCCGGCTGCTGATGCCGATTGGGTTGGTTCGGGATGGGCGATCGGCGCGGGCCGATCAATATCGGCGTCGTCTCGGATCGCCCCGGTATCGGCCGGAGCGGTGGTGTGGTCACTCGTGTCGGGGTAGGCCGATCCTCGCCTCATGGACGGCGTGTCGCTCGTGGCGCTCACCGGTCTCGCCGATGTTCCTCGGCGGCGTGCTGGTTCTTCCTCGCGTGTGTGGGTGTCGTCGTCTACTTGCGACGGTCGTTGTGGCGGTGGCCATGGGGATGGGGTCGATGCGACCGGCCATGGCCATGGCGAGGCACCGTCGTTGGCCGCGGGAAACGCGGCCGCGAGTTGCTCGGGCGTCGGCACCAGGGTGCTGAGCTGGGCGAAGTCGGGGAGTGCCTTGTGAAGTTCTTCGAGGCCCGGCACGGCGCTCAGGTCGGACAGCGACGTGAGGATCGACAGGGTCGCGTCATCGATCGCCAGGTTCGGTGCCGGTAGCGCGCCGTTCGTCAACAGCTCCTCGAGCTGCTTCTGCCCGGCGCGGAGATGCTCGATCAGCTGTGCGATCGCATCGGACGGTTCCGTTGGTGTGTTCATGCGTTCTCCTCCAAGAACTCCACCAACTCTTTCTCGCTTGGCATGGAATCGTCCTTCGGCCGGGTCGATTTGTGGTCGACGGAATCTCGGCGCACGTATCGCTCGTTCGCTGCCGAGTGCACGGGGATGTGGTTGAACGAGATCTGCTTGACCTTGGCGATCTTGTTGACGCCTCTGACCTTCTTCACGCCGCCGAGGAGCCGAAACGCAAACCGGGCGGGCATGCCCGAAGCGCCTCGCAGCGAGGGGAGAACTGCGACGAGATCATCGGGATCATCGAGGAGCGGGCCACCGATGGCTGCTCGGGGCACCCGGCGTGCTGTTGCGCCCACCTTGAGCCCGGTGTCGCCGGCGAACGAATAGCGAGCGCCGCGGCTGAGCGATTCCAATGCTGCGATCCTGACTGCGTCAACCTGATCCGGGTTCATGTCCGTCCTCCTGGCCATCGCTGGCGCTGTCCTCGGGTGTGGCGACTGCGGGTTCATCTTCGGGTGGCGGGCCAACAAGGCTATTCGGGGCGGTCTCGTCGACCGGATGGAGAAGTACCAGATTCGTAGAGTCGTCATCTGCGTTCTGCGACGGGTCTGCGGACCGAGGCGATTGGCCCTGTGCAAAGGGCTGAGCAGCTTCAGATTTGGAGGTCGTGGCAGGGTCGAGTCGGGTGGCGGGAGCTTGCAGCTCGCTTCCCGGTCGTTCGGGCGCGACCGGCTCAGTGCTGCCGGCATTCGGATTGCCGCCGGTGAAACCGCTCGGGTTGATCGGTTCGATCTCGACGTCATCGTCGGCGGGCCGAACGGGCCGCTTTGGTTCAACGGTCGGATCGTCACCGACGAGCGAGCTGTAGTAGTCGTCCAGTAAGCGACGCCAGGCGGCGGCCGCGGCAAAGTGCTCAGCGCCCATGAGCGTCGTCCCCTGTTCGAACCTCGCCATCGGGCTGCTGGCGCGACGCCGCAGCCTGTGACTCGTGGAAGCGTTCGCCATCCTTGATCCGGGCTGAACGGAACTCGAGCGGCTCTCGGTTCTCAATGTCGAACACGAAGCAGTAGTCGCCGAGCGGTGTCGGCACTCGCACCGCCACGTTGCCGCTTTGGTCGAGGAACCCGAACGGCACGCTCCATCGAAGCGGCGATTCCTCGCGGCGGTCCTCGCCGTCGGTCAGCCGCCAGATCGCGTGGTCCAGGATCGCGTTGACCGCATGGCGGGCCGACTCGTTGGCCGCCTCCATCGACGTCATCCGCGTGAAGGTCTTGGTCCATGTGCCGGCAAACACGACCGAGTTGTGATGCACATGGAAGCCGCCGTGGCGCGCCTGCCACGTGTTGCGCTCGTTGACGAGACGCTCCCACCGATCCTCGGGCGGCACCCAGGTGGGTGAGCTGGCATTCGGATTCCACGGGTAGCCGCCCGGACGGTTATCCCAGTCGGCGACGATCGGCACGAGGTACGGGGCTTCGTTGCGCAGGGGAGGTCCGGGCTCACCGTGTTCGTCGGTGCCGTAGATGATGTTCCGATCGATCGTGTACCAGGCCGGCAGTGGCAGCGCCTGTTCGATGTCGTCGTCGGTTCCGTTCAGCAGCGAGCGCGTGAGTTGGCGCCAGGTCTCGGCCGCAAGCTCGTCGGGCGTGCAATCGCGAGCCGCCTTGCCGGCTCCGGGACCTGTGCCGTCGGCGGCCGGTCGATTCCAATCGCCGATGTCGACCGAGAGGATCGAGATGTATCCGTCGCTGGCGAGCGACGGTCGTCGCTCCCAGAGCCCTTGCTGGTTGATCGAGGACAGGCCCCACTCGGAACCCGTGTAGTAGATGTGCCCCCGGACAAGCTGCACCTCGGTGTCGAAGAAGTACTGGATGCCGGACAGGGTCTGGAAGCGGTCCCAGGGCAGCTTGCCCATGGCATCCATGTCGAACGGATTGCGCCGGTTCGACGATCGTTTTGCTCGCCCCATGCGGGGGCCGTCGTCGGGGGGCGGGCTCGAGATGAAGCCATCGAGGCGACGGACGGTGCCGGCCGACGGGACCTTGCGCAGGTCAGCGGTAATGGCCTCGGCGGCAGCGGCATCGACCGCGACGACGACATAGTTCGGCGACACCTGGGTGCCGTCGGCGAGTTCGACCGTCACCGAGGGCCGTTGGTGCGGCGGCACCGATGGGTCGTACGTGGGCGGCAGCATCGTGCGCACGGCTTGGTTGACGAACTCGACGCCGCAGTCGACCAGCAGGTGATACCAGTGATCGAACCAGGCGTCGGTGGTGGGGCCGTTGAGCACGCCGTCGGCCTTGTTGTCTGCGTCGTCGCTGAACTGGAGTTGCAGATAGGTCGTGATGTTGGTTCGGGCATCGCCCCAGGTGGCATCGAATGCCGCCAGGACCTTGGGCATATCCCGCAGCTGCGCCTCGAACGCTTCGGAGTACTCGATGCCGTCGTCGCTCAAGTCAAAGGCTCGGAAGAACTCATAGGCCGAGATGCGCTCGAGCTCAGCCCGCCGGCGCTGCGGCGAGATCGTGAGATAGCGCATGAGTTGGGCGGTGAAGACCTGCATGTCGCGCTGGCTGAATCCGAACTCCGCGACATGCATCGCGCCCGTGATCATCTCGGCCGCACTCTTGGGTGCCTGTCGCGGGAAGATCAGGTTCGGCAGTCCGTGACCAGTCGTCACCGCTTGGGTGACGACCCGGTTCACGTTGTCGTACACGGTGCGACTCGTCGGCCGCACCGACGGGCTCGATGGGTCCACACGGTCGTACACCGGGATGCGCTGCAGCGTGTCGAACATGTGCAGGTAGTAAGCGGGGAAGAACCGGAAGCCATGCTCGCCGGGCACAGGTCGCACGGGTCGCCGCGGCCGCTGCGGTCGCAGCGGAAATGGACGGAGCTGCGTCTCGTAAGGACTGATTGCGTCGCGGTCGGGCGGCGCGTATTGGCTCGCGGCCAGTCCGCCGAGTTTGACCGGCGGGATCGTCCCTTCGGGCGCCCACTGGCCTCGTTCGTCGACCTGGGGTTCATAGACGGTCACCCGAAAGCCGCGGTCCGAGAGCTCGTGCGCCGCCGTCAAACCGGCAATGCCGGCGCCGATGACGATGGCGTGCGG
>CALLPT010000114.1 GCA_938015575.1 uncultured Acidimicrobiales bacterium
CACCGCATCTTGAGGGTCATCGGGCAACCCGAGCGTCCGGCAAAACACGTTGGTCGAACCGCCGGGTAGTGGCAGCAGCGCGCACGAGCTGCCAGCGATCCCGTTGGCGACTTCGTTCACCGTGCCGTCGCCGCCGAGCACGACGATCCCGTCGATCCCATTGCGCACGGCGTCTTCGGCAAGTCGGGTCGCGTGGTTTCGTCGCGTCGTTTCGGCCACCCGGATGTCGTGCTGCTCACCCAAGGCGCGCTGCACCAGGACCTGGATTCGAGGCGTCACCGAGGACGCCGCAGGGTTCACAATCAGCAAGAACTGCACGGCCCGGCAAGTCTCGCGGGCCGGGCCGCAAAAAGAAATGGTCGAATTTCATAGCCCTGCGGCTTGGGAAATCGGTCACAAGGGACGCAAACTGACCGCCATGAAGGTTGCCGTTTGTGTAAAGCAGATTCCGGACCCGGCTGATCCGGGTGCGCTCGACGAGGCCACCAAGTGCCTGAAGCGAGACACCAAGCTGATCCTCGACGAGTCCGACAGCTACGGCGTCGAGATGGCGTTGCAGCTCGTTGACGCTGCCGGTGGGGGCGAAGTCGTGCTGATTTCGATGGCCCCCAACAGCGAGGTCAACGGTCTACGTACCGCCCTGGCGATGGGCGCCGATCAGGCCATCCTCGTCAGCGACGATGCGCTTGCCGGCTCCGATGCGCTCGGTACCGCCAAGGTGCTCGCCGCCGCCATCCAGCGGGCCGAGCCCGACCTGGTCCTGGCCGCAACCGAGTCCAGCGACGGCTACACCGGCACGGTTCCGGAACAGATTGCCGAGATCATGGGTCTCCCGTCGGTCACCTTCGCCAAGTCGATTGTCGCCGCCGACGGAAGCGTCAACGTGCAGCGCCAAACCGAAGCCGGCTACGACGATGTCACCTGCCCGCTGCCGTGCCTGGTCTCGGTGACCGCCGGTGTCGTCGAACCCCGGTACCCGTCCTTCAAGGGCATCATGGCGGCCAAGTCCAAGCCCGTCGACGAGGTCACCATTGCTGACCTCGGCATCGACGCTGGCAGCGTCGGCTGGGCCGGCGCCGGTCAAGAGATCGTCGCGGTCGAAGAAGCACCAGCTCGCGAAGCTGGCGAAATTATCGAAGACGATGGCGAGGCGTACCAGCGCATCGTCTCGTTCCTTGACGAGCTCAAGGTCATCTGAGGAGGCTGAACATGTCGGTTGGAACCATTTGGGTACTCGCTGAGGCCGCCGAAGGTGGCGTTGCCTCGATCACGAACGAAATGCTGGCCAAGGCTCGCCAGCTCAGCGACGACGTCGTCGCCGTCTTTGGTGGCGACGGCGCCGCCATCGCAGAACAGGTCGGCGCCCACGGCGCTGGCAGCGTGCTTGCCACCGGCGATCTGGGCGGGGCTCTTCCCGGCCCGTCGATCGCCGGCGCCATGGCGGCCGCTATCGCCGGCGGTGCTGCCCCCGCAGCGATCCTGATCGGCACGACGTACAGCGGCCGCGATGTCGCCGGGCGCCTCTCCGTCAAGCTCGACGCACCGGTCATCACGAACATCGTCGACCTCGCTGATGAGGGCGGCCTGGTCGGCACCGAGCCGATCTTCGGTGGCGCCAGCAACGTCAAGACCAAGTTCACGAGCGACAAGCCGGGCATCTTCTTGATTCGCCCCAAGTCCTTCGAGGCCGAGGCAACTGGCGGCGGCGCAGCAGCGGTCAACGCACTCGAGGTCCCGGACCTGGGCGCAACCGGCACCGCCGTGGTGACGAACTCCTTCGTCGAAGCAAGCGAAGGCCCCAAGCTCGACGAGGCCGCCGTGGTCGTCTCGGGTGGTCGCGGTCTGGGCGAGTCCGACAAGTACGAACTGATCGAGAGCCTCGCTTCCAAGCTCGGCGCCGCACCGGGCGCGAGCCGTGCGATCGTCGATGCTGGCTGGGTGCCCTACAGCTACCAGGTCGGCCAGACCGGCAAGGTCGTCAAGCCCGACGTCTACATCGCGGCAGGCATCTCGGGCGCGACCCAGCACCTCGTGGGCATGAAGGGCTCCAAGACGATCATCGCGATCAACAAGGACGCAGAAGCTCCGATCTTCGGTGTTGCTGACTTGGGCATCGTCGGTGACGTGCACAAGGTCCTGCCCCAGCTGCTCGAGGCGCTGGCTGCCCGCGGCTGACATTTCATCTGCGACCGGTACGAGTATGGGCTTTGCGCTCAACATCCTGGCACTCGTGATCGTGCTTGGTTTGTGCTGGTTTGCAATGGTTTTCTTGACCGGCCGGTTCCACGGGCATCGTGGCGGCGTTGAACCCACCGGGTTCGGCGACGCTGAGTTCCCGGAGCCGGCCAGTCTTGATTTTCTCCGGGGTGACGATGGCCGTGACCTGATGACGGGTCTGCCCGTCGCCTCGCCAGCCGCAGGCGCGTGTCCGGCGTGCGAAGGCGTCGGCGCGTCGCAAAGCCGAGGGCGCCTTCTGCCCTGCAGTCGCTGCGAAGGCACCGGGGTAGCGGGTTAGGTCGACGACAAGCCGGAGAGTGCTGGGGCCAGGCTCTGGCGTCGGTGAGGCGTCTAGAGCCGATTGAGGAAGTGCTTGGCGTAGCCAGCGATCTTTCGTGCCTGGTCCTTGCCATTGACGACGCGCCGGGCTTCCTCGAAGTCGACCGAGTTGTCATTGATGAAGAACGGAAGATCGCGACCGGTGAATGAGCCGCTCTGCATGCCTCGCACGAGCATGACGGCCGCAATGTTCGGTTCCAACGCGATCTCAGGGTTCTGTACAAGATCGACGTCGTGGCCGAGCTGCTGCAGCTTCTTGGTCCAGTTGAGATAGTTCGCCCGACCCGTCAGCTGCACATAGCCGCGACCCTTGAACCGGACACCGTCGCCCGCCTGCGTGTTCCCAAGATCAAGCCGGCCCTCGTACGCTTCGCCGCTGGCATGTTCTTCCATCCACTCGCCCATCCGAGACTCATGGAGGGCAGTCGCGAGTACGTACGCGGTCTGCGCCGCGGAGAGTTCGGCACCGATGCTGGCTTGCAGAATCCATTCGACGTGCAGTCGGCTGTTGGGTATGCCCTTGCTGTCAACGAAGTCAACGACGTTTGGTGCTGATGGGGTTCGCGTCGCGACGGTCGACGGCCCGCTTCGTGCCGTCGTCGTTTCGGGCGCTACCCATTTGTCGATAGCTGGGATTCCGTCGCCGGTGACCGGAAAGTCTCGCCACGACTGTGGGACGGTGCCGAACGTTCCGTTCGGCAAGTACTGCCACATGGTTGGGGCCTGCGGATCTCCGGGCCGTACGTCGACGTGGACCACTTGTCCATCGACGTTGGCTCCAATGCCGGTGAAAAGCCCCCAGGATTTGACGACATCGATCGTCGGGAACTGCACATCGGCGGCCAAGCCAGACATGTGCTGAGACGTGGGCGATCCCCCGACCTTGCGATTATGTCGGGGATCTCGGTAGCCGGACATCACGCGTACGGGAGCGCCCATTTCGGCGCGTGCAGCTTCGAGAGCGAGCACGAGCTCACTCATGACCTTGATGTCGCGATTGCCTTGGCTGGCGAACTCGTCAAAAGAGAAGTTGTCTGAGCAGGCACCTCGCTGCGCGTAACTTGCCTCGATCGCCGACATGGTGATCTTTCCGGGGTCACCGTCTGGCTTGAGCCAGCCTCGGGACCAGCCGCGCTGAAAGTCGGCCACCACCTCGGCTAGGCCTGGTGTCGCTCCGCCGGTCGGCTCAAGCTGAAAGCCAATATCGAGTAGGAGCGCCCGAGCCTCCTGCCATTGTTCGTCTGTTGTCGCCATGGTTCCGCCTGCGATTCTCTGTTAATTGAGTTATGTGTCCCAATTGTGCACAGGCGGGTTGGCCCGGCGCAAGCCAAAAGGTGTGAGGCCCGCTGGTGACGGCCTAGACGAGCGGCCAGGGCCAGCGACGGCCGGTGTGATCGACCGGGAAGCGGCCCTCGTTGATCAAGATGCGAGCCCGATGCTCGGCCGCTTCGACTTCGTCTTCGTCGATCAGACCGCCCAGCGCCGTGGCGAGCGCGTCGCCAGCGACGAGCGCCTGCAGATCTTCGACGATCGCATCAGGGATCGGCTCGCCCGCGTAGTCCCACAGCACGGTGCGCAGCTTGAACTCGACGTGGAACGACAGCCCGTTGTCGATCGCCCAGATGTGATCTTGGCGATCGAGCAGCACATGACCGGCCTTGCGATCGGTGCTGTTGGCCACCATGTCGAAGGCCGTCAGCCGTTCAAAAGCTGGCCGATGGGTCTCGTCGTCGTTGAGCGTCAGATAGTGCTGGTTGAAGTCGCACGGGATGAACAGCTGCACCGAGCCCGGGCCGACGGGGCCGTCGACGACAACGGTCGGTGGAACCAGATCCCAGCCGATGGCCTTGGCCAGTTCGTAACAGGCGGCTTCTCGCCGAAACAGCCCGTCGGGGAAGTCCCATAACGGTCGTTCCCCGCGATGGGGCTTGTAGATGGCCTGCACGAAGTGGTCGCCGTGCCTGACGTCGCACAGCAGGGTTGCGTTGGAGCTCCACGGCATCTGGCCGAGAATCTCGATCTCGCCCTCGCTCAGGATCTGCTCCGCGACCTCGTTTGGGATCGGATCGCGTTCGCGGATCGCGGCCTCGCGATAGTCACCATCGGGCTCCGCGTCGTCGTCGAAACCGTCGTCTTCGTACTCGTCGAAGTCGCTGCCGGTCATCGAGAGGTCAGTTCCAGCAAGGACACCAGGTCTCGCCGTCGTTCAGCGGCGCCTCGCAATACGGACACGGAGGGCGGCCGGCCGCGACGAGATCACGGGCGTGGCGAATAAATGCCGACACTTGGCCGCGGGTGAGCTGGAAGCGGCTGGTGGCGGGCGACCCCTCGTCGTCTTCGCGCTGGAGCTGCTCGGCCCATAGGGCTACCCGATCGCGGCTCTCGACATAGGCGACGCCCATGGATGCGACCGGCCACTCCGGCTCGATCGGTGTGGCGAGCGTGAGCTCGGTCGGCACCGAGGTGATCGATGGCTCGGGCAGGTCGTTGAGCATGTCGGCCAGGTAGTCGGCCAACGCCGCGACCTGTTGCTTTTCGACTTTGAGGGTGACGATCTGGCCGCCCGCGGCGGCCTGCAGGAAGAACGTGCGACCGCCGGCAGGGCCCACGGCACCGGCCATGAAGGCATCGACGTCGGGCAGGTCGAACGAACGATCGAACGCGCTCACGATGGAACCAGCTGGGTGAGGTCGTCGCCCGTTGAGTTCACCGCCAGCACCGTTGGTCCGGTCGGTCCGTAGATGATCGCCGAGATCGAGCACGGCGAAATCACGATCCGTTGGAACTGGTCGAGGTGGGTGCCGAGTGCGTGGGCGACCGCGGCCTTGATCGTGTCCGCGTGCGACACGCAGACGATCGTCTCGCCCGGATGATCGGCGACCAGATCCACGATGGTCCCGGTGATCCGAGCCTGCATCTCGGCAAACGACTCGCCACCCGGAAACCGAAACCCGCTCGGGTATCGCTGGACGGTTTGCCATTCGGGCAGCTTGCGTAGATCGCTGAGCTTCTGGCCGGTCCATTTGCCGAAGTCGCATTCGTTCAAGCCGGCGCGGGTACGGATCCGGAGCTTGCATGCCTTGGCGATCGGGGCCGCGGTCTCTTGGGTCCGTTCCATCGGCGATGCATAGATGGCCGACGCCTTGTTGAGCGCGGCGATGCGTTCGCCCGCCCGCTCGGCTTGGCCGATGCCGACGTCGCCCAGATGCAAGCCTTTGGCTCGTCCGGGGAGGACCTTTCCGGTCGTGGGCGTCTGGCCGTGGCGGACCATCAGGACCGTGGTCATCGCGGGCGGCGTGGGCTTCTTGGATGGGGCCATGCACTCGCGAAACTACCGTGGCGGGAGTGGAACCACTGCACCGACTGCGGGTCGACATCGAGAACTGCCGGGCGTGCCCTCGTCTGGTCGAGTGGCGCGAACAAGTCGCTCGCGAGAAGCGGGCGGCGTTTCGCGATCAGGACTACTGGGGCAAAGCCGTTCCCGGTTTCGGCGATGGCGACGCCGGGCTGTTGGTGGTGGGGCTCGCTCCGGCGGCCCACGGGGCGAATCGAACCGGCCGGATGTTCACGGGGGATCGGAGCGGAGACTGGCTGTACCGGGCCCTGTATCGAGCGGGCTATGCGAACCAGCCCGAGAGCATCGATCAGGACGACGGGCTGGAGCTCACCGGCGCATGGATCACCTCGCCGGTCAAGTGTGCGCCGCCGGCAAACAAGCCAACGGCCGACGAGCGGGCCGAGTGCAAGCCGTTTCTCGATCGAGAGTTCGAGCTGCTGACCAACCTCAAGGTCGTCGTCGCCCTCGGGGGCATCGGGTACGCCTCGGTCTGTCAGTACTTGGGGATACGGCCGCGTCCCAAATTCGGTCACGGGGTCGAGGTTCCCCTGGACTCTGGCCTCACGGTGTTGTGCTCCTATCACGTGAGCCAGCAGAACACCTTTACCGGTCGCTTGACCGAGGAGATGCTTGACGGCGTGTTCTCGAGGGCCCGAGAACTTACGGGATAGGTCCGCTCGTTCGGCCCGGCAGATACCATGCGACGCCGTGACCCGTCGTCTTCGCCGCTTCCTGTCATCCTTGGCCGCGCTTGCCATCGTCGTGTTTCTGGCCGCCGCATGTAGCAGTGACGGTTTCCCCGTTTCGTATGACGACCAGGTCGATGCCGAGACTGGGTTGAGCAATGTGGAGCTCAACTGGACCGAAGGGTGCGAGCCGTCGCTGAGCGAGGATCTGGCGGACAAAGCGGCCCAGGTCTGCGCATGTAGCTTCAGCCAGATCAAGGCCTCGATCCCGTTCGATGCGTTCGTCGAGGCGAACCGCCGGTTGGGCGACAACCCCGAGATCCTCAACGAGTTGCAGTCGAGCACCAACGCGACTGAGGCGCAGATCGTCGACATCGTCAAGGGCTGCATCGCCGACGCCTGACTCCCCGCGGAATCTGGCCCTGGCATTGCGAAGGCTTGCCTAGCATCAGGCGATGGCCGCGTTGTACACGCTTGATCCTGGCGAGCAGCTCCTGCTTCTCGGCGTCACGGGTTCGACCGCGTACGGGCTCGCCCACGAAGCATCCGATGTTGACCGCCAGGGCGTGTACTGCGTCCCGACCGAGACGGTGCTCGGCCTGCATTTCAAAGCGAACAAGGCTTCGCGCGTCTTCACTGAGCCCGACGACGTGCAGCTGCACGAGATCGCAAAGTTCGTTGCACTGGTGCTCAAGGGCAACCCAACGGTGACCGAGTTGCTGTTTCTCGCCGGCTACGAGGTACTCGACCCTCGCATGCAGAGGTTGCTGGACATGCGGGGCCGCCTGCTTGGGCAACGCACCGTGAGGGCCGCCTACACCGGCTATGCGGTGGATCAGGCGAGGCGACTCGCGAATCGACAGGCCGATGGACGCAGGGGGTTCGATGCTGATCTGGCCAACCGCACGGCGAAACACGCGCGCCACTGCTTCCGGCTGATGCTGCAAGCCGAGCAGTTGCTCACCACCGGCGAGATCATCGTCGATGTGTCGCA
>CALLPT010000115.1 GCA_938015575.1 uncultured Acidimicrobiales bacterium
CACGTTTGGCGACCACGAAGTACGACGACCAGCACAACAGCGCGCCGACCGCGGCCAGGTCGCCCCAGATGTTCTGCTCGCCGGAGTTACCGCCGCTGAGCACGATGACGAAGACGCCCGCGAGCGCGATGAGACCGAGCAGGAGGTCGCGCCGCTGCACGCGTTCGCCCAGAAACCGAACGCCATAGGCGGTCAGGAGAAGCGGCTGGAGCGATCCGACGATCGTGGCGTTGACCACGGTTGTCAGCTTGACCGCAGTGAAGAAGAGCGCGACGTCGGCGCTGAGCAGCAGGCCGCCCACAATCGACTGCCGAAATGCGTTCCATCCAACGCGGTGCCCGCTCGCCGCACGCATCCCTCCGATGATCAGCGCGTAAAAGGCGAACCGGTACGCAACGATGGCGAGCGCGCCCATCGAGATCCATTTGGCGACCACGCCGGAGCCGCCCCACGCGGTCACCGCAATGGCGGCGGCGATGAACCCGGTGCCGGAACCCGCTGGGTTTGAAGGCGTGCTGGTCGGCGCGCCAGCTGCGGTGGACGTCACCCGTGCAGGTTATGAGCGCGATCAGGCCGTACGATGCCAGGGTTGCTTGTTCATGAACAACGCGACGAATGCGTAACTCTCAGCGTCATGCACGTGTCTAATGACGTGCGCCTTGGGACAGGCGCTGCCACAGCTGTGGTGATGGAACTCTGTTGAAATGAGACACCCCGTGTCGACTGCACAAGAAGCCCTCGAACTCGTATCGAGCGTCGAGTCCACAATCGAAGACCTCATGGTCGAGCACACGGAGCGCCGCGACCATTGGTACTTCCAGGATTTCATCCCGTGGGAACAGGGCCGCAACTACGTCGATGAACCGTGGGATCCTTCACACGCCACCCTGCGTCCCGAGGTCTGCGACGCGTTGGTTGTCAACCTGCTGACCGAAGACAACTTGCCGTACTACTACTCGTTGTTCCAGCCGTTCTTCGGCCAGGATCATCCCTTGACCAAGTGGTCACGTCTGTGGACGGCCGAAGAAGGCCAGCACGCCATCGCAATGCGTGCCTACCTGTTGACGTCGCGCAACTGCGACCCGCGGGCACTCGAAGACCAGCGCATGTCCACAGTCGAGACGGGTTGGTTTGGCAACTTCGGCGACATCGCCCAGATGTTCTGCTACACGTCGGCACAAGAGCTGGCGACGCGGATCAGTCATCGCAACGCCGGGGTCAAGTCCGACGACGAGACCGCCCATGCGCTCATGAGCAAGGTTGCTCGCGATGAGAACCACCACTTCATCTTCTACCGCGGTGTGGCCCAGGCCATGTTCGACCAGAACCCGAATCTGATGGTGCTTTCGCTGCGCGAGGTGCTCAACAATTTCGCCATGCCCGGCACCGGCATTCCCGGCTTCCAGCGCCGCGCACTCAAGATGGCCAAGCTCGGTATCTACAACCTGCGCATCCACGCGGAGAACATCGTGGATCCGCTGGTCAAGTTCTGGAAGATCGGCGACCTGACCGACCTGTCGCCCGAGGCTGCCGCGGCCCAAGAAGAGATCATGGCGATGGTGCCCGACATGCTCGAGCGGGCGGAGAAGTTCGAACGTCGAGTCGAGCGCAGCGCCAAGCGAGCCACCGCCAGCGTCTAACTGGCAGGTGCGGCCCCCATGGGCCGAAGCCAGCTACATCTCCTGCTCGTTGGCCTCGAACCAGGCGGCGACGCGTGCCGCGCCAAGCATCGTGCCAAACGCAGGTCCGCCCCAGAACGCGAACATCGCGCCGACGCCGACCCCGATCTGCCAACTGTCGAGCAGGTAGGTGCCCGGCGCTGCGACGCCGACGAAGAACACCGCGGTCATGGCCAGGATCGAGCTCAGGTAGATCGATGCGTAGTCTGGCTTCGTCGCCGAACCAGCACTGGCGGCCTGGGCGACGACGGGCTCGGTTACGGCGCGCGTGCCGTCGCGCTGAGTTGCGGCGTTGCGGGTGAGCTGGGGGGAGAATGTGGTTGCCATGCCTCGAGGGTGCGTCCTCAAGGGCTCGATGCCCTAGGGCCAAAAGTCCCCGACAACCGGTGCCCTAGGTCGCATGGGGTTCGGGACGTTCGACCCTGCTCGTGGCAGGGACCGAAGTGGTCCCATCGACTGGTGCTCACGCCGGTCGAGCGCGAAAGGACCGACCATGCTTGCCGTCAGCCAACGTCTCGACAGCTCGAGCCGACGCAATGGTCAGAGCTCAGCCATGGCTCGGCGAGCGGCCGCGGTGGTGGTCGCACTGATGATCGTCGCTACGAGTTGCGGCGGATCCGACACCGAACTCGGCGCGTCTTGTCATGTCGAACCTTCGGAATTGGGCCCGTTCGGTCCTGAGACAACGCTCGGCTCCACGATGGACGAGGCGACCGCTCGGGCCCGAAACGCCGAGTCGGGCTTCGACCGGTGGCTTGAGATCCATGCGGAAGGGAATTGGGACGTTGCCTGGCGTCAGGCCACCGATGAGCTCGGAGGCGTGCTGCACGACGACCTGTCTTGGATCGACGTTGCGGGAACGATTGACGATCTCTACCGCGATGGCGAGAGTCACGGATTTGTCGACTTGCGGGTGTCGCGAAGCTTCCAAGGCAAGCTCGAAGACACCGATGAGCCGCTTTTCATCGGGGTGGCTTCCGACACGATCGTCAATGCAGCTGCGGGGTGCCGGGTGACGTCGGTCGTCGTCGGTGACCAGATGAATGCGGCACTGTTCGACGTGCGGTGGTGACCAATGTCGTCTACGTGAGCCCAACGACGCATGCGCAACGCACCACCCCGTTTTAGGTAACGCGAGGACCAAGGGCCCTGCCTGGCCGTGCGGTTTCTTGGTCTCCTAGAGGAGTCCAATCAACACGCAGAAGGGGACACTCCTCATGCCCGCCCATCAGATCCGTATCGCTGTGCGAATCCTGGCCTCGTTGCTTGGTTGCCTCGTACTGCTGGCGATTCGTGCGACTGGCGGGTCGCAGGCACCCACGCTGGTGCCGGCGGGGTTTGACTTGATCGACGTTGTTCCCGAGCGAGCCGCCGACCTAGCAGTTGATGGTGCGATGGCCGTTGCCGGGACCGTGAATCCCCTCGGCGACCCTTGGGCAATGATGAGCGACCAGGTTGTTGAACTCGGACGCGACCTGACGCATCCGGTGATGTCGCCAGGCTTCCTCAATGGAGCGAACGGGAATCCAGGGGAGCGGTCGTGGCTGATGTTTTGCATGTGGAACGGTTCACCGCCGCAACCCGTTCGAAGCTGTTGGAGTCGGTGAGGGTGAGCGCGCTGGCCTTGACCGACGAGGTCAGGGTGCAAGCCGACCTGGTCCGAGCCGAGGTGGCCGAGACGGTTCCCATGCCGATGGCGCTGACGGCTCCCGCGCCGGAGCCTTTGCCGGTCGCAGCTCCGGTTGTGGCGGCGTCGCCGACGGAGCGGGGAATCGCGATCTTGGCGCCGATGCCCGTGCAGCCCAGCGAGCTCGGCTTCACCATTGCCTTCTTGGAACCCCGTCCTGGCTTCCGGGGTCTGACGTTCCCGTTTCGTCGCCACATCGAGATCTACGTTTCATCGACCTGGACCGACCGCGAACTTGCCCACGTGATCGCTCACGAGATCGGGCACGCAGTCGATGTTGCCCGCAACGGGGCCAGCGATCACGACCGGTGGCGTGCGGCTCGAGGTATTGACCCTGCAACCGGCTGGTGGGCCGATGCGTACGCCAGTGATTTCGACACACCAGGCGGCGATTTCGCTGAGTGTTACGCCGCCTGGGTGGTCGGTGTTCCAGCATCGCCGACGACACCATTTGGATCATGCGCCGGTACCGGGGGGTTGGTGCAGGAACTCGTCCACGGCTGAGCGTCGAGACCTGCGTCGAAAAAGTGCAGAGCCCCTCGCCATCGGCGAGGGGCTCTGTGCTCTGCGCGCTCGGAGGGACTCGAACCCCCAACCTTCTGATCCGTAGTCAGATGCTCTATCCAATTGAGCTACGAGCGCAGCGGTCGCACAGGGTACCGAACCGGAGGGCGAGTTGCCCGTGGTTCGGCGACCTTTGC
Source organism: uncultured Acidimicrobiales bacterium (assembly GCA_938015575.1). Classification (GTDB taxonomy): domain Bacteria; phylum Actinomycetota; class Acidimicrobiia; order Acidimicrobiales; family UBA10347; genus UBA10347. The sequence continues at coordinate 4,068 of CALLPT010000115.1, forward strand.
GATTTGCGGAGAGAGAGGGATTCGAACCCTCGAACGAGTTGCCCCGTTACATCCTTAGCAGGGATGCGCCTTCAACCTGACTCGGCCACCTCTCCTGGTCCTTGTCGCTGCCGGCAAGCCGATGGCGATTTGGAAGTACGGGAACTTTATCGGGTCTCGGCCCGATGCCGTCCAGGTAATATCGGCAACGGAAGGATGGCAGAGCGGACGATTGCGTTGGTCTTGAAAACCAATGGGCCTTCACGGGTCCCGGGGGTTCGAATCCCCCTCCTTCCGC
>CALLPT010000116.1 GCA_938015575.1 uncultured Acidimicrobiales bacterium
GAGTTCGAGACCGACGCACAGAAGCGGGCCATGGAGAGCATCGCCGAAAACGGTCTCGCTGCGGTTGTGAACCTGCAACGCCTGATCGCCGAGGCCGATGCGGCCCCTGCCAACTAGACGCGTTCGGTTAGTACGACGCGCGGCCAAGATGCGCGCGTGTCCGCGAAGCTGGCGACGTCGGCGATGATCGCGGCCTTTGCCTCGTCGTCGTTGAAGAACTTTTCCGACAACGTCTGCCGGTCGGGGAACGCACACATCGCCACACCGTCGAGCTCGGGACCGTGGAGGGTCGCGGTCACGCTGAGCTGCTCGTAGTCACACATTGCGAGATGACAGCGCAAGGCCAACGGGCCATGGATGTCGCGCCAGTGGGCATCGGACTCGGCGTGGGTGCGCTCCGGGTGGCGAACCATCGGAAACGAGGCGATGACCCGGGGGGCACCTGGGTCCTGTGCCTCGGGAGCTGCTTTGATGACACGCCCGAAGACGACGTAGAGCCCAACATCAGCGACAGCGCGTACGCGCTCGATCTCGTCGCTCGCGACGGCGAACATGCTTCGGTACGGGACGCTGTCGCGTTCGTTCTCGTGCGCACGCCAGATCCGGGCACCGCCCAGTTCGGCAAGGTCTCGGGCCCCGTCGTCGTTCGAGCACATTCCAAGCAGCCACAGCATGCTGGCACCTTAGGTATCGGCCAAATGGCCCACAAGTCCGGTTCCTGGGCTGTTTGGATGCCCTAGGCTGAAGGCCGTGGACGGGAACCGCAGACCCTTGTTGGCGCGCACGCGCTTGGTTGGCGCGCTTGTCGTCCTCGCAGGGCTGCTCAGCCCGGCCGCATTCGCTTCTGTGGCCCAAGGCGACGGGGCAGCGTCTTTTCGTGTTGTCGTGGTCCCGGACACGCAGATCTACACCGAGACCGAGCTCGGCGGGGCCATTGCCCGCGCCCAATTCGATTGGATCGTCGAGCAAGCGGTCGCAACGTCGACCGCGTTCGTAACTCATATGGGCGATGTCGTCGACCATCCGAATTCCACCACTGAATGGGACCGCATTGAGCCGGGCTTCGACGCGCTCGAACTCGCCGGACTGCCATACGGGATCGCGCCGGGCAATCACGACCTCGTTGATGGCGGCGGTCCGGTCGAGTACGACATCCGATTCGCTGCGAGCCGCTTTGCGTCTGCCCCGTGGTTCGGCGGCAGCCACGAGGTCGAGGGCAACCGTTCGAGCTGGCAAACCGTCTCGGTGCCGGGGCACGAGCTGTTGTTCGTTCACCTTCGCCATCTGCAAGAGACCTACGGCGAGGTCGAAGCCGTGGTCGAATGGCTCGACGAGGTGCTTCGGGCCCACCCCGACCACCTGGCGTTCATCACCACCCACGAGTTCACTGGTTCGACCGGTGCCGTGCGCTTGCCCGAGGTCCGCGACGCGATCGCCGACCACTGCAACGTCGCGATGGTGCTGTCCGGTCATCGCCCCGGCGAAGCGGCCCGAGGCAGCTTCGTCGATGACTGTGACCGCACCGTGCACCACCTGCTGACGAACTACCAGTTCATCGACAACGGTGGTGATGGGTACCTGCGGACCTTGGACATCGACCCCTTCGGGCTCGAGGTCGTGTCCGCGGTGTACTCGCCGACGCTCGAAAGCTTCCGCACGGGTGTCGACGAAGCGTTCACGATCACGCTGTCGCCACTCGCTCCGGTGAAGGGCGACGCGGATTGCACTCGGGGCCGAAGCATCGTCGATGCGCTGGTGATTGCCCAGTACACCGTCGGCAGTCGCTCCGGGCACGCCGCGTGTCCATTACCGAACCCGGCCAGTGAGCTGTTCACGCCTGGGGCGGACATCGATGGGAACGGCGAGGTCACGATCGTCGATGCATTGTTCGTCGCCCAGTGCGAAGTAGCGATCCCGAACATCGGCTGTCCCGACATCCCCTAAGGGCAACGGCCTGTGGTCGACACCCCCTGAACCGCGAACTTGCGGTTGCTAGTGTTCCCTAACAAGCGCTAGGTGCCCGACGGCAGGTGCCGGGCAGAAGGGGAATCAGACATGACGAATTCGGCTGGCGCGGCCTTTGTTGCCGCCCGCGATCTGCTGCTCGAGCACCGCACGGACTATGAGACGGCCTACGAGGCCTTCGAGTGGCCAGACCTGGGTGATGGATTTGCATGGGTCCGCGACTACTTCGATGTCATTGCCGAGGGCAATAGCGCGCCTGCCCTTCATCTGGTCGAAGAGGACGGGTCCGAGGTCAAGCTGAGCTACGCCGAGCTCGCCGATCGGTCGCGCCGAGTCGCAAACCTCTTGGTCGAACACGGCTTGGTACACGGCGACCGGGTTCTCGTCATGCTGGGGAACCAGCCGGAGCTGTGGGAAACCATGCTCGCGGCGATGCGCGTGGGGCTGGTCGTGATTCCGGCGACCACGCTGTTGGCCGGAGACGACCTCACCGACCGGTTCGATCGGGGCGGCGCTCGCATGGTCGTCACCAACGCCACCGGTGCCGCAGCCGTCGATGCACTCGATTCGTCCATCACCGGCGATGTCGTCAAAGTGCTTGTTGGCGGCGGTCAAGGTTGGCACCCGTTCGAGGCTGCGCACGACCAGCCGACGTCGTTCGAAGCGCCGATCGAACCTCGCCCCGCCGATCCACTGCTCGAATACTTCACTTCGGGCACCACGTCGAAGCCGAAACTCGTGCGCCACACCCAGGTGAGCTATCCGGTGGGGCACCTCTCGACGATGTACTGGATGGGGCTGATGCCCGGCGATGTGCACTGGACACTCAGCTCGCCCGGATGGGCCAAACACGCGTGGGGTTGCTTCTTTGCGCCCTTCAATGCCCAGAGCTGCATCTTCATCTACAACTACACACGATTCGACGCCCCGGCCGTGCTCGAAGTGCTGGTGAAGTACCAGGTCACAACGCTCTGTGCCCCGCCGACGGTGTGGCGCTTCCTGATCCAAGAGGACCTCGGCTCGTACGACGTTGCCTTGCGCGAGCTGTTGTCCGCAGGTGAGCCGCTCAATCCCGAGGTGATCGCCCAGGTTGAACAGGCCTGGGGTGCAACGATCCGAGACGGCTACGGCCAGACCGAGACGACGGCTCAGATCGGCAACCCTCCGGGGGCGCGAGTCGTGCCCGGCTCGATGGGGCGCCCGATGCCCGGCTACACCATCGCCTTGCTCGACCCGGACGACGACCCGGCCGACGAAGGCGAAATCGGCATCAACGTGACCGACAAACGCCCGGTTGCCGTCATGGACGGCTATGCCGATGACCCAGCCAAGACCGACGAAGTAATGCGGGCCGGCTGGTATCACACCGGCGATGTCGCGAGCCGAGACGCCGATGGCTACATCACCTATGTCGGGCGCGCCGACGATGTGTTCAAGGCGTCGGGGTATCGCATCAGCCCATTCGAACTGGAGAGCGTGCTCGTCGAACACCCGGCGGTCGCCGAAGCCGCGGTTGTGCCCTCGCCCGATGAGCTTCGAGGCTTCGTGCCCAAGGCGTATCTCATCTTGGCGCCGGGCCACGAGGCGTCTTCGGTTACTGCCCGCGACATCTTCTCGTTCATGCGGGAGCGGGTATCGGGATACAAACTGGTCCGCCGCCTCGAGTTCGCCGATTTGCCGAAGACCATCTCAGGCAAGATCCGTCGGGTCGAGTTGCGTTCACAAGAGGCGGGACGGCCCGGCCAGTCCGCCCGCAACGACGCAGAATTCATCGAAGCCGACCTGCGCGCGGACTGACCGCACGGTTTGGCGCCGCGTCGTCGCACCCGTGTCATAGGGTCGAGCCCGATGCCTGTCGATCCCTCGAGCGTTCCCGTCACGCTTGTCGTCGACGACGGCGGCCTCGGCGAACTTGGGCGAGCCCTGAGCGAAGCGACCAATGTTGCCATCGACACCGAGACGCCGATCGACGGACCTAGCGCTGGACACCTTCGAGTGGCATCGATCGCGACACGAGATTCTCGTGGATCGGAGCGGTCGTTTGTTGTCGATGCTCGCGACCTCGATCCTCGGCGGCTGGCGCCATTGCTTGACGGCGTCGTCGCCGATGCCTGGAACGCGAACTTCGACGCCCGGGTGATCGACCGTGCCGTCTATGGCAGCGATGACGTCACTCCGGGGCTCCAATGGTGGGACGCCCAGCTGGCCGACGCCCTTATCCACCAGGGCCGCAGCGGCTTCTCGTGGTACCACGGCCTGGCCTGGGCGACCGAGCACTACTTGGGCATTCACGCCGAAGGCAAGGGCTCCACGCAGCTCAGCTATACGGCCACCGACGAGCTGACAGACGAACAGATCCGATACGCGGCGGCCGACGCGGTCGAGACACTCTGGGTCGCCGATGCCCTGCGAGCCGAGATCGATGCCGCCGGACTGACCATGATCTGCGACATCGAAATGGCAGCGCGTCCCTTCTTGGATCGGATGGAACGGTCGGGACTGCCGTTCGACTGGCCTGGCTGGCGCCGCGAGCTCGAGACCATGGAGGCACAGCATCGCGAGGTCGTCGGCCGCATCGCCTCGTTGACCGGCGGGGGACAGGGCAACCTTTTCGACGACGTGACCGAACCGAGCTGGAACCCGGCGAGCGACAAGCAGGTACGCCAGGCGCTGAACGAATGGGCAGGACCCGAGGTCGCTGCCTGGACCGCTCGGCGATTCGGCACCGCCCGACCCCTGACCGACCAGGATTCGGTCCCGGCCGGCGTGCTCCGTGAAATCGGCGGCGCGTTGGCCGAGGCCCTGCTCGAGTTCCGCAACTACGCCAAGATTCTGACGACCTATGGCGAGTCGATGCACGAGCACGTCCATGCCGACGGTCGGATGCGCCCGCAGTACCTCCAGGTCGTGGGCACGAATACCGGTCGCCTGGCCAGCCGCAACCCGAACGCACAGAACTTCACCCCTCGGATGAAACCGCATGTGCGCCCGGCGGCGGACCGGGTCTTCGTGCACGCCGATCTGAGTCAAGCCGAACTTCGCTTCCTGGCCCAGGTTGCCGAAGACGTGCCACTGAAAGCAGCCTTCGAGCGTGGCGAAGACGTCCACGTGGCGACGGCAGCCTCGATGTTCGGCTTCGAGGCCAGCGAATTGTCGCGGCGTGACCCGGCACGGTTCAAGCAACTGCGCCAGATGGCCAAGGCACTCAACTTCGGCATCGCCTATGGCACCGGCGCCGAAGCGTTGGCGAGGTCGCTGACCGCCAATGGCACGCCGACCAGCCTCGACGAGGGACGCAAGTTGCTAGCGCAGTACCGCCGCACCTATCCCGGGACCACCTCGTGGGCACAGGCTCGGATCGCCGAGATCGAGGCGATCAGCCGGACCACGCATCGGATTGCCTGGGCGCCGACCTTGCGACTGGCGCGGAGCTTCGCCGACATTGCCTCGGTCCGTCGCAGCTTCCGTCAGACGCAGCGTCGCTGGCCAACGCCCGAAGAAGTCGCCGCGCTGCAACATCCGAATGCGGAGTCCGTGGGAGCACCAACCATCGATCATGTCGCGTGGGTCATGCAGTACTCGGCCCCGGTCGCGTTGACCGACGACGAAGAACCGTTCACGTTCGCCAGCCGCACGGTCGCGGGTCGCCGCCAACAGTTCAACCTGCACGTCGACCGGCTGTTTCTGTTGGCCGCATGCGATGCAATCGAGGCACCCGATACAGCGCTGGTCGCGGTTCGTAGCCGCTTCGAAGCCGAGCACGGCCTGGTGTTGTGGAACCGGGCGGCCCCGCTGAGCCGCAGAGATCTGGGCCGACAGTTCGAGGACCGGAGCTTGCGCCGCCGCTACATCGAAGCGGTGGCCGCCGAGGCGGGCGACGAGGTGGCGCACGCGTTCTTGCAACGAGCGGCACGCGAGCGAGTGCGGGCGATGGTGAATGCCTGGCGCAATGCACCGATCCAGGGCGGTGTAGCCGACATCATGCTCGACGCCTATGCCCGGCTGCACCGGTCCTTGTGGCAGCTGCCGAGTGCGCGTCCGGTGCAGACGGTCCACGACTCGGTCGTCGTGGAATGTGCCCGCCACGAAGCACCCGCGGTCGCGCAAGCGGTGCGCCGTGCACTCGAGGAAGCTTCGCTGCGGTTCTGCCCCGATGTCCGACCCGCCGCTGATGTGGACATTCGAACGTCGCTGGCCGAATCCGATGTGGTGGAGACGATCGCCTAGGTATCGAACGCGCCGTGCACGCCGATGACATTGCGAGTGACGCGGCTGACGGCAGGATCGACCAGTCCATAGGCCCAATCGGTGCAACCGACCGTGAACACCGAACCTTGACCTCGAGCGAAGCAGCCCATGACCGCTCGACCCGAACCGTACTTCGCCCGATTCTCCGGCGTGTCCTGGCCACCGAGGCGTTCGGCGACCCAGTTCAGTTCGCCGACGTAGGTGTCGGGTAGTCCTGGGGCGCCTTCCTCGGTCGCCCACAGGTGTGCGGGTGCGGTGCCGAGTACCTGGAAGTTGGACGGTGTCCCTCCGCTGCCAACGGCGACCGGACGGCCGTCGACGAGTGCGAGTTCGGTGCCGTCGCACTCGTAACCCACGATCACCGGGTCGCCTCCCAAGACATCGCCCGCATGCAACTCCAGCCCCTCGAAATAGGGATGATCCGGCTGCCAGATCGTGTAGCCACCGGTTCCACGGGGCGCATGGCGCACGTGCGCGTAGCCGCCGCGGGTGAAACTCACGCCCGTCATCTCGGCCTCGGGTCGCCCGGTCAGCGGATCGCTCCACATCGTGGAGATCGTGTGCTCTTGTTCGGTTGCGAAAACCGGATCCTCCTCGAAGTCGAGCTTGTAGCCAACGACCTGGTGGTCGTTGTCGCCCTCGAATCGGATCTGCCAGAACGCGGTGTTACCCGACAAGAACACCGCGTGGCCGCCACGGTCAACCCAACCTTCGACATGGTCACGCATTGATGCCGACCAGTACTCATCGTGGCCGACGCTGACGTAGACCGAGTAGGGGTCGAGCAAGTCGGGCTCGTTCGCCAAGTCGAGGCTCGTGGCGTAGTCCAGGGCCAAGCCTTCGCGCTCGGCCCACGCGACGAAGAGTCGCTCCCAGTTCGCGAAGCCAGCGGCGCAGGACCACAACGAGTACTCGCCAAAGTGGGCTCGTCGATCGTCGCGGGGCATGTCCAGGAAGCCGGCCATCCGGAAGTACTCGGGGCGCGGCTTGTCGAGGAAACCTCGGGGGAGCGGACGCTGCTGAGAGGAGCGATGGCCGCCGGTGTAGAAGCTCGGACCGCCCCAATCGTTGTAGGCCGCCCAGGTCGAGGTCGACAGCACCAGCAGCGTGTCACCGGGTACCGCCGGCCGAACCACGAAGAACGCGTCGCAGGTCTCGCCGTTCTCGGCGCTCACGCGGACCAGATGAAACCCGGTATCCCAGGCAGCGTCGATCGAGATCTGTGCGGAGGCTGCCCATCCGCAGCCTTGGTGGGCGACGTTGTCTGGCACCGGTTGAACGCCGACGCCCAAACCGGTGATCAGGTGCACGGTGTCGAGATCCCGACCGACACGAATGACCTCGACCTGGCAGTGGTCCATGTCACCGGAGATAGCGAGATCGATCAGATCACCAGCGCGTCCACTTTGTGGCCAGCAGTAAGCGTCGAGCATGTGCCGAACATTAGGGCGCCAGTCGTATCCGTCGAGCAGTCGCCGGAGGCATTTAGGGCACCAGCACGATCTTGCCGACGAAGTCCTTCCGGACGAAGTGCTCCTGGGCGGAGACGATCTCGGCGAGGGGGTAGGTCGCCGCCACCGTGGGGCGCACCTCGTCACGTTCGATGTAACCAATGAGGTTGGCGAACACGTCGGGGCTCTGCCAGGTGCTTCCGAAGAAGTTCAGGTCCTTGAGGTAGAGGTCTCGCACATCGAGTTCGACGATCGGTCCACCGATGGCTCCGGAGACCGCGTAGCGGCCGCTGGGGCGCAGCACGGTCGTGAGCTCGGAGAACCCAGGTCCGGCGACCAGATCGATAACGACATCTACGCTGCTTTCGCCAGCGGCCTGGAGCAGCGAGGCGCCGCGGTCGATCACCTGGTCCGCTCCGAGCGCCCGCACCTGGTCAGCCTTTGCCTGGCCACAGACGGCGAGCACCTCGGCGCCCCGACGCTTGGCCAGCTGGATGGCCGCGGATCCGACGCCACCGGAGGCACCGGTGATGAGCACCCGCTCCGCGCCCACCGATGCCCGCTCAAGCATCCCTTCGGCCGTCGACCAGGCACACGGAATCGAAGCGAGTTCTGCGTCGCTCCACTCGCTGGTGACGGCATAGGTCTCGCTGGAGCGGCACACCGTGTACTCGGCAAAGCCGCCGTCGAACTCGGAGCCGAACACCATCGTGGCGGTCGGCCGAGCCGGATCAAGCACGAGTGGGTCCTGCATCGTCCGCGTGAGCACTCGCTCACCGACACGAACCGGGTCAACGCCTTCGCCGACGGCGACGATGTACCCGCAGCAGTCAGCGCCTTGGATGCGAGGGAACTGGATCGGGTTGTCAGACCAGGCCCCATCGTCGTCGCTCGCGATTTCGGTGGGAGCGGTCGCGCCGGTCACCGACTTGGAGTACCAGCCGATCCGGGTGTTGATATCGGTGTTGTTGACGCCCGCGCCAGCCACTCGAATCAGCACCTCGCCGCGTTTGGGCCGGGGGAGCGCCAGGTCGGTGCGATACCGGAGCTGCTCGTAGCCGCCGTGGCCGAGCAGTTGCACGCCGGCCATTGTCGTGGGGAGGTCGTCGCTCATGCTGCGACGGTAGTAGCGCTACCGTGCCGGACATGGCCGCAGAGACCGACCTTGGTGTCATGCTCGCATCGATCAGCGTCACCCGGCGACCAGGGACTTGGACGTTCGTGACGTCCACCGACCCCGCTGCAGCTGCCGAGCTGCTCGTCCAACCATCGAGCGGCGGGCAGGCTGTCGGCGCGCTCATTCGAGAGGACGAAGGCATGACGGCGGTGCTGACCGTCGACCTGGCGCTGCGGCTGGGACACGCGATTGAGTTCGAGGCCGCATGGCTGACCCTCGAGGTGCACAGTGCGCTCGAAGCCGTAGGTCTCACCGCAGCTGTCTCTCGCGTCCTGGCCGACGAGGGCATTCCCTGCAATGTGCTGGCCGGGGCCTACCACGACCATCTCTTGGTCCCCGCGGATCGAGCTGACACCGCGATCGCAGCGATCGAAGGGCTCCGCTCCTTGGGCTCGGGCTGACCTGGTCGCCTACGATCGGCCCATGGTCACCTTCGTCGATCCACGTTCTGCGCCGGGTGCCCCGGTCGAGCCGTATTCGCTCTCCGTCGACCTCACCGTCGGTGCGCCCACGATCGGGTTGGTTGCGAACGGCTTTCCCGACTCCGAAGCGTTCCTGGACCAAGTCGAAAAGGCACTAGCGGTGGCCGTTCCCTCGGCCTCGTTCCGGCGCTGGAACAAGCACAACGCGTCGTCGGTGATCTCCGACTCCATGCTCGACGAAGTCGTCGAGAGCTGCGACGCCGCCGTTGGCGCCTACGGCCATTGAGGCAGCTGCACGACCGGCACCGTGCGTGACGGCATTCGTATCGCCCGCCGAGGCGTTCCCTCGGTCTCTCTCGTGACCGACGAGTTCTGGCCCCAGGGCGACTTCGTCGCTCGATCGGTGGGCATGCCCGACGCGCCCCGGGTCCGGCTGCCGCATCCTGTTGCCGGCACCGGCGTCGAACGCATGGCACTTGTCGCCGGCGACATCGCCCAGGCCATCATCGATCAGCTCAAAGGCTGAGGCCATGACCACCCTCGAAGCAACGAACGAGTACGAAGCCCTCGAACAACTCCACGCGCTCGGGTGCACCGACGGCCTGCCCGTCGTCATCCCCACGGCTGACCGGGTGGAGCGCATGGTGCTGGCTACAGGGCTGGACCCCGACATGTCCTTGGGCACGATGGGGCCAAATCAAGGCGACTGCACTGTGGAGAAGCTCGCCGCCGCGGCCGTCATGGCGGGCTGCCTACCGGACCATGCACCCGTCGTCGTTGCGGCTGCCCGTGCCGTGATCGACCCCCGGTTTGATCTGACCGAGATGCAGGCCACCACCCACGCGATCGCGCCACTCATCATCGTCAACGGCCCCGCTCGAGACTGGTGCGGTCTCCACGGTGGCTTCGGTGCCCTCGGACCCGGTTATCGCGCCAACGCGTCGATCGGTCGGGCACTGCGGTTGGCCATGATCAATGTGGGCGGCGGCCGGTCCGGAACCTCTGACATGGCGCTTCTCGGCCATCCGGGCAAGTTCACGATGTGCCTGGGCGAAGACGAAGACAACAGCCCCTTCGTGCCGATGCACCAGATGCTCGGGCACGATCCGAACGACTCGGTGGTCACCGTCGTGGGCGTCGATGCGCCGCAGTCGGTCATCTGCGTGACCGATGCCGACGACCCGACCACGCCCGACCGCATGCTGGGCTCACTGGCTACCGCATTGTCGAGTGTCACGACCAACAATGCGGCCCTGCGTCACGGCCAGGCTGCGGTGGCACTGAATCCCGATCACGCGGCGGTATTCGCCGAGGCTGGTCATGACCTGGTGAGCGTCCGCGACGCCATCGTCGAGCGAGCCCAGGTTTCGGGCGCCGCTCTTGCGCAGTCAGCGGGTGTGATGGGCAAGATCGACCCGGACCGAAGCTACGACTGCTTCGAGCGTCCCGAGGACCTCTTGGTCTTCGTGGCCGGCGGGGGCGGGCTCTACTCGGTTGTCTTCCCGAGCTGGTGTGCGGGACCACACCGCAACCGAGCGGTCACCGTCCCAATCGAGGTCGGCCAGGCGTGTGAGATTCCCGCGTTCGTCAACCTCCGTTCGGAGCACCTCTGAGCGGGAACAGCTGACGGGTCGCCTCTCGACGAACCCGCAGGTCCTCGCCGATGGCGTCGAGGGGGATCGGCTTGCCGGTGAAGAAGCCTTGAATTGCACCGACGCCGAGGGTGCGCAACGCTTGAAGTTCTTCGTCTGACTCGACGCCCTCGGCGATGGTCTTCATGCCGAGTGTTGTCGCCAGGTCAACGATGGCCTTGACCAGACCGGCGTTGACCTGGTCGGTGTCGAGGTTGGCGACGAACGACCGATCGATCTTGATCTCGGAGACGGGAAGCGTGCGTAGGTATGCCAGCGACGAATAACCGGTGCCGAAGTCATCGATGCTGATCGTCACGCCCATCGAGCGGAGCTCGCGCAGCAGCCCGTGGGTGCGGGCATTCGACGCCATCAGCTTCGTCTCGACGAATTCGAGGCCGAGCCGGCCGCGGTCGCCATCGGGGATCAGGTCACGTATCGAGCGGGCGAGGGCCAGGTTGTGCAGATGAATCGGGGAGACGTTGACCTTGACCACGATCTGTTCGAGATACGGGTCGTGGCGCCAGGCCTCGAGCAGGTGACGGGCCTCGGCCAAAGCGAGCCGGTCAAGTTCGACGGCGAGTCCCGTCTCGTCGGCCAGCCTGGTGAACTCTTCGGAGCTGATATCAGCGTCGTCGTCGACGGGCCAACGAGCGAGCAACTCGATCCCGATCGGCGTTTGGTCGCTCGCCCGCACGACCGGCTGCGCCAGGAAGTCGATTCGCTGCTCCTTGACTGCGCTCCTGAATCGTTGGCGAAGCTCGAGTGACCGTTCCAGGTCGAGCTGCATCTGGTTGCTGAAGCCGGTGCTGGTGATGGTCGAGGAGTTCTTGGAGCGATACATGGCTGCATCGGCTTGGGCCATCAGCTCGGGCGCGGTCAATGCCGGATCCAGGTGGGTCCAGCCGATCGAGCCTGCGACGTAGAGGTCCCGAGTGTCGACGTCGACCCCTCGCCCGACCTCGTCGACGACCCGTTCCAGGGTGACTCGTAGATCGATGGATTCGAGTGGCACGAGGGCGGCAAACTCGTCGCCTCCCAAGCGTCCGAGGTCGGTTCCGTCGGGCAGGACTCGTGCGAGCCGGTCTGCTACCGCCCGGAGCACGGCATCGCCCGATGCATGGCCGTAGCGATCATTGATTGCCTTGAACCCATCGAGGTCGAGGAGCACGAGGACGTCGGAGGTGGAATCGGCGCTGCGGGCCTCGAGCGCATCGATGAAGGCCGAGCGATTGAGCAAGCCGGTCAGGTCGTCGTGGCGGGCCGATTGTGCGCTCTGCTGTTGCAGGTCCGACAGTTGACGCATTGCGTCGTAACCGATGCGCGAGAAGTGGGCGAGCCCAATGCACCACAGCGCGGTGAATGACGCAAAGATCGCCTCGCCCTTGATGATGTAGGCGACAAGGTGACTGGTGCCGATGATCGTCAGCGAGCGCAAGAATGCCGATCGGCGACGAATCAGCAGCGACGAGTTCGAGGCGGCGACCGAAGTGAACGCGACCATCGTGATCGTCAACAAGTATTTGCTTGGCGAAGCCGTTGCGACGTCGGGGCCCAGCCAGGCCAGAGCCGCAAAGTTGACGGCAGCCCCGGTGCTTTCGAGCTGGCTCAGGAGTCGGAATGCGCGAGCCCGATGTTGGCGCCCTGCCAGATAGGCCACGACCGCAAGCGCGGCGAGCCCCAGCTCGATACAGGTGAAGACGACAAGGTTCGCCCGTCGAACGACCTCGGTATCCCAAAGCAGCGCGGGAACGGCGCCGGCCGCAAACGCATGCAGGGCAGCAGAGACCATTGCGCTGTCGCGCTCGGCCCGGATGGCGAGGTCGGGATGTGGGTCGTTCGGCATGCGGGGGTCCTGCCTGCAAGCTAGTGCATGCGGGTGCGATACGGGTTCCGTGTGGCTAGGAGCCGAGCAGTTCGTTCGAACGGCGGACCACTATCTCGAGCAGCGTCTCGGCGGCTTCGCCGGTGACGCCTGGGCTGAAGCGGTAGGCGGGGCCAAACAAGCTGACCGTCGCGATCAGGTCATCACCGAGCATGACTGGCACGGCGAGCCCGTTGACGCCTTGATCGAGCTCTTGGTCCGTCCAGCACCAGCCCTGCTCGCGGATGTTGCCCAGGCGATCGGTGATCTGCTCGGGATCGGTCGTCGAAGACGCGGTGGCTCCGACCAGAGGTTCCCGGAGGTAAGCACGGATGCGAGCAGGCGCCCACCAGGCCATGGTCACGAGGCCGGGAGCGACGAGATGGAACAGATGGCGCTCTCCGGAGACGTCGGGCACGCTTACCGGGTGATCGGCTGCGGCTTGTGCGACATACAGCAGTGCGTCGCGATCGTCGATCGAGAGCGCCGCGTTTTCGCCGAAGGTCGCGACGAGTTCATGGAGCAGCGGGCGCAGCCGGGCTGGCAGATGGGTACCACTCGCCTGATCCGGCTGCAGCGTGGCCAGGCCGGGGCCGGCAACAACGGCGGCGTCGTCGGTTCGCTCAACCATGTCGAGGCGCTCGAGCTGGCCGACGAGGCGGCCAACGGACGAGCGGGGAAGGCCGCTTCGTCGCGCCAGCTCGCGTACCCCGAGCGGTTCTTCGGACCCGGCGACGAGTTGTAGCAATCGGAAGGCGCGCTCGACCGGGCTTTCCCCTGGAATGGTCCTTGACGCGCCGTCGTCTACCGCCATACGCTGCAGACTACCAGAGTGAGACGTCCCGTTCAATGGGACACTTAGGCCGTGCTGTGGGGACCGACCGATGCCGCTGACACCGGACTTCTACGACTATCCGTGGAAGGCACCTGAACGCGTGAGCCTCGATCACCGTTTCGTGAGCGTGGTGTGGCCCGATGGAGCGACGCTCGCGGCATTTGACCGCTGGCTTTACGAGAACGCGGTTGGTGTTGGCACCGACGTCGCTACGCGCGAGGGCCTGATGGATCCTGCCCATCATGGACCCGGTTCTGCCGTGGTCGAAGCGACGCTGGTCGAGGACGTCCTCGAGGTCGCCTTCGCTGATGGTCAGCTCGGGCGCTTTCATCCGGGCTGGCTGCACCATGTTGCGACCGGCAAGCACCTGGCCTCGAGTTGGCTTCCTGAGGCGGTGCCGTGGACGGCCGCCGACTTGCCTGCCCCGCCCGATCACCATGGCCCCGACGTGCTGGCCGGAGGCGAGGCGCTGGCTGCTTGGCTGAATGACCTGGTCCGCTATGGGCTCGCCCGGTTGCGGGGCTTGCCCGATGACCCCGACGTCGGACTCCAGCTCGGCGCCCTCGTCGGCGCAGTGCGCGACACGAACTTTGGACCCATCTGGGACGTCAAGGCCGATGTGACATTCGCCGGCAGCGCTGACACGAACAGCACGGCGAACAGCGCGCTGCGACTAGGTCCCCACGCGGACCTTCCGACTCGCGAGACCCCACCTGGCTTCCAGTTTCTCCACTGTCTGGTCAACGAGACCGAAGGCGGATTCTCGACGATGACCGATGGGCATGCGCTCGTCGACGCGCTGCGCGTAGAACACCCTGAGCACTACCAGGCATTGACGACGTTGCGTTGGGTGTTCTTCAACCGTGGGCCGGGGCTGGATCATCGCTGGTCCGGACCGATGATCGACCACGGTGTCCAAGGCGCTCCCTTGACGCTCCGTGCGTTCTATCCCGTGCGCGGCTTTCCGGACATGGAGCCCGAAGACATGCCGAGGGCGTACGACGCGATGGCCGTTTTCTCCGAGATGGCGGCCGACTCCCGCTTCCAGATCAGCTATCCGTTCGCTCCTGGCGACATGGTCGGCTTCGACAATCGACGGATTCTGCACGGCCGCGATGCCTACGCCTCTGGCGGTGCCCGACACCTGCGGGGCGTCTACATCGACCATGACGAGATCCGCAGCGCGACACGGGTTGCCAACCGCCGCCTGGGGAACGCCAGCGACCAAAACGCAAAAACTTCTTCCCGTTCCGAAAGGACAACTCCATGACGATCCACGACGGCGTGTTCATCACCTGCGCGGTAACTGGCTCTGGGTACACGGCCCACAAGTCCGACAAGATTCCGTGCACCCCGGAACAGATCGCTGACTCGTGTATCGAGGCGGCAAGCGCCGGCGCCGCTGTCGTACACATCCACGTGCGCGAAGACGACGGCATGCCGTCACGCTCGGTTGAGAAGTACGAAGAGGTCGCGGAGCGGGTCCGCTCCAGCGACGTCGATGTGGTCCTCAACCTGACCGCAGGCATGGGCGGCGACCTCGTCTTCGGTGATGTCGAGAAACCTCTACCGCCGAGCGACGACGGCACCGACATGGCTGGAGCGACGGAACGAGTCGAACATGTGCGCCGAATTCGCCCCGAGATCTGCACCCTCGACTGCGGCAGCATGAACTTCGGCGAGGGCGACTATGTCATGACCAATACGCCCGCGATGCTCGAAGCGATGGCGGCCCAGATGAATGAGATCGGGACCCGCATCGAGATCGAAGCCTTTGATACCGGACACCTGGCCCACGCAAAGGACCTGGTACGGCGCGGCATCATTCCTGAGCCCGTCATGGTGCAACTGTGCATGGGCGTGCCATGGGGCGCTCCCGACGACCTCAACACCTTCATGGCGATGCGGAACAACGTGCCCGAGGACTGGACGTTCTCGGCGTTCTCCATCGGCCGCAATCAGCTCAAGTATGTGTCTCTGGCCGCGCTCGCCGGCGGCAACGTGCGTGTCGGTCTCGAGGACAACATCTGGCTCGACCGTGGCGTGCTGGCAACGAATGGCTCGCTCGTCGAACGAGCCGTCCAGATCCTCGAGGCGCAGAACTACTCGATCCTTTCCGCCCAGCAGGTGCGCGACAACCTCCAGCTGACCAAGCATGGCTGACGCAACGGCTCCAGCGCGACCGGCCAAGGCAGCGGTCGTCGGTTGCGGTGTCATCGGTGCGGCCTGGGCATCACGACTCGTGCTCTCCGGAGTCGACGTCGCTATCTCCGACCCGTCACCACAGGCCGAAGCCATCATGAACGAAGTGCTGGCCAACGCGGTGACCGCGTGGGATGACCTGGGGCTGCGCACCGATCAGCGCGGCACATGGCGGATCGCGTCGTCGATCGGCGATGCGGTCGCCGATGCCGAGTTCGTACAGGAAAGCGTGCCGGAACGCCCCGATCTCAAGAAGGCCGTCTACGGCGAGATCGAGACCGCGCTGGCTGGCGACGCGGTGATTGCGTCCTCGACTTCGGGGATCAAGCCGACCGAACTCCAAGCCGATCTGGCGCACCCGGAGCGGTTCGTCGTGGGCCACCCGTACAACCCCGTCTATCTCTTGCCCGTCGTCGAGGTCGTCGGCGGAGAGGCGACCACTCCTGGAACCATTGAACGCGCCCAGAGCATCTATCGGTCGATCGGGATGCACCCGGTCCATGTTCGAGTCGAGATCGACGCGTTCATCGGTGACCGGCTACTCGAAGCCGTCTGGCGTGAGGCCCTGTGGTTGGTCAACGACGGGGTCGCCACGACCCAGGAGATCGACGACGTCATCACCTACGGCTTCGGTCTGCGGTGGGCCCAGATGGGACTGTTCGAGACCTATCGGGTTGCCGGCGGCACGGGCGGCTTCCGTCATTTCATCGAGCAGTTCGGTCCGGCGCTCGAATGGCCGTGGACCAAGCTGATGGACACACCGCCGTTTACGCCTGAACTGGTCGACAAGATCGTCGAGCAATCCGACGCCCAATCCGGTCACCTCGATGTCCGTGAACTCGAACGCATCCGTGATCGGAACGTCGTCGGCTTCCTCAAGGTCCTCGAGGCGAACCAATGGGCGGCCGGAGCTGCCGTTGCCGCCCAGCGACAAGGCCAGGCTCAGGACTAGGTATCGATCAAGCTGGGTGGGCCTGCGAGGCGAAGCTGCTCGATCATCATCTGCGCATCGGCGTCGATCTGGGCGCTTTGCCAGAGCAAGCCGACGGCCAGAGCGATACAGAAGAATGCGGCCATAAAGAACGGGTTCTGCCACGCCGCTTCGCGTGGTTCGGTTGCCGTGCTCATGCCATGCGGTAGCCAACACCGCGAATGGTCTTGATGTGGCTCGTGCCGTTTGCATCGAGCTTCTTGCGGAGGTTGGCGACGTGCACACTGATCATGTGGTCGTTGCCGAACCAATCATCGCCCCAGACGGTGTCGATGATTTGCTGCCGGGTGAACACCATCTCTGGCCGTGAGGCCAAGGTGGCGAGCAGGTCGAACTCGATCTTGGTGAGATCGAGGAGTTCGCCGTCGACATGGACCTCTCGGGCGAGGGCGTCGATCGTCAAGTCGCCCAGGCTGACGGTTTCAGCCGTCTGGCCGGTGAGGGCCTCGGAACCCGTCCGAGGCCGCCGCAGCAGCACCTGGATCCGGGCGGCGAGCTCACGGGAGGAGAAGGGCTTGGTCATGTAGTCATCGGCGCCGACAGCGAGTCCTACGAGCCGGTCGACTTCTTCATCGCGACCGGTGAGCATCAGGATGTACGCATCGGTGAAGGTTCGCAGTTCTCGGCAAACCTCGACGCCGTCGATGTCGGGGAGCCCAAGATCCAGCACGACGACGTCGGGCCTGAAGTTCCGGGCCGCGTCGAGGGCTTCGGTGCCAGAGCTCGCTTCGGCGAGCGCATACGAGCCGTCTCGATTGAGTGCGGCGGAGACCATGAGGCGAATCTCTGCAGCATCATCTACTACGAGGACCCGCGGTTTTGGTGTGGCGGGAGCGGGAGAGACCATGTGAATGTGGTTATCGGATTCTCGGGTTGTGGGCAAAAGTGCTGCTGCGTCGGATACCAACATCGGTACCTCCGTAGGTGTCTTGAGTATGCCTGAGACCGGTGCCTCAGGCGTGAACCATCGTGGGGTATGTCCGAGATCGACTCCCGCCAACCAGCGACCACAACCGTCGGCGGGAGTCGAACGTTCTCGTACCGTGCCTTGCCCCGGGGGAGCTGGGCACGTTCATGATGATGGCGTCCCAAGCTCTTTGTGCCGTGATGGCACGCTCAAGAACAGCTCAAGTGTTGACGCACAATGCGCCGCCATTTGCCCTTAGTCGAGCCAGGCCTTGACCTTTTCGATGTCATCGAGACCGTTCGCTCCGCTCGGCTGCACGCTCAGATGGGTCACGCCGACGTTTTTGAAGACCTCGAGACGAGACTGCACATGCGCCTCGTCGCCGAACAAGTGCGCCTCGTCGAGATACGCATCGGGCACCGCGGCGGTCGCCTCAGCGCGTTGGCCGCTCAGGAACAGGTCCTGGATCTTTTCTGCTTCTTCGACCCAGCCATACCGCTTGAAGAGATCGTTGTAGTAGTTCTTCGACTTGGCACCCATGCCGCCGACATAGAACCCGATGTGGCCACGGGCGGCTTCGCGGGCCTCGGCGACGTCGGGGCCGTCGCCGATGGCGAGGTGGGCATCGGCATAGATGCTGAGCGATCCAAGGTCGGCGGAACGCTTCGCCTTGCCAGCCGCAAGTGCATCTCCCCAGACTCGGTCAAACCGGTCGGGGACAAAGTGGATGGGCTGCCACCCATCAGCGATCTCGGCGGTCATCTCGACGTTCTTCGGACCGATCGAAGCGATCACGATCGGGATGTCCTGGCGATGCATCCGGTTCATGAACTTGAGCGGCTTGCCCAAGCCGGTGCCCTCCTCTGCAGGAAGCGGCAGGCTGACGGCGCGACCGTCATGGGTGACCCGCTCGCCACTCCACACCTTGCGGCAGATGTCGACCACGTCGCGGGTGCGTCCGAGCGGCTTGCGGAACGGGACGCCGTGCCAGCCCTCGATCACCTGGGCGCCCGAGGTCCCGATGCCCAGCGTGAAGCGTCCTCCGGAAAGCGCGTCGATGGTCGCGGCCGACTGGGCGATGAGCGCGGGGGAGCGGCTGTAAACGTTGACGATGCCGGTCATCAGCTCGATGCGGCTGGTCTTAGCGGCAATGAAACCGAGCACGGACACCTGGTCGAATCCGTAGATCTCGGGGATGAAGACCATGTCGATCCCGGCGGCTTCGAGGTCGACAATGCGGCTGGCGAACCGCTCGGGATCACCGTCGAATGACAGTGCAGTACAGAGCTTCATGAGTGCCTCTCGTTGGGGGTGTGGGGGTGAAGGGCGTCGGGTCGCGAGGTTAGGTCAGGAGTCCTCGGACAGAAGAAATGCCCCGCAACCGATCATCCAGACGACGGCGCCGGCAATCGTCAGTGGCTCGCCATCGCGTATGCCGAGAATCAGAAAGAAGACACCGCTGAGCGTGAACATGATCCAGCCGAACCGTTGATAGGCGTTCATCGAACCTCCAAGATCGGCTCGCGAAGAAGGTCAGGGATGGGGGTGATGCCCAGGCCCGGCCCGTCGGGGACGGACATGTGGCCGTCGGCGACGACGGGGCCGCCGGTCGCGATCGGGTTGGTGTGGTAGTCGTGGAACGCGCTCGACTGGAAATGCGCATAGTCCGGCGTGGCCGCCGCGAGATGGGCGATGGCGGCGGTTGCTATCTCGCCGCCCCACGTGTCCTCGATGGTCATGGTGATACCGAGATCGAGGCAGAGGTCGCGGGTGCGCATTGCTCCACCGAGACCACCGAATCGGCTGATCTTGAGGTTGATGATGTCCATCGCGCCGTCGGCTGCTCCTTGACGGATCGCGTCTCGTGAGTCCATGACCTCGTCGAGAATCAGCGGTCGGGCCAGGTGCGGTCGCAGCGCCAGGCATTCGTCGTAGCGCAAGCAAGGTTGCTCGATCGCAAGCGGAAGCTCGGACACGGCCGCGGCGATCTGCATCGCCTCGGCCCGGCTCCACGCCGTGTTCGCATCGGCCGCCAACACCTCGTTTGGCTGGAGGACATCGGCGATCGCGTGCATGCGGGCAAGGTCCTCGGCCACGCCGGTTCCCACCTTCATCTGGTACTGGATGAAGCCTCGCTCGCGGGCTTCGAGGAGGCGCTCGACCATCGCCGCCGGTGCGTCGCGGCTGATGACCCGAAACAGCCGCACTTGATCTCGAAAGGCGCCACCGAGCAGCGTAGAGACCGGCACGCCGGCAGCCTTGCCTGCGAGGTCCCAGATCGCCAGGTCGAGGCCCGACTTCGCGTAGGGATGACCCTTGAGGGCGGTATCCATGGCCGCAGCAGCCACGTTCGGTTTGGTCGGGTCGAGGCCAATCAGCGCCCGGGCGAGCACTTCCATGCCGGCACGAGCGCCTTCGGCGAATGACGGCATGTAGCCGGGACCAAGCGGACAGATCTCGCCGTAGCCGGTCAGGCCCTCGTCGGTCTGGATCTCGACGATGGTCGAGTCGAATGACGGGAAACTCTGGGTGTTCCAGCTGTAGCTGCCCTCGGCCAAGAACAGGTCCACGGCATGGGCACGAATTGCGGTGATACGCACGTGGTTCTCCTCCTGGTCGAACGGCGCCAACGGCGGCTCTTTCCTAGCAGTTCCCGTGGTCTCCGACGCGCTACCGTCTCGCCCATGTCAGACGCCGTGGACGCACTACGGAGCACCCTTGTCGACGTCATCTCGTCCGCGGTGGATCGCCTCGACAATCATGCTGAGCTCTTTGCCCCGATCGGTCCCCATCTCGGGGGCGCCGACGGGCCGACGCCGGTCAAGGGCGTGTCACGCCCGGTCGTCGATCGTTGGCTCGATGCGGCGGTGGAGAACGCGGTCACAGGACCCGACGATCTGCGGCTGCTGGTAGAGCAGTTCCAGGCCGCGGCACCCGAACTTGCCTGGAAGCGGGCCTACGACGCGCTTGCGTCGACCCCAGAACTCGAGGCATACCGTGAGCACTACGCGTGGGTGCCAATCGCGGTGCCGATCTCACTTGGCTATGCGTCTCCGTACGCGGTCGACGACATGCTCGTTGGCTTCACGATTCAAGCGCCCAACGTGGTCTATCCGCATCACCATCACGAGGCACCCGAGCTGTATGGCGTCATCAGCGGTGCGATCGACTGGGAGATCGGAACGGGTCCACGGACGACCAAGACCGCTGGCGACGTGATCGTGCACCGCAGCTTCGAGAGCCACAGCATGATCACCCTGGACCAACCCGGCCTGACCTGGGCGGCCTGGCCGAGCCACGCCGACTCGACGGTCTACATGCCGTCGATGGACCCGCCGGGCACGAGTACCGAGCCTCGGGTCTACGACTGAACCAGTGCCCGTTGGCGGCTACTCCCGGTCCATGAGCGGCGCGAGCGCTTCGCCGAGCCGGTCCCGGAACTCGGGCTCATAGGCCTCGTCAGGTGCATCTCGCACCGCCTGGTCGAGCGTGTGCGCATCTTCGCCGATCAGGATGCGCCACTGCCCCGCTCGTACACCGTCGAGGATGACGGTGCATGCTTCGTCGGACGTCGTGGGCGCGAGATTGCGAAACATTGCCGCGCCCTCGGCCACGTCGGGGGTGATCTCGGCGCCGTGGGCCTTGGCGGAGTTCCCAGCGATGCCGGTGCCGATGTGGCCTGGCATCACGACGCTGCACTTCACATGCGGAGCGTTGAGCCGGAGGTCGGTGATGAGGGCCTCGGTGAATCCCTTCACGGCGAACTTGGCCGCGCTGTAGGCCGTGTGGGGATGGGTCGGGCCGAGCGAGGCCCAGAATCCGTTGACGCTGCTCGTGTTGACGATGTGGGCTTCGTCGGCTGCCATCAGCGCAGGAAGGAACGCTCGGCATCCCCAATACACGCCGCCCCAGCAGATGTCGAAGGTCCGTTCCCACCCGGCTCGCTCATCGGTCACAAAGCTGCCCGCACCGCCGACACCGGCGTTGTTGAACAGCAGGTGGATGTGATCGGTGTCGTGGGCAGCCAGCACCGCGTCGCGGAACGCGATCACGTCGGATTCGACGCCGACGTCGCAACGATGGGCCGAGACCCGAGTGCCGGCTGGAGCGATGGCTTCGCACTGCGCGACGGTCTCGGCAAGCGTGTCTTCGAACAGGTCACAGAGCGCGAGGTGGCAACCCTCGGCGCCAAGTCGGAGCGCCAGGGATCGGCCCATGCCATCGCCGGCTCCGGTGATGACGGCAATGCGTCCGGTGAAGTCTTGCATGTCATCATCGTCGCACAGCATGGGCACGCTCCAGGTGTTCGCCGGTTTCTAGAATCGGCCAGGTGGAGCTGGTGTGTGCCGAGGATGTTCAGTCCTATGCCGACGATGGCGTCGTCTGTCTTCGCCAGGTGATCGACCCCGCGTGGATTGACCTTCTCCGGGTCGGTATTGAGCGCAACATGGCCGAGCCGAGCGAACGTGGCCGCCTCTGGAACCGCAGCGCCGAAGGCCACGTGACGTTCTACGACAGCCAGTACTGGCAGACGATCGACGAGTACCGCTCGTTCGTGTTCGAGTCGCCAATCGCCCAGCTCGCCGGCGAGGTCATGGGCTCTGCGTCGGTGAACTTCTTCTTTGATGCGATCTTCACTCGGAGCGCCGGTACGCAGTTCCGCAC
>CALLPT010000117.1 GCA_938015575.1 uncultured Acidimicrobiales bacterium
GGTGATCTCATCCGCCACCACGCTGGCGAGCGCCCGGACAAGCCGGCGATCATCCTGGGCGACAACACACGAACGTATGCCGACCTTCATACCGAGTCGAGCAAGGTTGCGCAGGCCATGGCAGGCGCTGGCGTCGCAGCCCAGGACCGTGTGGCGTTCTTGGACAAGAACGTGCCCGAGTACTTCACGATGCTGTTCGGCGCAGCGAAGCTCAATGCGGTCACGGTCGCCGTCAACTGGCGACTCGCTCCCCCGGAGATGGCCTACATCCTGAACCACTCCAAGGTGAAGGTGCTGCTGATCGGCGAAGAGTTCCTCGGGCACCTCAAGTCGATGGACCTCGACGGCGACATCGAGATCGTCGTCATCGGCGAGGACGGTGGTGCCACTGACCAAGGTGATTACCCGACCTACGACGAGTGGATCGCCAGCCACGACGCGACCGATCCGATGGCCGAGTCGGCCCCGACCGACACCTGCTATCAGCTGTACACGAGTGGCACGACCGGCCTGCCCAAGGGCGTCGAGCTGACGAACAACAACTTCTTCGGCATGATGCCGGTCGCCAGTGAAATGTGGAGCTTCGACACCGACTCGGTGAACCTCGTCGGCATGCCACTGTTCCACATCGCCGGCTCCGGCTGGGGCGTCGTCGGCCTGTACAACGGCGCAACGAACGTGATGTTGCGCGATGTCGACCCAATGGAGATCTTGCGCTTGATCCCGGAGCACAAGATCACCAATGCGCTGTTCGTGCCCGCCGTGATCCAGTTTCTGTTGATGATGCCGACGATTGGCGAAACCGACTTCTCCAGCATGCGCTCGGTCATCTACGGCGCCTCGCCCATCACCGAAGAGGTACTCGTCGGCGGCATGGAAGCCATGGGCTGCGATTTCTGTCAGGTCTACGGCCTGACCGAAACAACCGGTGGCGTCACCCAACTCGACGCGGCCGACCATGATCCGGGCGGCCCGCGAGCGCACCTGCTCCGCTCGGCTGGCAAGCCGGTTCCCAATACCGAGATCCGCATCGTCGACGAAGAAGGCAATGACCTTCCCGACGGCGAGGTCGGCGAGATCTGGATCAAGTCGCCGCAGAACCTCAAGGGTTACTACGCCGACGAAGAAGCAACGGCCGCCGCGTATCCCGAAGGGCGCGATGAGAACGGCCTGGGCTGGTTTGCGACCGGCGACGCCGGCTACCTGCAAGAAGGGTTCTTGTTCATCCACGACCGCATCAAGGACATGATCGTGTCCGGCGGCGAGAACGTGTACCCCGCCGAGATCGAGAACGTGTTGATGAAGCACGACGGCATCGCCGATGCGGCCGTGATTGGGGTTCCCCATGACAAGTGGGGCGAGACCGTCAAGGCGATCGTCGTCCGCAACGGCGACGAGGGCAACAGCGACGAGGAAATCATCGCGTTCTGCCGCGAGAACCTTGCCCACTACAAGTGCCCGACCTCGGTGACCGAGATCGAAGCACTCCCCCGGAACCCGAGCGGCAAGATCCTCAAGACTGAACTCCGCAAGCCCTACTGGGAGGGCAAGGAGCGCATGGTCAACTAGCAGCGCTGACCAACGTGCAACCCCGCCTGACGTACCGCCCTATTCGAGGCGGCCGCCGCCGGCTGCGTGTGATCTTCGCGCTCCTCGTGGTGTTCGAGGCCTGGTTCATCTGGTCCGCCATCAGCGACGTGCTCGCAGCGGACAACCCGTGGTCCGCCCCGCCTGGGGCATTGCCGAACCAGGTCGCTCCGATCTTCGGCCTCGTGTTCGCCGGCGTCTGGATTGCTGTGCTCGGGTGGAATCTGTACTCCTTCGGGTGGCGCATCCCGGACACGGTGATCGTGACCAGCGATGACATCGTGCATTGGCGTCTGCTCTTCAGCTCCCACAGCGAACCGCTCGATTCGTTCGAACGCCTGGACCCGGACGTGTTCGGCATGGCGCCGCGACTCTCGGCGCCGGGGCCGAGTTTCAACCTGCTCGTCACCACCGGATTCGACGAGTTTGCTCGACATCTCTTCGCTCGCAACCGGCAGCTTCGCCCGCCACCCATGACCCCGATCGGCCGCATGCGCCAGGCCGGCGGTCCGAAACGCTCGCGACTTCAGGTCGAACACGTACCGCCTGCACCCGGAGCAGCGACCCGCTGACACCGCTTGCGGCGCGAACGTGCAGCGAGAACCTGCGCATCCGTTGTCGAACAGACAGAATGGCGACCGCATGGACGCACACCTTCAACCGTTCCGCGACCCGCTCGACGAGAACCTGCCGCTTGTGATCACCGGCGGTGACGGGTGCTTCGTCATCGACGACACCGGCAAGAGCTACCTCGACGCCGCGGCTGCACTCTGGTGCACCTCGCTCGGCTTCTCGAACGAACGCCTCATCGCGGCCGCTGAACGCCAGTACCGATCGCTCCCCTACTACCACTCGATGATGGGTCGGACCTCGGGTCGAAGCGAAGAGCTCGCCCAAGTTCTGACCGCTCGTCTACCCGGCGACCTCAACCACGTGTTCTTCGCCTCGTCGGGCAGCGAGGCCGTCGACAGCGCAATCAAGCTGGCGCACTTCTACCAGAACGGGCGCGGCAACAAGACGAAGAAGTCGATCATCGCCCGCGACGGCGCGTATCACGGGTCCGGATTCCTGTCGGCGGCGGCGACCGGCTTCGCCTATTGCCACGACGGTTTCGATGTTCCCGTCGGCCAGGTCATCCGGGTGACCCGCCCGCATTTCGCCCGCTTCGCCCGAGACGGTGAAAGCGAACTCGCGTTCAGTCAACGTCTCGCCGATGAAATCGACGCGGCGATACAAGAAGCAGGCGCCGACAATGTGTGCGCCATGATCGGCGAACCCGCGCTTGGCAGCGGAGGGTCGATTCCTCCGCCCGCCGGCTACTGGGCAGCGGTCCAGGCCGTGCTGCGCAAACACGACGTTCTCCTCATTGCCGACGAGATCATCACCGGCTTCGGCCGCACCGGCGAGTGGTTCGGTAGCGAGACCTACGGCATCGAACCCGACCTGATGACCATGGCCAAGCAGCTCACCGGGTCGTACTTCCCGATGTCCGCCGTGGCCGTCAGCGATCGGATCGTCGGCGACATGAACAACTTCGCGCATGAGCTCGGCACGCTCGGCCATGGGTTCACCTATAGCGGCCACCCCGTTGGCGCCGCCATCGCACTCGAAGCGCTCGCCATCTACGAAGAGATGAATCTGCCTGCCCATGTTGCGCAACGGAGCGCGTGGCTGGCCGAGCGTCTCGAAGCCGTCGCCGCTCGTCCCGAGGTCTTCGAGGTCCGCCACGTCGGCCTGATGGTCGGCGTCGAACTCCACCCAATCGGCGACCCGGTACCCGACCAGGTCGGGCGCGCCGGCGAAGCCGTCAAAGATGCCGGGCTCGAGCGGGGCGTCATCTTCCGCAACATTTCCGACACGATCGCGATGAGTCCGCCGATGATCATCGAACGACACGAGGTCGACTTCATGATCGACGTGCTCGAGCAGTCGCTCGACGCGGTCTTCTGCTGAAAGGCAGCCATGCCCGTCACCGTCGCCGCCATGCAAATGCCCGCCGAATCCGACCACCAAGCGAACCTCGATCGCGCCGAAGGCCTGATCCGCGACGCAGCCGCCGCCGGCGCCAACATCGTGCTTCCCTCTGAGCTGTTCTCGATGCCAATGTTCATGTTCGGCGACTGGAAGGCCGACCACTTCGCGCACGCCGAAGACCTCGATGGCACCACGGTCAGTCGGATGCAATCCATCGCCCGCGAACTCGGCGTGGTCATCCCGACCAACATCTTCGAGCGAGCGAACAACGCGCACTTCGACACGAACGTGATCATCGATGCCGACGGCTCCGTGCTCGGCAGCTATCGCAAGTCACACATCCCCGGTGGCCCGCCGAACTGCTACGAGAAGATGTACAGCAACCCCGGCGATACCGGGTTTCGT
Organism: uncultured Acidimicrobiales bacterium; assembly: GCA_938015575.1. Taxonomy (GTDB): domain Bacteria; phylum Actinomycetota; class Acidimicrobiia; order Acidimicrobiales; family UBA10347; genus UBA10347. The sequence continues at coordinate 3,967 of CALLPT010000117.1, forward strand.
GTTTTCGACACCGCGTTCGGTCGAATCGGTGCCGCCATCTGCTGGGATCAATGGTTCCCCGAGTCGGCCCGCATCATGGCGCTCAAGGGCGCCGAACTGCTCTTCTATCCGAGCGCGATCGGCAGCGATTGCCACGGACATTGGCAACGAGTGATGCAAGGGCATGCGGGCGCGAACCTCACACCACTCATCTGCTCCAATCGGGTGGGAACCGAAACCGGCGATCTCGGATCAACAACGTTCTGGGGACGCTCGTTCATCGCAGACCAAACCGGCGCCGTAGTCGCCGAAGCCGACGACCAAAGCTCGATGTTCATCACCGCGACCTTCGATCTCGACGCCATCCGTTCCCAACGAGCCGAGTGGGCCGTGTTCCGCGATCGGCGACCCGACCTGTACGGGCCCCTGTTGACCCTCGACGGCCGCGATCACGGCTGACCCCATCCCTTCAAAAGATCTTCCTAAGGGTTGTCCTGATGATGAACCCATGGACAACAACACCGCAACCATCGACCCAACCACCATCTACGCACTCGACGCGGGCCAAGGCCGACATCTCCACGCGTTGGACAACCTGGCGACGTTGAAGACCGCGGCCGAGGCCAATGCCTCGATGGCCGTCGTCGAGTTCAGCGCCCCGCAGGACTTCGGCCCACCGCTGCACCTCCACAACGACGAAGACGAGTTCCTGTTCGTCATCGACGGATCGTTGGAGGTCCAGGTCGGCGACGAACATCGCATCGTGGAAGCAGGAGCATTCGTGTGGCTACCAAGCGGCGTGCCCCACACGTTCCAGGTCGTGTCAGAGAGCTGTCGCATGCTGTCGGTCACTGCCGACGCAAGCGGCGACGCGAGCTTTGATGCCATGTTTGCCGACCTGGGCCAGGACACCGACGACATTCGCATCCCCGACCCGATGCCGATCGATCCCGCCCATGTTGCCCAAGTCTGTGCCCGCCACGGCGTGGAGATTCTCGGCCCGCCACCCGGACCTCGTTCCTGAGCATCGTCGGAGCTGGCGAGGACCTGCGATGTACCTTGGCGTGCGTATCGATTGTCGAGCAACGATGAGCCACCGACGATGACCCAACCGGCCATTCCGCCGATCAAGTTCGCTCAAGCTCGCGGGGCGCGCCTTGCGTGGCAAGAGTTCGGCGACGGCCCCACCATCGTGGCGATCCCGCCAACCGCGCAGAACATCGAAGTTGCGTGGGAGTGGCCCCGAGTCCGCACCATGTTCGAGCGCCTCGGTTCGTTCTGCCATTGGGTGCACTTCGACAAGCGGGGATCGGGAGCCTCGGACCGGCGCAGTCATCAGCCCGGGCTCGACGAGCGGGTCGAAGACCTGCGGGCCGTCCTGGACTCGGCCGGAATCGAACGGGCGACCTTGTACGGCGCCTCCGAGGGCGGCCCGACCTGTCTCATGTTCGCGGTGACCTATCCCCATCGCGTCGATGGCCTGATCCTGCATGGCACCGGTCCCTATACGACGAACCCGCACATGACCGATGCCGAGTACGACGATTACGTCGCGAACATCGAGCGATTCGTCGAGATCTGGGGAACACCGGACTCGCCAATGGTCGACGGCTTCGCACCGTCTATTGCCGACGAGCCGGGCTATCGCGAGTGGCATCAGCGCTACGAGCGGCTCGCCGCAACCCGAGACTCGCTTTACGAGATGCTCGAGATCCATACCAGTGTCGATGTCTCGGACATCATCGAAGACATCGATGTGCCAACGCTCATCTTGCACTCGAAGCGGGATCGAGTGGTGCCGGTGGAATATGGCCGGCTGCTCCTCGCCGGTATCGAAAACGCACAGATGGTCGAATACGACATCGCGGATCACTTCGGCTATGCCGACCTGGCTTGGATCGACGATATCGAGCGGTTCCTGACCGGCTCGGTCCAGCACCGGGCCGAACCGCCGGTAGCAGCGCCGGCGCCGGCCTCGGTGAGCATCCAGGTGCTCGGTCAGTTTCGAGTCCTTCGCGACGGCGTGCCGGTGCCGAACTCGGCATGGGGATCGCGCCAGGCCCGCCAGCTATGCAAGCGACTCGTGCTCGCACGCGGGTGGCCGGTCCGCCGCGACGAACTCTTCGAACAGCTCTGGCCAGATGAGCCCGAAGTTCGCAAGCTCGGGCCGCGCCTGTCCGTTCTGCTGTCCAGCCTGCGACGCAACCTCGAGGGCGCCGTGCACGCCGATCGCAGCACGATCACCCTGGACCTCGCCCATCTCGATGTCGATCTCGAACGGCTCCTCGAAGCCGAAGACGATCTCACCACGGTCGAACTTTTTGCCGGTGACGTGCTTCCGGGTGACCCGGACGAACCGTGGGCTGCAGGCGTCCGCGACCAAGCGAGAGCCCGTTTCACCGCCGCCGCCTATCGACTACTCGACGATGTCGAGCACGCGACGGCCGCGGACAAGCGAGCCTCGCTCGAAGGCATCGCTCGCCAGCTCATCGCGTTGGACCGATGGGACGACCGCGCCCACCGCGCCTTGATCCGGCTCCTCCTTGTCGACGAGCGCGACGGCGACGCTCGACGGGCCCACCAGGCGTGGGCCACCGCGATGGATGAGCTCGACATCGAGGTCGAAGAACTCGCGAGCTTCGCCTAGCCAGGCGCCCCAAACTCTCACCGGTCAGGCCCACACTCGTATCCTCGGGCCATGGCCGAAATGATGGACCGGTTCCCCGGGATCGATGACCTCGAACGACGAGCGGGTCGCCGCATGCCACGAGCGGCCTGGGAGTACCTGGCGTCGGGCACCGGCGACGAAGCTGCGATGCACCGCAACATCGACCGACTCCGAGAGGTGCAACTCAACCCACAGCTCTGCAAGGGTCTGCTCAACCCCGATACCACGACCACCATCTTCGGCCAGACCTATGCCGCCCCGATCGGCATTGCCCCGGTTGGACTGACGGGACTCATTTGGCCAGGCGCTGATCCTGCGCTGGCCGCGGCGGCTCGTGAAGCGCAGATCCCCCACACGCTTTCGACCGTCGCCAACTCGGCGCCCGAGACGATCGGACCAATCGTCGGCGACTACGGCTGGTACCAGCTCTATCCACCGCGTGACGGCGACATGCGGGCCGACATGTTGGAGCGGGTCGCCGCCGCTGGCTACAGGACGCTCGTCGTCACGGCCGACGTGCCAGCGCCGAGTCGACGCGAACGCCAACGCAAAGCCCACGTACGCGTACCGCCGGCGATCGGCCCGCGACTGGTGTTCGACGCGGCCACCCATCCGGTCTGGACAGCGGCGCTGCTTCGCCACGGCATGCCCGGCTTCGAAACGCTCGAGAAGTATGTCGACGGTTCCTCTCTCAAGAAGCTCGCCGGATTCGTCGGCGCCTCACTCGGCGGCACCCTCTCGTGGGACTATCTACGCGAGGTCCGCGAGACCTGGGATGGCAACCTCGTCGTCAAGGGCATTCTCGACCCGACCGACGCCCGCGAATGCATCAATGTCGGCGCCGACGCTGTCTGGGTCTCGAACCATGGCGGACGCCAGCTCGAAGCATCGCCCGCCTCGATCGATTGCCTGGCGCCGATCATCGACGAACTCGCTGGGGCGGTCCCCGTCTTCTTCGACTCGGGCATCCGCTCCGGCGCTGACGTGGCCCGGGCGATCGCCATCGGCGCTGACTTCGTGTTCTGCGGCCGGGCCTTTATGTTCAGCCTGGGAGCGCTCGGCGAACGCGGGCCCGCGCACGCATTCGAGATCCTGCACGACGGCCTGGTCAATGTCATGCATCAGACCGGATGCAGCACCCTGCTCGAACTCCGCGACCGCCTCGTCACGTGAGCCTGCCACCTGCTCCGGCACAGACCGGCCCCGGTGCCTGGCGCGCCGCCGACATGGCGGACCCGGCGACGTGGACGTGGGACCTGTCCGACGACGACATCGCCGAGATTCTGGAAGCCGTCGGCAATCTCGACGCGCAATCGGTCGACGACCTCAAGGGGCTCGAGGCGCGCCAGTTTCGGCTGCCGCGGCTCGCTCCCCGCCTGGCCGAGTTGCGACACGAGCTGATCGCCGGACGCGGCTTCCATCTGATCTCGGGTCTCCCTGTCGGCGAGCTTGGCGAACTCGAAGCCTCGGCCGCGTTCGTCGGGATCGGGGCTCACTTGGGATCCGCTCGCAGCCAGAACGCGGCGGGCGACCTGCTGGGCCATGTTCGCAATGTGGGCCTCGACGCAGCCGATCCGACCGTGCGGATCTACCAGACGGATCGTCGCCAAACGTTTCACACCGACTCGACCGACGTCGTCGGCCTGCTCTGCCTCGAGACAGCTGCCCACGGCGGCGAGTCACTGCTGGTAAGCGCCGCCGCGATCTACAACGAGATGCTCGAGCGTGACCCCGGCGCCGCTGCATTGCTGTTCGACGAGATCGCAACCGATCGCCGGGGCGAAGTCCCCGCTGGCGAAGAGCCGTTCTTCCGCATCCCGGTCCTCAGCTGGTTCGACGACCACCTGACGGTCATCTATCAGCGGCAGTACATCGACTCGACCGACCGCTTCCCTGACGCGCCACGGCGCTCGCCCGAGCAGGTCGCTGCCCTCGACCTGTTCGACGAGATCGCGAACGATCCAGCGATGCACATCCGCATGTCGCTCGCTCCCGGCGACATGCAATTCGTGCACAACCACGCGCTGTTGCATGACCGCACCGGTTTTGTCGACAAGCCGGAACGACCCCGACACTTGCTCCGACTCTGGCTTTCGATGCCCGGCGATCGCGAGCTTCCTCCGATCTTCGCCAGCCGGTACGGGTCGATCACCGTCGGCGATCGCGGCGGCATCGTCGTCTAGCCAACCGCATTGCTGGCTCAGAGCGACGATTAGGTTCAGCGGATGGAACGTTTCGATGTTGTCGTCGTCGGCGGCGGACTGATCGGGAGCTCGGCGGCTCGTCATCTGGCCGAAGGCGGCCACAAAACCGTGGTCGTCGCCTCGCCCGAGCCCGACGACTGGTCGGCTCATCGGGGGCCGTTCGCGAGCCACTACGACTCGGGGCGCATCACCCGTGTCATCTCCGCAGACCCGATGTGGGCCGAAGTCGCCCGCCGGTCGATCGAACGCTACGACGACATCGCCGGCCGATCCGGTATCGATTTCCACCAGCCCCGGGGCCTGGCCTGGCTCGGCATCAACATCGAGGGTGCCGTCACCAACTCGACGGAACGGGGTGGCCGCGCCCGCATGGTCAGCCCCGACTGGCTCTACGCAACGACCGGCATTCGTATGCCGACGACCCCGGGACTCGAGGCCGCCTACGAAGGTGCACCCGCCGGCGTCGTGAACCCTCGCCGTCTGGCGGCGGCACAGCTGCGGCTCGCCGAACGGGCCGGAGCAACCATCATCGCGAGCGCCGCAGATCGTGTGCGCTCGACCGCTTCGGGCCATGCCGTCGGCGGGGCGTTCGGCGAGATCGAAGCCCGCCGCGTGCTGCTCGCAACCGGCGCCTATGGGGCTGAGCTTGTCGGCATCACACTCGCGGCGAAGCGACTGCTTCGGACAACCTTGCGCGTCGACATGGGCCCGGCACCTGCAATGCCTTCACTCATCTTGGACCCCGTCGACCATCCCCACATTGGCGACCTCTACTGGAATCCACCGGTGCGCTACCCCGACGGCCGCGTCCTGTTCAAAGTCGGTTGCGAGATCCCCAATGCACCGGTCGCCGAAACCGTCGACGACCTTGCTCGCTGGTTTGCGAGTGACGGTGACCCGGTCGAAGCCGACGCGTTGCTGGCGACCAGTCGGGCGCTCTTGCCCGGGGCGGATTTTCGGAGTTGGGAGACGGTGCCGTGCGTCATCACCCGCACCGAGTCCCGCTACCCGTACCTGGGCTGGATCGACGACAACGTCGCCGTCGCCGTCGGCGGCAACGGGTCGTCGGCCAAGTCCTGTGACGAACTCGGCCGCCTTGCGTCAACCCTGTTCGACGAATCTGGTTGGGACGACGCCGTGCTCGATGCCGCCCAGTTCGCCCCGATCACCCGCTGAGGCGTGACCGAGATCGACCACGTCGTTCTGTGCGTCGCCGACCAATGGCGCGGCGACACACTCGGATCGCTCGGGACTCCTGGCGTGGTGACGCCGAACCTCGATGCCCTCGCGGCCCAGGCCGTGACCTTTACGAATCACTTCTGCACGGCGTCGCCGTGTGGACCGTCGCGACGTTCGCTCCACACCGGCACCGGGATCGACACCCACGGGCAGTGGACCAACGATGACGCAAGAGGAAGCGACCTGTCGACGCTGGCCGCGACGGTGCGGGCAGCCGGGATCACCCCGACCTTGGTCGGCTACACCGACACGCCCCAGCCCGGCTTCGATCGCGACGATTGGCGCACCTTGGTCGACCCGTCGTTCCACGTTGCCCAACCGTTCGTCTGGCAACAAGGTTTTCCGTTCTGGGCCGCCGCGCTCGCGGCACAAGGTGTGGGCGCACCCGATCACCCATTCGGCCCCTACGCACCAGCCGGACTGCCCGACTCCAACGGGCTCGCCCCAGCCCACTACCCGGCGGCGGCGAGCGACGTCGCCTTCTTGACCGAGGCGGCGCTCAAAGACATCGGCTCGCTTACCGCACGCTCGCTACTGCACGTGAACTGGCTTCGCCCCCATCCTCCGATGACACCGCCCGCACCCTGGCACCGTCTCGTCGATCCCGCCGACGTCGCTCTTCCGAATCGACCAACGATCGACGCGCAGACGGCTTCCCACCCCTACTTCGCGGCGACGATTCCGGGACTATCCATGACGGAGTACACCCAGGTACGCAGCCGCGTCGAGGGCCTCTCGGAACGAACCGAGCGCCATGTACGAGCGGCGTACTACGGCCTGTGCGCCGAGGTCGACGACGCGGTCGGCCAACTTGTCGCCGCGCTCAAAGAGCGCGGGGTCTGGGACCGCACCCTGTTCATCTTCACCAGCGACCACGGCGACGCTCTTGGCGATCATTGGATATGGGGTCGCCGAGGCCCGTTTGATGGCCATCTCCGCGTGCCATGCATCGTGCACGACCCGCGTGCGAGTTCGCCGGCCGGCCGACGCGTCGACGCGCCCACGACGAACGAGGACCTGTTCCCCACGATCGTCGAGGCACTCGGCCTTGAGACTCCCTCGAGCGTCGAAGGGCGCAGCCTGCTCCCCTGGCTCCGAGAGGGTGCCCCGCCAACGTGGCGAGATTCCATCACCTTTGCCATGTCGTTCGCCGACCACGCAGGCTCCTTGTCCAACTTGGCGCCGACCGAGCAGCGATTCCGCGTGATCCGCTCGGCCACACACCGCCTGGTCGAGTTCCCGACGCTTCCGCCGCTGCTGTTCGATCTTGTCGAAGACCCCGACGAGGCCATGAACCGGGCCGACGACCCGTCCTATTCGTCGACGCTCGCCGAGCTGCGGCGACCAGGAGCATCAGGCTCGTGAGCAAAACACCAAAAGCCGGACCCACCAACGGCAGGCCCGGCTTCGGGTTGTGACTAGCTAGGTGTCAGCTTTCCTCGCGTCGGCGCTTACTCACGCCGACAAGCGTGGACCCGCCAAGGATCATCAAGAGACCGAGAGCGAACAGCTCACGGGTACTGGCGCCGGTATAAGCCAGCGGTCCAGTCGGCTGCTCGGGGAGCGCGACCGGATCGGTCGTGGCCGGGAAGGGCAACTCGACCGGTTCGGGGTCGGCGCCGAATACGGGGGCGTCGGGCAGCTGGATCTCGATCGTGACTTCGGACTCGGCGCTGACGTCGACGCCCGGGCCACCACCCTCAAGCCCACTCGTATTGGCGGTGAAGCCGGTGACGGTTGCCTTGTTCGGCAGGTCACGGCTGTCGCCCGAGGTTCGGTAGTCGGTCACGCATTTCACGGACTCGCCCACGAGCAGGTCACCGGCGTCGCCAGGCCACTCACATTCGAGTGGCGTGAGGCCATCGAGAGGATCGGTGACCACGACGCCGGCCAAGTGCACATTGCCGTCGTTGGTCGCAACCAGGGTGTAGGTCACGGTCTCGCCGGAGAAGACGACATCGTCGCTCACCGACTTGTCCAAGCTGATGCTCGGGTTCTTGATCGCCGGGACTTCGGCCGACGCTTCTTCGGAAGCGACCGGTTCGCCATCAGGAGTGCGACCCGAAGACGTGGCGGTGTTGGTGATACCACCCGCCTCGACATCGTCTTGGGTCGTGACCAACTCGCCCGAGCAGTCGACTGACTGGCCGGGTGCGAGCACGGTGTCCTCGGGGCACACCACGTTGACGATCAGCGGATCGTCGATCGTGATCCCGGACAGCGTCAGGTTGCCGCTGTTGGTCACCGTGAAGGTATAGGGAATCGTGACGCCGGGAGCATCGAACGATTCAACGTCGGTCGACTTCTCGAGCGTCAGCTCGGGCTGAGGGTCAGCCGGCGTAAGTGTGCTGTCGGTCGACGTGGGCGCTTCGCAGTCGCACGAGTCCGGCGGCGTGCCGGTTGCCGTTGCCGTGTTCTCGAAGGTGCCCGAGTCGACATCGTCTTGGGTGACCTCGTAGTCACCGGTGCAGACGACGCTGGTACCTGGAGCGAGCGGCTCCGAAGGACACGTCACCTCGGCGATCAGCGGGTCGTCGACCGAGATCGGGTCGAGGGTCACGTTGCCGGTGTTGATGACCGTGAACAGGAACGGCACGATCTGACCGGCGGTGGTGAGTTCCACGTCGGGATCCTCTGCCACCTTGACCAGGTCGATGGCCGGCGTCTGGTTGGCCGGCACGATCGCCGTGTCGGCGCCGCCGCTCTCCTTGCCGGTCGGGTCGGTACCGATCGCCATGGCGGTGTTGCTGACGCCGCCGCGGTCGATGTCGGCCTGGGTGACTTCGTGGGTACCTGTGCAGGTCGCGAAGTTGCCGGGAAGCAGCATCGACACGTCACAGCTCAGGTCTTCGAGCATCGGGTCGGTGACCACGACCGGGTCGAGGGTCACGTTGCCGGTGTTCTCCACGGTGATGGTGAACTCGATGATCTGACCCACGGTGTCGTAGGGAGCCGTCGCCGAAGATTTGACGATCTCGAGCGAGGCGACCCGATCGGCGTCGATGATCTCGTTGTCGTTGTCGGTGGGGTTAGGGCCTGCGTACCAGGCCGGCGGGGTGCCGGTGGTCGACGCAATGTTGACGAACTCGCCAGCATCAACATCAGCCTGCGAAGCGGTGTACGTGCCGGTGCACTCGATCGACCCGCCCGGAGCCAGATCCGTATCAGCCGGACACTCGACGTCAGCAATCTGCGGATCAGTCACCGACACATTGGTCAATGACACGTTGCCGGTGTTGGTCACCGTGAACGTGTAATCAACCTCTTGGCCAGCAGCAACCAACACCGCATCACCATCAACCAGAGACTTCACAATCTCGAGGCCAGGAGCACCAATAACCGGCAA
>CALLPT010000118.1 GCA_938015575.1 uncultured Acidimicrobiales bacterium
CGGGTTCGTCGAGAAGAATGCCTTCTTCGCCCCGAACGGGGCGACCATCGGCGTGTGCACGGTGCAGGCCAGGCCCACCAGGCCTCGCTCGGCGAGTGCCTCGACTTCGGGCCACAGCGCGGCGAAGTGGAAGCTGTTGCGAATCAAGAGGACGGCGACACCGAGCTCGGCGGCCGCGTCGGCGACCAGCGGCGTGCCGTACTCGATCGCGAGGGGAGCGAAGCCACGGTCGCCGTCGAGGCGGATCGCCGCTGGGGTCAGCACCTCTTCGGTCGGGCGAGCGGCGCCGTTGACCTTGCCGCTGCGCAACGACAGGATGTGTCCAGGTAGCCGGAACAGCCCGTGCGAGACAGCGACGTCGCGCTCGGCGGCCGAGATGGTGCGTGCGACCGCAGCGGCGTTCTCGCCATCACAGCCATTCGCGAGCAGACATGCTTCGGCGAGCTCGTAGATTTCGGCCACGGTCAGTTCCATCGAAGCTCCTCGGCCCCAGGTTCGCCTGTCGCTAGTTGATTTGGCGGTCTTTGCCGTCCCAGAACGGGGCGCGCAGGTCGCGTTTGAGGACCTTGCCGGGGCCGGACTTGGGCAGCGGGTCAGTCTGGAAGCTGACCGACTTGGGCACCTTGTAGCCGCCGATTTGTGTGCGGCAGTGAGCGATCACCGTCGCCTCGTCGAGCGCCTCGCCCTCGCGTGGAACCACGACCGCGTGCACGGCCTCGCCCCACTGCTCATCGGGGATGCCGAACACGGTGGCCTCGAGCACGCTCGTGTGCGTGTAGATCGCGTCTTCGACTTCGGTGCAGTAGACATTCTCGCCGCCCGACACGATCATGTCCTTGCTGCGGTCGACCAGATACAGGTAGCCCTCGTCGTCGAGGAACCCGACGTCGCCGGTCGAGTACCAGCCCTCGTCGCTGAGCGCGTCGGCCGTCTGCTCGGGCTTGTTCCAGTAGCCGATCATCACGTTTGGTCCTTGCACGGTGACCTCGCCGACCTCGCCCGTTGGCAGCGCGTTGGCGTCGGCGTCGCGGATCTCAAGATTGACGCCCGGGGGAGCGGTGCCGCACGACTTCGCCCGGGCCGGGTCGCCCAGGAACCGGTCTTCGTGACGGAAGATCGTGGCCAGCGGCGACAGCTCGGTCGCGCCGTACAGGTGGATGAGCTCGCAGCCGAACAACTCGTCGGCGGCCTTGAGCGTTTCGAGCGCGATCGGCGAAGCGCCGTGCGAAATCCAGCGCAGTGTCGACACGTCTCGTGGCTGTGCCCGCTGAGCTTCGATCATCGCGGCCAGCATCGACGGCACGGCAATGGCGCTGGTGATGCGTTCTTCGACGATCAGGTCCAGCACAGCGCCAGGGTCAAAGGCCGGAAGCACGATGTTGGCCGCACCAACCCAGATGTTGGCCATGGCGTTGTAGACGCCAGCGGCGTGGAACATCGGCGCCATCGTGAGGTAGCGGTCGTCTTCGACCATCGGTTGCGCGAGCTGGGTGTGGACCGCATTGGCCATCAGATTCTGATGGGTGAGCATGACGCCCTTGGACGCACCCGTCGTGCCGCCGGTGTAGAAGAGCCCGGCGAGCGTGTCGGGCGTGACCGCCGGTTCGAGTTCGGGTGCTTCGCCCAGCAACGACTCGTACTCGCCGGTGTCGATCCGGATGACCCGTTCGACCGAACCGGCGAGTTCGCCCGGGTCGCGGTCACAGATCAGAATTTTGGCGCCGGCGTCTTCGGTCGCATAGATCAGCTCGGGCTGGGCCCATCGGGTGTTGTGCGGCACGATCGCCCGGTCGGCGCACGGGATGCCGGCGAACAGTTCCAGGTACTCGGCGCTGTTCGCGGACCAGAGCGCGACCCGGTCGCCTGGCTCGGTGATGGAGTCGAGCAGCCCGGCGACCTTGCGCACCCGTGTTGCGAGCTCGGCAAAGGTTCTGCGTTCGCCGTTGCACGTCACGGCTTCTCGATCGGGGAAGAGGGATTCGGCTCGCTTCAGCGGGTTACGCAGCGTGTACATGACCCGCAAAGTTAGCCGCACCTCGCCGCTCGGGCTCTAGGAAGCCTCGCCGTCGGCCCGGTCGAATGTGACGGCGGGCACGCGGCTGCTCACATGCGCTTCTGCACTCGTGAGCCCGATGCGACGCGATCGCCACGGTCCGCACACGACGCCGAAATCTTTGGTCGCAACAATGAACCTCACCAACCAGGAACGTGGCATCGGGGGGTGCCACATGATTCATCGGTGTGAGTGTGTCCTGTCCCCTTCGGGCGCACTCACACCGATGCAAATCAGCTCAGCTGCCCAGCTGCCGAACACCACCGGATCTGTCGCCATCGTGACGGCGAGCCACGTGTGGTCTGGTTCCTCGCTTGGTCGACCAACGACCTAGGGTCGCCGCCATGAAACTTGCACTTGGATTCGCCAACACCGGACCGTTTGCGACCGGACCGGGTGCCCGAGCGCTCGGGCCCGCTGCCGAGGCGGCCGGCTTCGAGTCGGTGTGGACTGTCGAGCACGTGCTCTATCCCGAGGGCTACGAGTCGACCTATCCCTATTCGCCGACGGGGAAGATGCCCGGCAGCGGCGACAGCCCGATCCCGGATCCGATGGCGTGGTTGAGCTTCATCGGTGCCACGACAACCGAGCTCAAGCTCGGGACCGGAATCCTGATTTTGCCCCAGCGCAACCCGGCCATTTTGGCCAAGGAAGTCGCCACCGTCGATGCGCTCACCGAGGGCCGAGTGATGCTTGGCATCGGGGTTGGCTGGCTCAAAGAAGAGTTCGCCGCGCTTGGTATTCCATGGGAGCGCCGGGGCAAGCGCACCGACGAGTACATGGACGTGATGCGTGCGTTGTGGGGCGACGACAACGTGTCCTACGACGGCGAGTTCGTGCAGTACGACGGCGTGAGCAGCAACCCCAAGCCACACGCCGGACCCGTGCCGATTCATATCGGTGGCCACAGTCCGGCGGCGGCAAAGCGGGCCGGTCGTATCGGCGACGGGTTCTTCCCCGGCACCGGCGACCTGGGCGAACTGATCGACATCATGCGCCAGACCGCCGCCGACGAGGGACGCGATCCGGCA
>CALLPT010000119.1 GCA_938015575.1 uncultured Acidimicrobiales bacterium
AGCCTCCACGGGTGAGGCCGAAGAAGGCGACGAGGCGACCGACGAATCCTCGGACGCTTCGGACTGAATTCCGGTAGTCTGTCCGCCTGACACCGGGGCTCGCCCCGGATCCCAACGGGCTGTGGCGCAGCTTGGTAGCGCGCTTCGTTCGGGACGAAGAGGTCGTGGGTTCAAATCCCGCCAGCCCGACAGACTGTCCTGCTTCAGGACATATGCAACGTCTGAACCCACGGTGTGGGGTCAGGCGTTGTTGTTGTTTTGGGGTTGGTAGTCGCGTTCTGGGTTGAGTTTGAGGTGGCGGAGGAGTTCGCCGGTGGCGGGGTTGAGGACGCGGATGTCGAGGTTGTCGATGATGAGGACGACGCGGGTGCTGGTGTGGGCGCGTCCGAGTCCGATGTGGTGCATTCGGCCGGCTCGTCGCAGTGAGACGCGGCCGGTGGAGTCGACGCGGTCGTGGCGTATGCGCCAGTGCGTTTCGGGGGTCGTGTGTGGGGTGTCTTTGGGGAGCGCGGTGTAAGCAGCGGCGGGTGTGCGGCGCTGGTTTGAGCGGTGTGGCCGCCGTTGGTTGTAGTGGTCGGTGAAGGTGTCGAGCAGTGTTTGGAGTTCGCCGAGGGTGGTGGGCTGGATGGGTTGTTTGCGGAGCCATTTCTTGAGTGTTTGTTGGAAGCGTTCGACTTTTCCGCAGGTGGTGGGGTGGTGTGGGCGTGAGTGTTTCTGGTCGATGTGGTGGTCGAGACAGAAGCGTTCGAGCCGGTTGTGGCCGCCTCGTCCGCCAGCGAATCGGGTGGTGTAGATCAGGGCGTTGTCGGACAGGATCGACGCCGGCAGACCATGGCGGTTTCCTGCTGTTTGAAGGGTTTCGACGACGGTGTCGCCGCGAACGGGTAGGTGCGCAGTGATCGAGATCGCGTATCTGCTGTGGTCGTCGAGCCAGGTCAGGATCTCGGCCCGGTTCGTTTGATCGGGTCGGGGTTCGCCGAGGTAGTAGTGGGTGACATCGGTCTGCCACATCTGGTTCGGGAGATCGGCTTCGAACCGGATGTAGGAGCTCTTTGGCCGCTTCTGAGGCTGTGGTGTGACGCGGCCAGCGGCAACGAGTCGGCGTCGCACCGTCGAGCGCGACACGTCAATGTCGTGGTGATGCTGCAGGTGCCACACGATCGTGTCCGGCCCCGCATCGAGTCCTTGAGAGACGAGGTCGTCGCGTAGGTTCACAATCAGGTTGTTCACGACATCTACAACCCGATTCGGACTACTCAGAGGCCGCCGAGACCGCGGTTCGAACGCAGCGTCCCCCTCGGTTCGATAGCGGGCCAGCAGCCGCGACACCGTTGCTTTCGAGACCCCGAAACGCCGGGCCGCTTCAGCCTGAGATAGCCCTTCGACCGTTACCGAAATGATGATCGCCCTACGCTTCGACACCCACCACAGTCACCGAAGCGGCGTTGCACATGTCGCGAACCATGCGTTGCACATGTCCTGAACTCACACACCGCCAGCCCGACAGACGACATTCTTGACATGGTGTCAAACTGCGTCGGGCTGCGTTTTGCGTGATGGATGACTCGATGGTGACGTTGGTTGCCAACGTGAATCGATTCCATGGCGAAACTGGCGAGGTGCGGTCGGGCACGAAGCACGTAGGTAGTGCGGCAGGTTGGCGGTGGTCGAGCCGAGCGTGAAGCCATCTTCATCCTGAGCGGGTTCGACGACGTCCTCAGCGACATTGGATAGACAATGTCGATGCTTGTGGAGGTCAGCCCGCTCTCTTGGCCGCCAACTCCAAACCGTCGGGCGTAACGCGAAAGGAGTAGACGAAGGGCACGGGATCAAGCTCGCGAGATGGGCCTGAGTAACCGCTCGGGACTGGCACGTACTGGCGCGCACCACCAGGCCGCTCTGACCATTCTTCGAACTGGATCAAGCCCTTCTCCACGAGCTTCATGACGAAAGGCTTGGCGGGTCGCACGATGGGATGTGTATTCCGTGCCTCGTCGACGAGCACGAGATGGTCGTCCTCGTCGCGATCGTCACACAAATCCCAGCCATCTGCGATCAATTGCAAGAGTGCCGCGACTTCGTGCTGGTCGTGGCCGACTGCCTCATCCCGGTACCGATCCACACTGACAAGCCTAATAGCGCGTCGATCGGACCGTCGCCTACACGACATGGTTCGATACCTCTCCGATTAGCCCGACTCTTGTCCTGCTTCAGGACATCGTTAACGCGTGAACCCACGTGTGGGTTCACGTCTTTGGGTTTTGGGGTCGGCTGTCGCCGCTACGACCCGAAGGTCGATGGTGGCGGCGAGATAGCGCCGCCGTGCCCGACGACGGGCGCCGAGCAATGAGATGCCGAGACACGTACCCCAAGCCGACGCGACCAAGGCTGGATCGTGCACGACCTTGGCCGGCGCGGCCGTCGCCGCGAACGGAAGCGTGGCTGCTACGACGACGACGCAGAGTGCCACCGCACCTCGCAGCCATGTCAACACCTGCCGGGTCGACGAAAGCTGTTCGACGACCCACAGGCCGAGCGCCGAATGGAAGATCAGGTAAAAGACCGCTGGATTCACGGCTCCCGCCAAGAGAAACTGCAGCAGCAGTGCCGTCCCCAAGCCGATGGCCAGAACATATCGGCGTCCTGTCAAGAGACACGTTGCGATCGTGATCTCCGCCACCAGCACGATGAGAGCGACCGCCTCCGGCGAGGCCCCGACGATCCGCGCCAGAACGTCCTCGTACCAATGCAGCCCGAGCCCCTGATGCTCGATGACGAACTCGCGAACGCTCTGACCACGCCACCATCGGCCATCGACGACCTTCTCGGCACATGCTCGAGACCACCCGAGCGCAGCGAAGGTTTCGATCAGCACGACCATCGGCGGACGCGACACGACTCGGCGCTCGAACACATCGTCGATCTGGTCCACAAAGGACCCGAGGAAGCGGCCGATGATACGCGAAGCATCGCTTCGGGTTCCGATCAGCTCACTGCCTTGCTGGCTGCGCGTTGCCATCCCATCGGTCCTTGGTCGCGATAGTGACGCCACTTGACCCTATTTTGACATTTCCACTGCTGCAATGTTGTTTAGGCGGACCACCTCTGGCGAACAGCACCGTTCGTCGCTGCCTGCCAGGATGCATTGATGGCGGAGGGCGACGTCGAACCACATGCGGCCGTGCAGGCGGTTTCGGTCCGGGCGAAGATCCTGGGACCAGCTGCGCGTGCCCGCCTCGCAAAACATGGGATCACCGCCGCGCTCGCCGAAGCGGCCATGGCAGCAATCCGGTCGAACGCGCGACTAACCCTCAACTTCCATCCTGACCGTCGTGACTCGCTCGGGCGCACGGTTGCCGCAGGCTTGGCCAGCGACGGCCGGTACCGATCGCAGTTCGAAACCGGCATCTCGAACGGGCAACGAACTGCCGTACCTGGCGGCGATCGCGACCAGTGGGAAGCGCATCTGTTCGATCGCGTCTATTCCTCGAGCGCGTTGGTGCGCCCCGTGTACGGGGCGCTCGACCTCTTCCACGACTCGTTCGGTGGCGCTCCCCGCTTCGGTTCGTGCTTCGTGGTCCTTGCGCCCGCCTGCCTCGACCGGGCGACCTTCACGGTGGGCGACAGCCATCTCGGCCCAACCGACGTTGGCACCTTGAGCTGTCTGACCTCGATCGTCGCTGGAGCGGTCGACGAGTGTGCGGGCGGCCTCGGATTCGGACGGCAGTTGTCCGTCGACATTCTCTTCGAGCGGCTCGCTTCGCCAACAAGCCAACCGTCGGCCCGCGAGCTTGACCGCTATGTCGAGGCCCAGGTCCACGGTGGAATCGACCTTGCCCGAGATGTCGTAGCCATCGTGGCCGATCCCAGCTTCGCTGGCACCGAGGTCGAACGAGACCTGAGCGATGCCGCACACAGGTACGGGTTCGAGCTTGGCTGGCACGAAGGTTCCGAAGTCCATCCCGGTGACATCGACCCACGCTTCCGCGGGCCCAACATTGCCGAACTCGCCCACCGCGTCGCACGACCCGACGGAGTTGTCGACGCGGCTGCAATCGGCCGGGCGCTCGACTACCTGGACTTCACGCCACCGTCGCTCTCCGGTGACCCCGAAGGCTCTCCTCTCCAAACGTTCAAGAAGCTGTGGCACTGTTGCCTGCACTTCGGCATTGCCGCCAAGCCAGCCGGCGGCAACCGTTCGGTCCCCGACCCAAGCATCGGCTACTAGGGTCCGGGTCCGATATGGCCGCTTCTGATCCTGCACCCGAGATTGCCGCCGCTCCCCCGCGGCGTGGTCGCAAGCCGCGTTTCACCACCGACGAACTCGAGCGACGTGCGCTCGATTCTGCGCTCGACGCCGTGCTTACCCACGGCGTCACCGCGGGCGTCGACGCGATCCGCATCGAAAAGGTGATCATCGACGCCGATATTCCTCGCGCCGCGACGTACTCCTTGTGGGAAGGGCGAGGCTCGGGCACGCCCCAAGAGAATTTGCGCCGCGCCGTCGTCTTGGAGATCGTGCGCTCGATGCCCGCCGGCAACGCCGCCACGACCGGCAATCACGCATTCGAACTGATCACCGCAAACGCCGAGGTGTTCGAGCGCGGCGACCGAGACGAAATCCGGGCACTACGAGCCGAGCTGATCCGTTCGGTGGCCGCGCAGAACTTCGCGCTCCTGCAGAGCCAACGCTGGCGCGTCTACAAGACACTCACGTCGAGCATCGGCACCCTGGTAGACCCTGAATTGCGAGCCGCGGTCGCCGCTGGCGAGGAAGCCCTGCTCCAGGCCTATGGCACATTGTTCGAGCAGTTCGCCGAGATCTTCGGCCTTGAGTTACGGCCCGAATTCACGATGGCACAGTTCTCGATGAGCACCTACGCCCTCAACGAAGGCCTCTCGAATCGCGTCGGCAAGACCTTCGTGCATCAGACCGTCATGCGCGACGGCGCCGACTGGACCGTCTTTGCCGTCGGTTTCGAAGCGCTGGTGAGTCACTACTTCCGCGAGATCGACGTGCAGCTCTAGCGGTTGCGCCCTCTGCCAGGCTGGTACCCAAGGACCAGTTCTTGCAGATTGCGGGTCATACACCGCAGACTCAATGCGTCCTTGTGCGCTGACCGGTGGGACGGTCCCGTCGCACAATTCGACACACGACAATCGCATGGTGGGAGCGAGCCGCAATGGCTGACATCACAATCTTTCGGCGGCCAGAGTTCGACTTTCCAGTCGCCCTCGATCAAGGTCAGCGACTTGCGGAGCTCCGTGAGGCGCTGAGAGAAACACTCGCCCGAAATCGCGCCGACCGAGACGTCGCACTCGAACGTTGGAGCGGGCCATGGGGCGACGAGTTCCGCAAGCGCGCCGAAGAAGACGAGGAGAACGTCCAGACGGTCGCCGCCAGGCTCTGGAACGACGCCGACCAGTGGGGCAGAATCTGGCAGCAAGCGGCAATCCAAACCAACAATGTGGCCTACGCCGAAGCGGTCTTCGCCGAAATCGACCGACTCGAAGGAAAGGTCGGCCACGCCGAAGGGCAGATCCAAGAGGCGGCCGACGCGTGGGAACGCGCCGGCAACTCGCCCGAAGACTTCGTCTACGAAGCGGGCAACGTTGTTGTGCATGGACTCGCCGCAGTTGGCGGCGCCATCGTCGACCTCGGCGAGACCCTGTTCGGGAAGTCGCCACGAGAGAAAGCGTTCGAAACCGTCGAACGTCCCGAGCAACGGCCGAGCCGACCGCGAGCCTGGAACGACTTCCGAGTTCGGGGCAACGACTTTGCGCACTACAACATCGGCAACCTCGTCGGTTGGTACTCGACCCCCGGCCCCGAACAAGAGCGGGTAAGCGAAGACGAGTATTACGAGGCTGATCCGCCCGAGAAGAAGGCCGACGAAGACGAAAAGGATCCCGCAGCCGACAAGCCCGATCCGATTGCCATCGAGGCCGACCGCGCCTCGCTCGGCGCTGACGAAGGAATGTGCTGCATCGACCTCGATGCTGTCGACCAGTACCTCGACGGCTTCACCATGATCGACGGGCGCTTCACCGACCCGCACCTTCACAGCACCTACGAGAACGCCCTGCAGGCACAGCAGCCGGCAATCGAAGCCACCGGCGACCACGGCCGGACCCTGATCCAGCTCGGCCTGCCGGCGATGTCGCTCTACCTCGACTTCCTGCACTTCAATGTCGCCGGTATCTGGGCGGTTCGAGATGCCATTGGGCCGAACAACAGCGGGCTCATCACCGTGTCCAACGCGTTTATCGGTTCGGTGCTGAAGCACTACGGCCTGGAGCAGCCGGCGGGCCTCATCAAGCTGAATGCGCCGGCATTCCACGGTCTCCCGCCGAATGCGGGCTTCGCCGACGATCCGATCTGCATGGCGAACGGCAACTTCGTGCACACCGAGCATGACCTCGCCATGCCCGGCTTCGCCGACGCCATCGCGCCACGACGCACGTACAACGCAGCGAGCAGGGGCCTGGGCTACTTCGGTTTCGGCTGGAGTGCGGCGATCGACATGCACCTCGACGTGTCCGACGACCGGGCGACGGTTCGTCTTGCGGACGGCGCCCAGATCACCTTCGACCGCGACGGGGACGGCTTCGTCGCTCAACGCGGCCGTTCGTTGATGCTCGACGTCACCGCCGATGGCTTCACCCTCACCCAGGGCTACGAGCGCTCTTGGACGTTCGACGCCGACGGCACACTCACCGGCGGAGCCGACGGACCGGCTCGGTGGACCGTCCAATTCGATGCAGCCGCCGTGCGCGTCAGCGAGTCAACGACGGGCCGCTTCGTCACCTATGCACTCGATCCCGAAACCAAGCTCGTGCAGACGGCGACGACGTCAGACGGCCGGATCGCTTCGTGGCGCTACGACGACTCCCTCTGCTGTGTGGCCGTGGTGCGCCCGTCTGGCGGCGCGACCTATGAACTCGACGATGCACTTCGCATCGTCGCCATCACCGATGCCGACGGCATCGAATACGTGCGCAACACCTATGACAGGTGGGGCCGCGCCGAAACCCAGCTGAGCCCGTTCGGCCGCGTGAGTGCCTACGAGTACGACGCCGACGGGACCGCTCGCGTCGTCGAAGCCGAGAGCCGCACCCTCGCCACGCAGATGGCCCACGACGCCAAGGCCAACCTCCTCAGCATGGTCGGAGCCGACGGCGGCGTCATGCGTATGACCTGGAACGACGAAGCCCAGATGACGTCGCTCACCGACCGCAAGGGAGGCACTACTACGTACGAGTACGCGGCCGACGCCCGCGAGGACCTGGTAACACGGATCGTCCGAGCTGATGGCCTCGAGGAGCGACGGGAGTTCGACGCGGTCGGCCGGCTCGTCCGAGTCATCGACCCGGCTGGCGGTGTGAACGAACTCGCCTATGACGGTGACGCCCGCGAACCAAGCCGAATCGTCGACCCGACGGGAGCGGTCACGACCGTCCTCCGAGACGACCGCGGCCTCCCCCTCGAGATTGTGGATCCGGACGGAGTTCGGCTACTTCACGACTGGGACCGAGACGGCCAGCTGCTTGCTGTTGGAACCGAAGACGGCCCGACCGCGCTGTTCACCTATGACGTTGCGGGGCTCGTTTCGAGCGTCACCGACCTGGACGGTCGTCGTACCGACTTCGAGAACGACGCCGGCGGCAACTGCTTGTCGAGCCACGAGGCCAACGGGCGCACGACCTATACCTACACCCCTGCCGGCCGGGTACTCACGGCCACTCGCAACGACCAGCTGCTGTGGTCGGTCGAGCACGGCGACCACGGCGAGGTCGTTCGACGCATCGAGCCATCGGGCGACGCAACCGAGTTCGAATATGACACGTTCGGCCGCTGCGTCGCCGTCGTGGTCGACGACCACCGCTTCGAGAACACCTTCGACGATCTCGGCCAACTGCTGGGGATCTCGATCGATGGCATTGCAACCACAACGATCGAGTACGACGCGAACGGCAATTGGATCGCCAAGGTCGACGCTGACGGCGTGCGCACGACCCGCACCCTCGACGAACTCGACCGCACGGTGCAGGTGGTGGTGGGCAACCGCGAAGTGTTCGCCCAGTCGCATCATCCGAACGGCCAGCCCGCGGTAATCCGCGAACAAGGTGTCGAGCGCCGAATCGAGATCGACGCGGCCGGTCGTCCAACAAGCATCGGTGACGCTCGCGGTTCGTTGCGGCTGACCTATACCGCCGGCGGTCGCATTGCGACCCGCACCACCCCTGGCGGGCGCACCGCCACCTACGACTATGACCGCCACGGACAACTCATCTCGATCACCGATGCCGACGGCGTCGCCGCTCACGTCGATAGCGCCGGACTCGGCCTGCACCTCGTTCGAGACGACGTCGAGCTCGACTTCCAGTTCGACGAGCTCGGCCGGGTCACCTCGTGGTCTGGCGCTCGTGGATCGGGATCATTGGCATGGGGCGACGGAGCGGTACAGGTGCAGTCGGGCACGGCGACACCGGCGCTCCTCGAGTTCGATCATCGTGGGCTCACCAGCCGCATCACCGATCCGGCTGGAGCGATCACCGAACTCGAACGAGATCGCCTTGGCCGCATCGTGCAGGTCGAGGGCCGCGACGAACAGGTCATCCTCGAACACGACATCAGCGGTGCCGTCGCCTCGATCTCATCGTCGAGTGGCGTCAGCGCGACGTTCGAGCACAGCCCGGCTCGCCGTCTGACCAGCCTGCGTAGCGGTGACGACGCGGTCCGCTTCGACTACGCACCCGAGTCTGGCGACCTCACCGCAATCGTGCACGAAGACGGCACCGAACTTGTGGGCTACACCTACGACACAGCGGGCCGGATCACCGAACTGTCAAGTCCCGAAGCAACCATTCGCCTCGGCCACGACGAAACCGGCGGGCTGGCATCGGTCGAGTCTTCTATCACTGGCACGACAAGCTGGCAGCTCGATGCCGACGGCCTTGTCGAGTCGCTCGAATCCTCTGCGGGGCACCGAATCGAGATCGCCCGCTCAGCAGCTGGACGGCTCGAGTCGCTGAGCGCCGCCGGCGTGCAGCTTCCACAGGTCGCCCGCACCCTCGACGGCGAGCGCAACCTTGCCAACCAGATCACCGCCGATACCCAAGGTCGCGTGCACCGCTACGACGCCGCCGGGCGGCTCGAAGAAACCGTGGCGGCGAGTGGCGATCGCTACGCGTTCACCTACACCGACTCGAGCATGATCGAGACCGAACGCACTCCCACGGGCGAGCGTCGCTTCACCTATGACGGCAATCGGCTGACGAGCATCACGGCACCTGACGGCGAGTACCAGTTCGACTACGACAACCGTGGGCGACGCTCGGGCGAACGACGCCCCAACGGCGACCAGCTCCGATTCGAATGGAACTCACTCGACCAACTCGTCGCCGTCGAGACGACCGCGGCCGACGGTTCGACGCACCGACGCAACTTCACGCACTCGGCGCTCGGTCGAGTCGAGCAGGTCGATGCGACACTCATCCACTGGGATGATGTCCTCTCGCACAAGCCCATCGGCGTCGGCGAGCGACAGTTCCTGCGTTCGGGCACCCACGTGCACGAACTCGGCAGCTCGACGGGGTGGAGCGCGGGTGTCGCCGCTGATCCGTATGGATCCGATGTCGTCACGGCCGATATCGACCTTGGCTTTCATGGCGAGCTGACCGTCGACGGCCTCGTGTTCATGGGTGCCCGGGTGTATGACCCGAACACCCGCTCGTTCCTGAGTCGCGACCCGCTGCCAGCGGTCTTCGCCCGCACCGGTGCCTCGAATCCGTACAACTTCGCGTACAGCGATCCGATCAACCGACTCGACCCGACCGGCCTTCAGCCAGTCTCCATTGCCGATTTCGACGACTGGCGCGAGCGCCAGGCCATGAGCAAGCTCGAGGCATTCGGCCAGGCAATTGTCGATGACCCTTGGGGCTCGCTCGCCTTGGGTCTGGTCATCGTCGCCGGCGCTGCTCTCATCGCAACCGGCTTCGGCGCCGTCGGTGGCGCCGTGCTGATCGGCGTCGCCATCAGCGCTGGGTTCGGCTACGCGAACAAGAACTTCTCGCCCAGGCGAGCGGCTGTCGATGGCGTGATCAGCGGCGTTGCGGCCGGCGCAGGTGGCGCCATCGGCGCCCGAGCTGCCTCGTACTTCGCGGGCCGCGCCGCGACCCTGGTGAGCGGCGCCGTCACGGGCGCGGCCGCCGGTGCGATCGGCGGCGCAGGCGGCGCCACCGCAAATCAGGTGATGCAGCCCGACGGATCGTTCGACTTCACCAATATCGACCCCGGAGAAATCGCGGAGATGGCGGGCCGCGGTGCGCTGACCGGCGCCGTGGCAGGCGGCATTGGTGCTGGTGCAAGCAAGGCGATCGGCCAGACCGGCTCTCGGATGGCGCCCTACGCCGACGATGTCGCTCAGGGCGCCATCGGGTTCGGCGCCTCGGTCGGCGACCAGGCAATCTTCGAAGAGGAGATCGACTTCAAGAAGGCGGCAATCGACGGCGGTATCAGCGCGGGATCGAGCGCGGCGGAGCGAAGCATCTCCGGTTCCGGTCCCCGCGCCGGCGATCCAGACGGAACACCTCCACGGGCAGACGGCCCTGGCGACGATGGCTCGTCCGTCGGTCGGAGCTCAGAAGCGAGCGATCTGCTCTCGCGGGCACCGCTCCCTGGTGACGGTTCGGTCCCGCCGCCACCGGATGGTCCACCTCCACCGCTGCCCGACGGGCCACCACCGGCAGACTCCGGTCGCGTACCACCGCCACCCGACGGCCCACCACCACCGCTTCCCGACGGACCACCACCCGGCGAGTTCGACGGAGGGCCGCGCCGCGACCCACGACGCGACGCAGGCGAACACGATCCCATCACCCGCGACCCACGACGCGACGCAGGCGAATTCGACCCCATCACCCGCGACCCACGACGCGACGCAGGCGAATTCGACCCCATCACCCGCGACCCACGACGAGACGCAGGCGAATTCGACCCCATCACCCGCGACCCCAGACGCGACGCAGGCGAATTCGACCCCATCACCCGCGACCCACGACGAGACGCAGG
>CALLPT010000120.1 GCA_938015575.1 uncultured Acidimicrobiales bacterium
CCCGCCGGTAATGAGCGCGACTCGCTCGTCGAACCGGGCATGGCCGAATGGCATTTCGGGATTGAGCGTCTGGTCCATGGCAGCGTCGATCTTTCGGCGTTCAGGGTTTCCGGGAAGGTTCGATGGCACTGACATAGTCGACGAGCCGCGCCGCGACTTCAAACGCCAGCTCCGGGTCGTCGAGGTCGGGTTCAAGCCAGACCTCGCTGACTCGCCGCCAGCCATCGGCTCCGAAAAACAGGCCGACCTCGGCCGCTTCGCCGAGCGTCTTGCGCCATTGGCGGGACCGCTTCGACAGCAGCTCGATCACCGCCTCGTTCTTGGCGACCTCGCGGTGCTCGGCATGAAAGCCGACCTCGAGCGCCAGGCCGTCGGTGCCGTCGACGTAGCGCCGGGACAACAACTGGGCCTCGAAATGCTCACGACCAGCCTTTTCGGAGTCGAACCACACCTTGATACCGCGGCGATGCGAACGGCTGCGAAACACGCCAAGGTCGCGGGGCGTCATCGAGCGGGCCGCCTCGCCCACCTGCTCGAAAAGCGGCTCTTCCATCGTCGGCGAGACTAGCGCCAGGCAGTGCCGTCTTATGAGGGTCGGACCGGCTCGTGTCACACTCAGCGAGTGCGCACACGGCCGACACCGCGACAATCGGAAGTAGCACACCCCGGCTTCGCTGGTTGGACCGTCGTCGGCGCCGGGTTCCTGGTCCTGTTTGTGGTCTACGGGTTGCAGTTCAGCTTCGGCACGTTCGTCGATGCGGTCAGCCTCGACACCGGCTGGTCAGAGGGGCGCATCCAGCTGATTTTCGCGTTCTACGTCTTCGGCTACAGCGCACTGTCCGCGGTCTCTGGACACCTCACCGATCGCCTCGGACCGTCACGCGTGGTCGGGACGGGCGCCGTCATCCTGATCGCCGGTTACCTGTTGTGGGCCAGCTCGTCGTCGCTATGGATGGTGTTCATCGGGCTCGGAGTCATAGCGCCGATCGGTATGAGCGCGTCGTGGGTTCCCTGCAACGCCACCGTGGTGCGCTGGTTCATTCAGCGGCGAGGCCTTGCGCTCGCGCTCACGACCGCCGGCGGCAGCTTGGCGAACATCGTGGTGCCGCCGCTGGCCGCCATCATGATCGAGGCCTGGGGGTGGCGTGCCGCGCTGCGCACGATGGCGCTCATTGGCGGAATCGTGATGGTCGCGGCCGCATCACGGATGGTGCGCGATCCCGAAGCGCTGGGCCAGCATCCCGACGGAATCGCATCGATCGTGCCAACGTCAGAGGAGTTTGGCCTCGCACCCGGCGTTGCGATGCGCACCCGGGTCTACTGGCAGATCCTGGTCATGTACGCGCTGTCCTTCACGGTCGTCTTCGTGCCGTTCGTGCATATCAGCCGCTTCGCTGTCGACCTTGGCGTCGGCGCGGTGACCGCCGCGACCGTGATCTCGGCGATTGGTGTCGGTGGGTTGGCTGGACGACTGATGGCCGGGCCGGCCTCGGATCGTTTCGGGCGCCGACCGGTGGCCATGGCCGCCTTTGCACTCGAATCGGTCTCGTTCCTCGGTATGGCCACCGCGCCCGGACTCGCGTTGCTGTACCCCGCCGCGATTGGCTTCGGCATCGCCTATGGCGCAACGGTCACGCTGCTGCCTGCACTCGTCGGCGATCACTTCGGAAGAGCCCACGCGGGCTCAATCGTGGGACGGGTCTTCGCCACCGCCGGGGCCATGGCGGCGGTGGGCCCCTACGTCGCGCAGCTGCTGGTCGAGGCGCTCGACAGCTTTCGCCTCGCCTTCGCGCTATCGGGAGCAGCCAATGCCGCGGCGCTGCTTCTGGCGATGCGGCTGCCGTTGCCGGCGGAGCGCATTCAGCCGACACGCGAGTCAGACACAACCGCGAGATAACCGTCGTGCACAGTCGGCTCGACAGGCACGCCGTCAACCGGTCGCTTGTCGACCACTCGGAAGCGGTCCGGCCCCATGGCGCGAGCAGCCGGATCGTCCGGCGGCGCTGACGTCTCGAAGGTCCGACCTCCAGCGACCGCCGCCAACTCCCCTGGTAGCCCAGAGAACGCAACCCGACCAGCGACGAGGACAACGACATGGCGACAGATCGTCGCCAATTCGTCAGCATGGTGAGTCGCCACAACCGTTGTGCGTTGAGCGGCTGAGGCTGCGATCGACGCCACGATCGATGCCCGATGCGCGGCATCGAGCGAGACCAGCGGCTCGTCGAGCAGCAACACTTCGGGATCACCGAGGAGGGCCTGGGCGAGCAGCACCCGGCGCCGCATACCACCGCTCAGATCTTGGATACGCGTGCTGCGCTCGCTGGCCAGACCCGCCTCGTTCAGCACCCAATCGGTCCAACGAAGACGCCGACGGCGAGGCGAGATCTCGTTGAGCGCACCGACGTAGTCGCAGAACTCGCCGACGCGCATCCGACCTGGAAGACGTTCGTCCTGCATGGCGAACCCGAGCCGATGCCGGAGCAGCCTCCGGTGATCAGCGTCGGCGAGATCATGCGCACCAACATGCACCGTCCCAGTTTGGATCGGCAGCACCGTGGCCAGTAGCCGCAGCAGCGTCGTTTTGCCCGAGCCGTTCGGTCCAAGCAGCGCAGTCGTGCCTTCCGGGAGCACAAGTCGGTCGACAGCAAGCACCTCGTGTCCGCCGAACCGATGCTGCAGACCCGTGATCGACAGCGCCGGACCGCTCATCGGTGACCTCGCGTCGGCCCGAATTCGATCGCTCCTCGTTGGCGCCAGATCGCGATCGCCGAACCCGCAGCAGCTGCGGCGGCTAGCAGCTGCAGGACCGGCCCAAAGGTGGCTTCCGCCGACGCGGTCTGGGTGCCGATCAGCACGATGAGGATCCACGTCGCCGCTATCGGGAGAGCCGAGCGTCGTGGCTCGACGTGGGCCGAAGCCGCCATCGACGCGCCCGTCACCGCCAATGCGGGTAGCAGCCACGCAAACCGGAATGCACCGCCGGTTGGCAGTAGAACCGATGCGAGCACCAACAAGACGGAGCTCGTCGTCATCACGGTGAGCGCTCGTACCAGGAACACGCGGGAGGTGTCTTGCGGAGCGGCGACAACCAGCTCATGTGTCGGGTCGACGCCTCGGCCGAACGCGAGCGCCACGCCAGCGAGCGGCATCAGCGGGGCGAGTGTCAAGAACACGGCGATGCGATCAACCCCGCCACCCTCGTTGGACGCGGCGCTCAAGGCGAACAGTACGGCAACCAGCACGGCCACGAACCACGAACGGCGCAGCGCAGGCGTTGCCGTCACGAGCGGCACCGTGGTGTCGGACACCCCCAGCTTGGTAAGCGCTCGGGCGAACCAGGACTCAGCGGGCGCGTCGAGTTCGGCGTGCACCATCCGCAGGTTTTCTTCGACGCGGGCGGCGTCGGTCCGACGCGTTGCGGTTGGTCCGAATCGCATCGGGACGGCTGCCTGTTCTCGGAGGGCGGCTTCGACAGGGTGCATCACATGAGCTCCTGGAGTTGGCGTCGAGCTCGGGAGAGCCGGGACTTCACTGTGCCAATCGGGATGGCGAGGAGGCGCGCCGCCTCGCGGTTGGTCAGGCCGCAGAACCCAACGGCGACCAGTACGGCTTGGAGGTCGGGCTCGAGTCGACGAAGCGCATCGCCGACCGGGGTATCGCCCAGCGCAAGCGGGATTTCCTCGACGAGCACTGCGTGGAAGATCGAAGCATCGGCGACCGGGGTCGGGGGCCGACGGCGCCGCAACTGGTCGATGAGGCGCCGGATACCGATCGTCCAGATCCAAGCACCGACCTCGCCGTGCGGTTGGTAGCGGGCCGCCTGCTTCCACACGGCAAGAAACGTGTCTTGGATCGCGGTATCGACGAGCTCCGGGTCGCCGCAGCGGCGAGACAACCGAGCGGTTAGCCAGGGAGCGTGGCGTCGATACAACTCGTCGAGAGCGTCGCGATCGCCGGCCCCGACGCGGCCCACAAGCTCGGTGTCGGTCCCGGCTGCCGCCCCGCGTTCGGCCACGACGTCGACGTTACTCAAGTGGTCGGGTCGACCGGGGCGGCCAAGCTCAGAAGCGGAAGCTTGGAGCATGACCGGGTGCATCGTCCGGGTCGAAGAGCGAGGCGTTCGTGGACTGACAACCGGGGCCGCTCTGGCGTCGGACCGAGTGGGTCGGACGCCTCGATACGGTCCAAACATCGCCAAACAGTGAGCGCAGGCCCGAGACCAGCGCTCGGACGGCTCGGACCGGATGACGCAGCTTCGAGACCTGCGACCGCGCGCCTCGGAGCGGATGGGTGAGCAGCCCCACGAGGTGGACGGGCATTGGTTCGTCGACCCCATAGTGCTGCGGGCGGCGGTCGCTCCTCGGCATGAAGAATGTGCCGAAGGCTTGATCCCAGACCGGAAGTGCCGGCGCATAGTTGTGTCCGATCGCATCGGACTCGTTGGCATGGTGCCAGTGGTGGAACTCGGGATTGGCAACGAGGCGGTCGAGCCAACGCCAGCGCACTCGAACGTTCGCATGGAAGAACAGGCCGAGGATGATCTGGAGCAATGCCAAAATGCCGGTGAGCTCCACGTCGAAGCCAGCCGCCAGCAGGAAGAAGAACGCGGGCGCAATGAGCACGCCATCGAACGGATGAATCCGGAAGCCAGAGATCCAGTCCATGTGCTCGGGCGAATGGTGCACGGCATGAAAGCGCCACAAGAACGGCACTTCGTGGGCCCAACGGTGCGTCCAGTAGCCGAGGAAGTCGAACAAGAAAAAGGCCACAATCGGCACGGCGACCGGTGGCAGCATCGCTACGAGCGGTCGGAACGCGATCCCGGGAATCCAAAATAGGCTCAGCCCACCAATGGCAATGACAGCCGCAATGCCGAAGATATTGAGGAGCGGGCTGATGAGCGCGAACGTGATGTCGGTGCCGACGAGGGGCCGCCGTAGCTTCTGCCCTTTGCGCCGGGGGTACATCTTCTCGAGCGGCACGACGATGACGAACAGCAAGATTACGGGTGCAAAGATCTCGCCGTCGATGAGATACGCGATGCCGACGGCGAGGGCACTCAGCACGAATCGGGCGACCCGAGTTGCCTGGTCACGCAGCGTACGACGCTCGTCGACTCGAGGCCCGTAAAGGCGCGGACCCGCCGGAGGCGGAGCGCTCGTCGTCGACACGAGCATTGATTGAGGAGCAACGGTGGTCATGCTTGCTCTATCGAGGCCACCCCGCCGTGCGGTTCTCGAAATCTCGGGAATACCCCAGATGGAATACGGCACTGCCAGCAGTGATACGGGGCCGGACCTGTCAGACTGGCCACATGAGTCTTCGTGTGGACCGGGACCGGCTGTGGAGCCGGTTGATGGACATGGCCGAGGTTGGCCCTGGTGTTGCCGGCGGCTCGAATCGTCAAGCGCTCAGCGACGAGGATCGCGCCGGCCGAGAACTGTTCACGTCGTGGGCCACTGCGGCCGGCTGCACGATCGAATACGACGAGATCGGCAACCTGTTCGCTCGCCGGCCAGGAACTGATCCTTCCGTCGCCCCGGTGCTCATCGGTTCACACCTCGACACGCAGCCGACCGGTGGCCGCTTCGACGGGGTGTACGGGATCCTCGGCGGTCTCGAAGTGATCGAGTCGCTCAACGACGAAGGCCGTGAGACGGCAGCGGCAATCGAGGTCGCCGTCTGGACGAACGAAGAGGGCAGTCGCTTCCAGCACTCGATGATGGGTTCGGCCGTCTGGGCCGGCAAGCTCGCACTCACCGACGCCCGGGCGCTCGTCGACGTAGACGGCATCTCGGTAGGCGAAGAACTCGACCGCCACGGCTGGGCCGGCAGCCGGCCCGCGGCCCCCTCGCCCTACTCGGCGTCGTTCGAGCTCCACATTGAGCAAGGCCCCATCCTCGAAGCCGAGAAGCTCGAAGTCGGTGTCGTGACCGGCGTGCAGGGCCTGCGGTGGTACACCCTCGAGCTCTTCGGGCATCCCGCACACGCGGGCCCGACCCCGATGGATGTACGCCAGGACCCGTCCCGGGCAATCGGCGACATCTTGACTCGCACCTACGCAATGGCGGCCGAGTACGCACCGTGGGGGCGGGCGACGTTCGCGATGTTTCGCTCCGAGCCCGTCTCGCCCAACACCGTCCCCGAGCGCATCGCCTGCTCGCTCGATCTCCGTCACCCCGACGCGGCCGCGCTTCAGGCGATGGACGATGCGATGCGAGCCATCGTGGCCGACGCTTGCGCAACGCACGGTGTGACCTCTGCGATCGCGGTCGACAATGATTCTCCGCCAGTGGCCTTTTCGGAAGACTGTGTGGCTGCGGTCGAGACCGCCGTGTCTGAACTCGGCTTCAGCCATCAACGCATGGTTTCCGGTGCGGGCCACGATGCCTGTTACGTCGCTGAGCATGTACCGACCTCGATGATCTTCGTGCCGTGCGACGACGGCCTGTCGCACAACGAGGCGGAAAACATCTCGCCGGAGGAAGCTGAGCGCGGTGCCTCGGTCCTCCTCAATGCCGTCGTTGAGGTCGCCGGATGAGCTCACCGGACCTGGTCGTCGTCGACCACCCGCTCGTGCAGCACAAGCTCACGCTGATGCGCGAGCAGGGCCGCTCCACCAGCGAGTTCCGGCAGCTGCTGCGAGAAATCAGCCAGTTGCTGGCGTATGAGATCACGCGTGACCTGCCGCTGACGACCAAGTCGATCGAGACGCCGCTGACCTCGATGGAAGCGCCGGTGCTCGACGGCAAGAAGCTCGCCCTGGTGTCGATCCTGCGGGCGGGCAATGGGCTGCTCGACGGGGTGCTCGACCTCATCCCGGCCGCCCGCGTCGGATTCGTTGGGTTGTATCGAGACGAAGAAACACTGCAGCCAGTCCAGTACTACCTGAAGCTTCCGCACGAACTCGACCGGCGTCGCGTGATCGTGGTCGACCCCATGCTGGCGACGGGCAACTCGGCTGCGGCTGCGATCGACCTGCTCAAAGAAGCTGGCGCGACCGAGATCAGCTTCCTGTGCCTGTTGGCGGCGCCCGAAGGCATCGAGCGGCTCCACCAGGCACACCCTGATGTCCAGATCGTGACCGCCTCGGTCGACAGTCACCTGAACGACGTCGGCTACATCGTGCCCGGGCTTGGCGACGCGGGCGACCGCATGTTCGGCACCGCGTAGCTGGCCGATCCGCGGAGCGGCCCAGCCGAAGCGAGGCGGCGGCGAGCAGCTGCTCAGTCGTTGGTGGGGAAGCCCAAGTTGACGGTGCTGGTCGACGGGTCGGGCCAGCGGCTCGTGATGACCTTGGCCTTGGTGTAGAACTTCACACCTTCGGGGCCGTACATGGTCGTGTCGCCGAACAACGAGTCCTTCCAGCCACCGAAGCTGTGGTAGCCGACCGGAACCGGGATCGGCACGTTGATGCCAACCATGCCAGCATCGGCGTCGCGCTGGAACTGACGGGCGGCGCCTCCGTCGCGGGTGAAGATGGCTGCCCCATTGCCCCATCGGTTCGAGGCGATTAGGTCGACGGCTTCTTGATACGAGTCTGAGCGGACGACCGAAAGCACCGGGCCGAAGATCTCGTCTTGGTAGACGGTCATGTCCGGCGTGACGTTGTCGAGCAGGGTGACCCCGATGAAGAAGCCGTCGTTGTCGAAGCTGGCCTCGCGCCCGTCGACGACCGCCGACGCGCCGGCATCGACGCCTTGCTGGACATAGTCGGCGATGCGATCCCGGGCCTCGCCGGTGATGATCGGCCCCATCTCAGAAGCAGGATCGGTGCCGTCGCCGATGGTGAGCTTCTCCATGCGCACCTTGATCGCGTCGACGAGCGGGTCGGCGATTTCACCAACAGCGACGACGACCGAGATCGCCATGCAGCGCTCCCCCGCCGAGCCGTAGGCCGCCGAGACCGCGGCATCAGCTGCGAGGTCGAGGTCGGCGTCGGGCAAGACGATCATGTGGTTCTTGGCGCCGCCGAGAGCCTGCACCCGCTTGCCGTTGCGACTGCCCGTCTCGTAGACGTACTGGGCGATTGGGCTCGAGCCGACGAAGCTCACGGCGCGGACGTCGGGGTGTTCGAGCAGACGGTCGACGGCCACCTTGTCGCCGTTGACGACATTGAGCACGCCGGGAGGGAACCCGGCTTCTTGCGCGAGCTCAGCGATGAGCATCGGACCCGAGGGGTCACGCTCGCTCGGCTTGAGGATGAACGTGTTGCCGCAGGCCAGCGCGTTCGGGATCATCCACAGCGGGACCATGGCCGGGAAGTTGAACGGCGTGATGCCGGCCACGACACCCAGCGGCTGGCGCACCGAGTACACGTCGACACCGGTCGAGGCCGACTCGTTATAGGCGCCCTTGAGATTGTCGGCGATGCCGCATGCGAACTCGATGTTCTCGAGGCCACGGGCGACTTCGCCCATGGCATCGCTGAGCACCTTGCCATGCTCGGCGGTGATCAGCTTGGCGATGTCTTCGGCGTGCTTCTCGACGAGATTGCGGTAGGAAAACATGAGCTTGGTCCGACGGGCCAGGCTGACCTCGGACCACTCTTCGAAGGCGGCTTGACTCGAGGCAATGACGGCATCGACTTCGTCGACGGTTGCCATGGCCAATTCGGCGGTCTGCGCACCGGTCGCCGGATTGAAGACCGGCTTGGTGATGCCCGACGTGCCTTCGACAGTTACACCGTCGACGAGGTGGTTGATCGTTTCCATGGATGCTCCCCCGCTTCACCACATGTGAAGCCGTGGGCACCCTACAAAATTGGAGCGCTCCAATTCAACCCCTCGTTTCAGACCGTCACAGGTGTCAGACACCGTTACGCCGTTACGCACCGTCACAGGTGTCAGACACCGTTACGGGTGGGTGTCGGAGGAGGGCAGCTAGAGGAGGTAGGAGCTGAGGCCACGGCGGAGGTAGCGGCCGTCGCCCGGCGAACCGTGGTAGGTGCCGCCGTCGATGATGACCCGGCCTCGTGACAGCACGGTCGAGACACCGCCTTGCATCTCGAAGCCTTCGAACGCCGAATAGTCGAGCGCCATATGGTGGGTGTCCGCACTGATCGTCCAGGTCGCCGCCGGGTCGTAGACGACGACATCAGCGTCGCTACCAGGTGCCAGCACGCCCTTCTGCGGATAGAGGCCGAACATGCGCGCCGGGGTCGTCGCGCACAACTCGACCCATCGCGGCAACGAGATCTCGCCCTGCACGACGCCCTGGTACAGCAGATCCATGCGGTGCTCGATCCCCCCGATGCCGTTCGGAATGGCGCGGAAGTCATCGGCGCCTGCCGCCTTGTCATTCAGACAGAACGGGCAATGATCGGTGCTGACCACCGACAGGTCGTTCTGGCGAAGCCCATGCCACAGATCGGCGTGATGATGTTCGTGCTTGGTTCGCAATGGCGTCGAACAGACGTAG
Organism: uncultured Acidimicrobiales bacterium; assembly: GCA_938015575.1. GTDB lineage: Bacteria > Actinomycetota > Acidimicrobiia > Acidimicrobiales > UBA10347 > UBA10347. The sequence goes on from CALLPT010000120.1 coordinate 9,424, forward strand.
CCCGCACCGCCGAAATCGGGCAAGCCAAGATGGTCTTCGAGGTTCAGGTACAGATACTGCGGGCACGTCTCGGCAAACACGTTGGCGCCCTTGGCCCGCGCCCAAGCCACCTGCTCCAGCGCATGCGACGAGGAGAGGTGCACGATGTAGAGCGGGCACGCGCCAACCGCCGCCAGCTGAATGGCCCGATGGGTCGCTTCGGCTTCGAGCTCGGGGCGACGCACATAGCCGTGGTTGATCGGGTCAGTCTCGCCCCGCTCGATGGCTTGTTCCGCCAGCAGGTCGATAGCGATGCCGTTCTCCGCGTGCATCATGATCATCGCCCCGTTGCCTGCGGCCTGTTGCATCGCCAGCAGCAGCTGACGATCGTCGCTCAGCAACCGGTCGGGATAGGCCATGAACAGCTTGAAGCTGGAAATGCCCTCGTCGACGAGCGCATCCATTTCCTTGAGGGAGTCACCGGTGACGTCGCCGAGGACCATGTGGAAGCCGTAGTCGATGGCACAGTTGCCCTCGGCCTCGGCGAACCGAGCGTCGAGGCAGGCTCGCACCTGTTCCCCCGCCATCTGCGTGGCGAAGTCGATCACCGTCGTTGTTCCGCCCCACGCCGCCGCTCGTGTGCCGGTCTCGAACGTGTCGGCCGTCCAGATATCGCCGACCGGCATTTCGAGGTGCGTATGACAGTCGACGCCACCCGGCAACACATATTTGCCAGTCGCGTCGATCACCGTCTCGGCTCCCGCCGCCGCCGACAACGCGAGCTCCGATCCAGGCTGGATCAGCGCGACGATCTTCTCACCGTCGATGAGCACGTCGGCTGGCTCTGCGCCGGTCGTCGAGATGACCGTGCCATTGGCGATGATGGTCGTCATCGCCGACTCAGGCAACCGATTCGATCGCGTCGACCAGCTGGTCCAGACCGTGGGCCATCTCGTCTTCGGTGATGTTCAGCATCGGCGTGAGACGAAGCACGTTGTTGTAGAGACCACCCTTGCCGATGAGCAGGCCTCGTTCCTTGGTCGCTTCGAGCAGCTTCAACGCCATCGACGGGTCAGGCTCGTTGCTGCCCGGGTGCACGGTCTCGATCGCGTGCATCAGCCCCTTGCCTCGCAGCTCGGCGATCCAGGGGGTCGAGTCGGCGATCGGGCCGAGCCGCTCGACCAGCTGCGCCCCACGAGCCGCAGCGTTGGCTTGGAGGTCGGCGTCTTGGACGTACTTCAGCGTCGCCAATCCGGCCGCCGTCGACAGCGGGTTGCCACCGAAGGTCGTGAACGAGATGCCGTCGAGGCAGTTCATCACGTCGGCCCGAGCCACGATGCCGGCCAGCGTGATCCCGTTGCCGACGCCCTTGGCGAACGTGAGCATGTCCGGCACGATCCCGTGCGCCTGGTACCCCCAGAAATGCTCGCCGGTGCGACCCCAACCTGTCTGGACCTCGTCGCTGACAAAGAGGATCCCCTGCTCGCTGAGCACCTTGTGCATCGCGCCGAAGAACCCGTCGGGCGGCGTGGCAAAACCACCGACGCCTTGAATCGGCTCGGCGATCAGACACGCCACGTCGCCGGCCGTCATCATGTCGAGCACCTGGACCAGATCATTGACGCAGGCTTGAGTGAACGCATCGTCGTCGAGCTCGCTGAACGGGCTGCGGAGCTTGTAGGGCCCGTGCACAAAGTTGACCGACAGGCCCGAGACCGATGTCGTCGACCAGGACCGGTGCGACGTGATCGCCTGGGCCGTGAAGGAACGACCGTGGTAGCTGTTGCGCATGGCCAGGATCTCGTTGGACTTGCGATAGGCGGTCGCCAGCAGGATCGCCATGTCGTTGGCTTCGGAGCCCGACGTGGTGAAGAAGACGCGAGCGTCGGGGATGCCACTGACCGCCGCAACCTCTTCGGCCAGTTCGATCATCGGCTCGCTGAGGTAGAGCGAACTGGTGTGCATGACCTTGGCTGCTTGGGCTTGGACCGCGGCGACCACGTCGGGTTGGGCGTGGCCGACCATCGTGGTCAAAATCCCACCGAACCAGTCCATGTACTTGTTGTCCTCGAGGTCCCAGACCCAGCTGCCCTCGCCGCGATCGATCGAGATCGGCGCTTCGTAGAAGGGCTTGGTGTAGTCGGGCAGGACGGCGCGGTAGCGCTCAGCGAGTTCGGCATTCGTCGTCACGGCGCCGAGCTTAGGTCGACAACTCGTAGTCCGTTCGATTGCACACCTGACGGATCGCGAAGCTCGACCGCAGCCGAGCGACATGAGGCAGACTCGCCAGATGTTGGCGGTGGATTCGCTCGTAGTCGGCAACATCGACACACACGACGTGCACCAGATAGTCCGCTTCGCCGGCCATCAGGTGACAGCTCATGACTTCGGGCGTTTGCGCAATCGCCGCTTCGAATTCATCGAGCAGTTCTTCGGCTTGGGAATCGAGGCTGATCTCGACGAAGACCGACACGGTGCGACCGATCGCGGTCGGGTCAAGAAGCATGACGTAGCGATCGATGATGCCGTCTTCCTCCAAGCGGCGTACCCGACGCGAGGCCGATGACGGAGACAAGCCGACCCGGTCGGCGAGCTCCGCGCTCGTCATGCGCCCGTCGGCTTGGAGTTCTCGCAGAATCACCGAATCGATGGGGTCTATGGCCATCAATGCACGATAGGCGCAACCGCAGGCTCTGTGGCGCTGGTTTCGTGCAAAATAGGCGTTGTTTTCGGTGGAAGAACGCCGGGACACGTCACGATGCGGTGTTTACGATCGCCGCAAGGCCGCGTCTGGCCCGAACCACCGTTGCGCAGGAGTAGCCCTATGACCATCGTCGGCGTGCCCACCGAGATCAAGACCGATGAGAAGCGGGTTGGCCTCACCCCCAACAGTGCCCATGAGCTCGTCGGCCGCGGCCACTCGGTGCTCGCGCAATCCGGGTGCGGCATCGGTATCGGCGCCTCCGACGAAGACTACGAAGCGGCCGGAGCCAGCATCGTGGCGACCGCGGCCGACGTGTTCGCCCAAGCGGAAATGATCGTCAAAGTCAAGGAGCCTCTCGCCCCTGAACGGGCGATGCTCACCCCCGACCACCTGCTCTTCACCTACCTGCATCTGGCCGCGGACGAGCCCCAGACCCGCGAACTCATGGCGTCGGGCGCAACCTGCATCGCGTACGAAACGGTGACGTCGCCCCGAGGTGGGCTTCCCCTGCTCACCCCAATGTCACAGGTCGCCGGCCGCATGGCAGCCCAAGCGGGCGCACACCACCTCGAAGCACCCCAAGGTGGCGCTGGCAAGCTCATCGGCGGTGTTCCTGGCGTGCCAGGCGCCAAAGTGACCGTCATCGGCGGCGGCGTGGTTGGCGAGAACGCCATCGAGATCGCCATCGGGATGGGCGCCGAGGTCACGGTGCTCGACCGCGACACCGCGGTGCTCGATCGGCTCGAAAAGCGCTTCGGTTCGTCGCTGCGCACCGTCTACAGCACGGCCGCATCGGCCTGGACCGAGGTAGTCGACTCTGACCTTGTCATCGGCGCGGTCCTGATCCCCGGAGCGGCGGCGCCAAAGATCGTCAGCGAGGACATGGTCAAGGCCATGCGGTCCGGCTCCGTGCTCGTCGACGTCGCGATCGACCAGGGCGGCTGCATCGCAACCGCCAAGGCGACGACCCACTCCGA